>NZ_JAABLQ010000002.1:0-300000 GCF_009915765.1 Pannonibacter sp. XCT-53
TGTGAAAGAGAACAAAAAGTGAACATAAAAGGGGCGAAGGGAGACAGGGGCCAGCGCGGAAACAAAGATCACCAAACAGGCAGCTCGCGAAAGGCGCCCTGAAAGCCTGACCGTTCTGGTCCGGTTGCGCCAGACACCTGCCTCCCAGTCCGCGCGGAGGCGCCAGGGCCGGCACACGCACCAAAACGGCAAACAAAGACACACAGCCGGCAGAAACCACCCTGGACGAGACCGCTTCGCAGACCCTGACACATCGTCTCAAGGCCAGTGCCGAACGCCCCCGCGCACATGACCGCCCGCGGATAACCACAGCCGCTGCATCCCCTCATGTCCAGTCCGGACCCGTGGCGCGCCTCAGAACGTCGGCGGTGTGCAGACCCACAGGATGCTGGCCGGTTCGCTGCCGATGTTGCGGTAGGAATGCGGGATGTTGGAGCGGAAGCAGAACCCGTCACCGGCCTCGAGTGCATAGGTCTGGTCGTTGAGATCGAGGGCCACCTGGCCTGCGAGCACGTAGCCGACTTCCTCGCCTTCATGGGTGATGGAGCCGCCGGAGCGGCCGCCGACCTCGAGATGATGGATGTTGCATTGCAGGAGGTGGCCCTCCTTGTAGGGAATAATCCGCTCGAGCATGACGCCGGTGGTGTGCCCGGTGCTCCCCTCGAGCGAGATGAACGGGCGTTGCCCCTTGCGGAACACCACGTTGTCCTGCGGGCCCTGCTCCTCGAACAGCCACGAGATGTTGGTCTCGAGCGCATGCACCAGCCGGTGCACCAGCGGCAGCGACGGCATCACCTTGCCGTTCTCGATCTTTGACAGCAGGCTCTCGGAACAGTCGCCGCGCTCGGCAAGCTCCTTCAGCGTAAAGCCCTTGGTCTGGCGCGCCAGCCTGAGCTTGATGCCCAGATTGCGGCGCGCGTCGTCGAGATCCACCGCTGAAGCCGCCTTGCTTCGTGTCATGCCCCTGTCCCCTTGCGGAGATGATGATGCCCGGCGCGCCGCTGCGCCGCCTTCACGTCCAGCGGCGGCCCGAGCCGGTGTCGCCCCGGGCTGCCACAGGCCGCGATATAAGCGCAGATGCGCGCGGCGGCGCAACTGCCCTTACGCGAGGTCGCTGCCGCTTTCCCCGGGCTTGTGCCCACCTCAGTGCGCCATGCCGCCGTCGACCATCATCGATTTTGCCGTGATGTAGCGCGCTTCCTCCGAGGCGAGGAAGACATAGATCGGCGCCACATCTTCCGGCGTGCCCTGCCGGCCGAGCGGCACGACGCGGCGCACGATCTCGGCATGGGCCTCGACACCGCCCATCAGGTCGATGGCAGGGGCGTTGAACGGCGTGTCGATCCAGCCCGGCAGCACCGAGTTGACGCGGATGTTGTGCGGGGCCAGCTCCTGCGCAAGCGCCACCGTGAAGGCGATCACCGCGCCCTTGGCCGCGGCATAGGACGCCATGCCGGCAGCGCCGCGCAGACCCGCCAGCGACGAGGTGGTTATGATGGCGCCACCGCCCGCCCGCGCGATCGCCGGACCTGCATATTTGGCGGCAAAGAACGTGCCGCGGGCATTGACGTCGAAGATCGCGTCCCAGGTCTCCGCATCGAACTGTTCGATCAGCCCGGTGCGCTGCAGGCCGGCCAGATAGACCAGCGTGTCGAGCCCGCCGAGGGTCGCTCCGGCCGTCTCGACGACGGACCGCACCGAGGCCTCGTCGCGGACGTCGCACTGGAGCGCGATGGCCGCGCCGCCGGCCGCGCGGCACAGCGCCGCGCAGTCTTCGGCCGCGTCCTTGTTGATGTCCGCGATCACCTGGCTTGCGCCGTTGCGGGCGAACTCGATGGCCGTGGCCCGGCCGATGCCGGTCGCTGCACCGATGAGGAGGGCTCGCTTGCCGGAAAGTCTCATGTCCTGTCTCCTTGAACCGGGTTGGGTCAGGTGCGTGTGCCGGCACCTGGGGCGTCCAGTGCCTCGCTGGCGACCTCGATCCAGTAGCGTGCGCCGATCGGGATCAGGTCGTCGTTGAAGTCGAAGTCGGGATTGTGCAGCGCCGTGTCGCGGCCGTTGCCGATCCAGGCATAGGCGCCGGGCCGGGCCTGCAGCATGAAGGCGAAGTCTTCCGACGCCGTGCTTGGGGTGAACTGCTCGACAATGTCCAGACCACCGGGCAGCCGCCGGGCGGCCCTGACCATCGTCGCCGTGGCGGTTGTCTCGTTCAGCGTCACCGGATAGGCCGGCTTGATGTCGAGATCGATGGCCACGTCGTGGCTGCGGGCGATGCCCTCGGCGATCTCGCGCATGCGCCGGTGGGCGATGGCGCCGGCCGTGTCGTCGAAGTAGCGCAACGTTCCCTGCAGGTCGACCTGGTCGGGCAGGGCATTGAGCGACTGGCCGCCATGGATCTGGGTCAGTGACAGCACCAGCGGATGGTGCGGGTCGATGGCGCGCGAGACGATGTTCTGCAGGCTTCCGGCCAGCGCGCCGGCCGCGACGATGGAATCCGTGCCGAGATGCGGCATGGCCGCATGCACGCCCCGCGCCCGGATCCGGAAGGAAAACAGGTCCATCGCCGCCATCATGGCACCCGGCCGCACGGCGACCTGGCCCAGCGGCAGGCCCGGCCAGTTGTGCAGCCCGAAGATGCTGTCCATCGGATAGCGGTCGAAGAGGCCGTCCTCGACCATCTTCTGCCCGCCGCCCGCGGCCTCTTCCGCCGGCTGGAACACGAAGTGGATGGTGCCGGCCAGACCTGCCTGGCGGCTCAGATAGTCGGCGGCGGCCAGAAGCATCGTCATGTGGCCATCATGGCCGCAGGCATGCGAGACCCCGGGCCGGAGCGACCGCCAGGGCACGGTGCCCGTCTCGGGGATCGGCAGCGCGTCCATGTCGGCGCGCAGGCCGATCGTGCGGCCCGGCCCGGTGCCCCGCAGCGTGGCGACAAGGCCGGTGCCCGCCAGGCCTTCGGCCACCTCGAGCCCCATGTCGCGCAACCGTCCGGCGACGAAGGCGGCGGTCTCATGCTCGGCGAAGGCCGTCTCCGGGTGGCGGTGCAGATGCTGGCGCCAGTCCCGGTAGATCGGGAGACGCTCGGTGAGGAAGCGGGTCGGATCCGGGGTTTCTCGGGTCATGGTCACGTCTCGAGGCAGGCGGCGGTGCGCCCGGCGGGGGCGGGCAGCAGGGAGGACGGCGGCAGGTGACCGGGCTCGAGATGGCAGGCCGCCCCGTTGCCCTCGGCAGTGGCAACAAGATGCGGGTCCTCGGTCGCACAGCGGGCGGAGGCGAACGGGCACCGCGTGCGGAACGTGCAGCCGGCCGGGATATGGATCGGATCCGGCGGCTCGCCTTCCATCAGGTAGGTCTCCGGCAGGAAAGGCTTGGGCTCGACCGTCAGGACGGAGCTCAGCAACGTGCGGGTATAGGGATGGGCAGGGTTCTCGAAGATCGTGTGATTGTCGGCAAGCTCGACGATGCGGCCGAGATACATCACGCCGATGCGGGCACAGACGCGCCGCACCATGGCAAGATCATGCGAGATGTAGAGATACGTGATGCCGTGGCGCTTCTGCAGCGTCTCGAACAGGGCGAGAAGCCGCGCCTGCTCCACCTGGTCGAGCGCCGACAGCGTCTCGTCCAGGATCATCAGGCTTGGTTCCAGGATCAGGGCGCGGGCAATGTTGATGCGCTGGCGCTGGCCGGCCGACAGCCCCACCGGCAGGTTGTCATAGAGATCCGGTGACAGTCCCACTTCGGTCATCACGTCGCGCACGCGCTGTTTCAGCGCCGTGCCGCGCGCCAGCCCGTGGATGCGCAAGGGCTCCTCGATGGTGCGGCCGATCGAGGCATGGGCGGGGATGGCGTTGTAGGGGTCCTGCAGCAGCAGCTGGAACCGCCGCCGCATCTCCAGCAGCGGCGTGCCCTTCAGCCCGGCAATGTCGCGGCCCTCGACCTTGATCGAGCCCTTGTCCGGCTGCTCGATGGAGGACAGGAGCCGGGACAGGGTGGACTTGCCGCAGCCCGATTCCCCGATCAGGCCGAAGCTCTCGCCGCGCCGCACATCGAAGCTGACGCCGCGCACGGCGCGCACGCGGTTCTCGCCGAAGAGCCGGGTGCGGTCGCGCACGACATAGGTGCGCTCGACGTCGCGCACTTCCAGCACGATGTCGTTGCCCGGGCTCGGTTCCGGGGTTTCGGCCTCGGCCCACAGCCGGGGCACCTTGGCGATCAGCTCACGGGTGTAGGCATGCTCCGGCGCGGCCGTGAGGCGTGCTGCCGGCTGCCGTTCGACGATGCGGCCGGCATTGATGACGATGACATCGTCGGCCGTGTCGGTGACGACGCCGAGCGACGAGGAGATGAAGACGATCGACGTCTCGAAGGCGCTCTGCAGGTCGCGCAGCAGCCGGATGATCTGCGCCGCCACCGTCACGTCCAGCGGCTGGGTGATGTTGTCGGCGATCAGGAGCTTCGGATTGGACACCAGCGCGTCGACGATCATCGCCCGCTGCATCATGCCGCCGGAGAACTGGAACGGGTACTCGTCGAACCGGCGAACGGCCGAGGGGATGCGCACCGCGTCGAGCGTGTCGATGACGCGCTTGCGGGCATCCGCCTCGGAGATGCCGGGCTCGACTTCCTTGAGTTTCTCGACGATCTGGTGGCCGACCGGAATGGTCGGATCGAGCGCGATGGTCGGGTTCGCGCCGATATAGGCGATCTCGCGGCCGCGCAGGTTCGCCATCGCCTGTTCCGGCAGGGCGAGAAGGTCGCGGCCCTGATAGAGGACGCGGCCGGAAGTCAGGCGCAGCGGCTTGTGGATCCAGTTGATCAGCGCGTTCGAGAGCACCGTCTTGCCCGAGCCGCTTTCGCCGATGATGCCGAGCACGGAGCGCGGCGCCACGTCGAAGCTGACATCGGAGAGGATCGGGCGGGATCCGGCCGCGCTGTCGAGCACGACCGACAGGCTCTCCACCCGCATGATTGGTTCGGTCGCCATCACAGTTGTCCCTGGAGCACGAGGTTGCGCGAGCGCTCGAGCACGCCGCCCATCAGGTTGAGGCTGGTGAGGGCGAGGGCGAGCAGGAAGCCCGGCACGATGGTGATCCACCAGGCGTTGAGCAGATACTGGGTGCCGGCCGAGATGATCGTGCCGAAGGTCGGCGTCGGCGGCTGGATGCCGATGCCGATGAAGCCGAAGATCGCCTCGAAGATCATCATCCGCGCGATGTCCAGCACGGCAACGAAGGCAATCGACGGCAGGATCGACGGGGCAATGTGCAGCGCCATGATCCGCAGGTCCGATGCGCCGAGGATCTTCGCCGCGCGCACATACTCCTTCTGACGCTCGGCGAGCGTGACCGAGCGCGCGACACGGGCGTAGGCAGGCCAGCTGGCAAGCACCAGAACGGCGATCACCGTGAAGGCGTTCGGCCGCGACATGCCGAGGATGGTGATGGCGAGGATGACCACCGGGATCGACATCTGCACGTCGGTGATGCGCATCAGCACCACATCGACCCAGCCGCCGCGATAGCCGGAGTAGATGCCGATGGCGCAGCCGATCACGAACATGATGACCACCGAGACGATGCCGATGGCGAAGGCGTTGCGCAGGCCGATCAGCGAGCGCAGCAGCAGGTCGCGGCCGAGCTGGTCGGTGCCGAGCAGATAGGGATAGCGCCCGCCCTCCATGAAGATTGGCGGCAGGAAGCGGTCGGCCACCGTGATCTTCGTGGCCGACGCGTCGATGACGAACGGGGCGACCACGGTCAGCACGGCGAGGGCTGCGAAGATGAAGAAGGCCACCTTCATCTCGGTCGTCGCCCAGGCGCCGGCAAGGATGCGGTGGGCGACCGAACGGCTGCGGGGCCGGGCAGAGAGAGCGATGTCAGTCATCCGGGGTCCTCAGAACTTCAGGCGGCGGTCGATCGTCGTCGAGGCGAAGTCGACGAGGATGTTGATCAGCACCAGGACGGCGCTGGCGAGGATGGCAACCGCCTGGATGATCGGGAAATCCCGCTGGAACACGGCGTTGATGGTCAGCAGCCCGATGCCCGGGAACGAGAAGATGTATTCGACCACGAACAGGCCGCCGAGCAGCATGCCGATCATCTGCGCGCTGAAGACATTGAGGAGCGGCACGGCTGCGTTGCGGACCACGTGCCGGTAGATCATCTTGCTGCGCGGGATGCCGCGCACCTGGCCGACGTTGAAATAGCCTTCCTGCACGTTCGCGGCGATCGACACGGCGATGGCGCGGATCAGGACCGGCGACATCTCGATGGCCACGACGATGGCCGGGATGATCGCATAGGCGATGCCGCGATAGCCGATGGCCGGAAGCAGCCCGGATTTCGCCGACAGCAGGTAGATCAGCACCACCCCGACCCAGATGTTGGGCAGCGAGACGAAGAAGGACGAGATATAGAGCCCGAGCTTCTGTTGCCATCGTCCGGCATTGAGGCCGGCGGCGAGCCCGATCGGGATGGCGATTAGGAAGGCGAAGACAAGGCCGAGGCTGGCGAGGATCAGCGTGTAGGGCAAGGCGGTGAGGATGAGGTCCATCACCGGGGCGCGCTGCGACAGGTCCGGCGCGCCGTCCTGAGAGCCGCCGCTCGCCCCGCCCTGCTTGCCGCGAATGAAGGAGTGGCCGAAGTCGCCGCTGGCGACCTGCACGATGAAGCGGCCGAACTGCACGGGAATGGGGTCGCGCAGGCCAAGTTCGCGCGCCGTCTCCTCCATGGCCGTCGCCGTCGCCATTGGTCCGAGAATGATGCGGATCGGGTCACCCGGCGCGATGCGCAGCAGCGTGAAGATGACGAAGGCAACGAGCAGGACGATCAGCAGTCCCTGGCTCAGGCGCCTGACGAAGAACTCGATTGCAAATGCCATAGACGGGGTTCCTGGCAGGGCCGGGGCCTGAAACGGACACGACGGGGTATGCTGCCGGCCGGATGATCCGGCCGGCAGTCCGCTGTCTGGCGAGAGACAGGCTCAGGAAAGGGTCGCCTTGCTCAGGTCGACCGGCCCGTTCGGGAAGAACGTCACGCCGTCGAGCTTGCTGCTCATGGCGCGCAGGAACACGCTCGAGAACAGGGAGATGCTCGGTGCCTTGGCGGCGATCAGCGGCAGCGTTTCGGTCTGCAGCACCTTCAGGCGCTCGTCCTGCGTCAGGGCATTGCGCTGCTTGTCGAGCGAGGCATCAATTTCGGCATCGTTGATGCCGTTGATCAGCGCGAAGCTCGAATGGTAGTTCGGGCGCAGCACCAGATCAGGCTCCGGCGACCCGGTGAGCCAGCCGACATCGACGATATGGCCGGGCCCCTGGCCGTCGGCGCGGCGGTAGAGCTGCTCTTCCCAGGCGGCGGGCTCCAGCGTGGTGAGCTTCACCGGGAAGCCCTGCTCCTGCAGCATCGCCGAGATGAGCTCGCCGTATTCGCGCGTCTTCGGATAGAAGCCGACCGAGGTGATGTACTCGATTTCCGGCAGGCCCTGGCCGTTCGGGTAGCCGGCCTCGGCCAGCAGCGCCTGCGCCTTCTCCGGGTTGTATTCCGGGTAGCCCTCGACGTCGGTGAAGCCGAACTTCACCGGCGACAGGTGGCAGTTGGACGCCTGGCCTGCCTCGCCGACAATGGCGAGAACCTGATCGCGGTCGATCGAGTGGAAAGCGGCGAGGCGCACGCGCACATCGTCGAACGGCGGCTTGTTGCAGCGGAAGTGCAGGTACTTGTTCTCGCTGGACAGCGAGCGGTCGGTCTTGATGCCGGCTTCCTTCGACAGCGAGACATACTGCTCGGGCTCGAGGCGTTCGGTCAGGTGGTACTGGCCGTTCAGCAGGCCGAGCACGCGGGTGTTGGCGTCCGGCACATAGGCCCAGACCAGGTTCTCGATCGCCGGCTTGCCGCCGTGATAGCCGTCGAAGGCCTGGAAGTTGATCTGGTCGCCGGTGGTGCTGACATACTTGAACGGGCCGGTGCCGTTCGGGCGCTGCTTCAGCTTCTCCGGGTTGGCGACGTCGTCCGCGCACAGGATCGGCAGGAACGAGGACACATACCAGAAGTTCAGCGCAGGATAGCCGTGCGCCTTGGTGGACAGCCGCACGGTGAGATCGTCGACGACCTCGACATCGACGCGGCCCGGATACCAGGCCGAAGCCGGGCGGCTCGGGTCGGAGGCGTATTCGTAGGTCGCCTTCACGTCCCTTGCGGTGAACGGCTGGCCGTCATGGAAGGTGACGCCGGCGCGCAGCTTGTACTCGAGCGTGTGCGCGTCGACCTGGCTCCACGACACCGCGAGATCAGGCAGGATTTCGCCCGGATTCTCGGGTGTCATCGGGCAGCGGGTCAGCCGGCCGAACAGGAAGCCCTCCGCCGTGATCTGGGGCGCGACCGTGTGCGAGCTCGGGTCCCACGAGCCCGTCACCGTGCCGGCGGCCGCAAAGACCAGCGTGTTGGAGGCCTGTGCAAAGGCCTGCGAGAACAGGTTGGGCGCGCCGATGGCTCCCGCGACGCCGATCGCCGCCGTGCCCGCGAGAAATTGTCGCCTGGTCGTCTTCATGGTGTGGCTCCCTCCGCTTGTAACGCACGAATTCACTTCCCCTCCGATGAGGGAACGTGCGGTGCAACGCGCGTGAGCAAGCGATGGCGCGCCATGCCCGTGACCCTCCCCCAGCACCTGACGAGCGAGCGCTGCGGCAGGTACATCCCGCACGGTAAAGAGGCTTGCAATGAAGTTCAAGTAACTTGAACAGGCTGAAACTTGACTGAATGTGCAGTTTCTGACGGTGCCGGCCAAGTGCCGGCATGGCCCGCCGCAGGGGCGGGGCGGAGGGGCGAGGCACAGGGGCGAGACACAGGGGCGGGTGCAGGGCGCTGCCTCACACCAGGCCCACCACCCGGACAAGGTCGCCGCAGAACATTTCCACGCCGAGCCCGCGGACACGGCGTTCACGGCAGACGACATGGAGCACGTTCCAGGCGAAGTCGCCGTCGCGCACCGGCAGGTGGACCAGCAGTCCGCGCCGGATGTCCTCGGCCACGTCGAAGCGGCTGAGAAAGACGATGCCGTCGCCGCTGGCCGCGATCTGCTTCATGGCCTCGATGGAGTTCGTCTGGAAGGCCGGCTCGGCGGTCAGGCCGGCGGCGGTGAAGCTGCCGGCAATCAGGTCGTGCATCACCATCCGGCGGTCCGGGAAGATCAGCGGATGGGCGAGGCAGGCTGCCAGCGTTACGCTGTCCTGCCCGGCGAGAGGGTGGGCCGGCGAGACCACGGCACCAAGCCTGGCATCAAAGGCGGCCACCGTTTCCAGCGCCGCATGGGCCGGAAGGTTGAAGGCAAGGCCCAGATCGGCCTCGCCCGCCGCCACGGCCGCAACGATGTCCGTGCGGGCCATCACCCGGATCGTGATGCGGATGCGCGGGTGACGGCCGGCGAACAGCGCGGCCGCCTTCGGCACGATGCCGCCGGCCAGCCCGTTCATCGTCGCCACGATCACCTCGCCGCTCTCCAGCGTCGTCAGGTCACGGATTTCCGCTTCCACCTCGCTGTACTCGCGCAGGGTGCGCCGGATGTGGGCAAGGAGGATCTCGCCGGCCGGTGTCAGGCGCAGGCCGCGCGGCAGGCGCTCGAACAGCGGCGCGCCGATCACTTGCTCCAGCTGCAGCACATGCTTGTTGATGGCCGATGCCGCCACGTTCAGCCGGTCGGCCGCCGCGCGGATCGACCCGCTGCGGGCCACTTCGTCGATGTAGCGCAGGACCCGCGAGTGCAGCATGTCGCCTCCTTTTGCGTTCTGAAAAAGCGAACGCTCCGCGCAGAAAATACTGCTTTCAGGAAGCGGTGCAATCTTCTTTTATGACGGCGACGGCGCGCCGGCACACAGCGGCCCGCCTGGGGGAGGATCATTCAGGTCATCGGGATCCGTCCGGCTGACCGCCCGTCGGGGCGGGTTCGGCGACGGAACATGTCCGGCTGCCGGGCCCTGTCCGGCGGAAGGAGCCCGTCTGCCCGAAGCCCGGTTCTCTCCGTGCCCACACACCACCGACCGGAGGTCCGCCGTGAACGCCCTGGAAACGCAGCACTACGCCAAGGTCCGCACCATTTTCGACATCCTGCATGGCAGGGCCGAGGCGGATCTGCTCATCAAGAACCTCAACATCCTCGATGTGCATGGCGAGACCGTCTATCAGGGCTCCATCCTGGTGCATGACAAGCGCATCGTGGCGCTGTCGCCGGACGAAAGCATCCTCAAGGTGCGCGAGGTTTTCGACGGCGAGGGGCTCTACGCCATTCCGGGCCTGATCGACGCCCACATCCATTTCGAATCGCAGCTGGCCCATCCGACGGCGCTGGCGGAGGCGATGGTGCCCTGCGGCACCACAACGATCTATGCCGAGTGCCTCGACCTCCTGAGCGCGGCCGGCGAGGAAGGCGTCGAGGCGGCAACGGCCCTGTTCAAGGACCATGACAAGCTGCCCTACCGCCTGTTCGCCTTTGCCCCGGGCAAGAAGACGGCCGCCCATGTCACCCAGGCGGTGCTGCAGATGGAACCGGTGATCGGCCTCGGCGAGTTCGAGCATTTCACCTATTCCTCGGGCGACGACGACGACTTCCGCAAGGCGGCCTGGGTGCGGGCCAAGGGCGGTTTCATGAACGGCCACTGGGGTGTCACTGCCCTGTCCGACATGGTGCTGAACTACCTGCCGGCGATCGGCGTCTCCAACAACCACGACGTCTGGAACGAGGACGACATCGAGAAGTCGATCCGCTACGGCTTCCCGACCCACATCAAGTTCGGCGTCGGCTCCGCAGAAGTGATCAAGGTGCTGCTGCGCGCCATCGTCGACCGCAAGTGGCCGACGGACAACTTCATGCTCTGCACCGACAACATCTCGGTCGAGCGGCTGCTGAAGTCGGGCCACATGGACTGGATCATCGGGGTCTGCGCCGACATGGGCATCAACCCGATCCATGCCATCAAGATGGCCACCTACAACACCGCCCGCTCCTTCCACATGGAGGACCAGATCGGCTCGCTGACGCCCGGCAAGTTCGCCGACATCGTGCTGACCGACAGCCTGTCGCGCATCAATCCCCGCTACGTGTTCAAGGACGGCGAGCTGGTCGCGAAGGACCGCAAGCTGCTGAAGAATGCCGAGATCGACTACTCGGGCATGTGCAAGGCCGGGGTTCCGGGGCTCGACACGCTCCGGGCGGAGCAGCTCGACATCGTGCCGCTGGAGATCTCGGCCGACGGCACGCAGGCCAAGGTCTATCTGTTCGATGTCTACGGTCGCGGCCACGCCCGGTTCTTCCAGGAAGTCTGGGTGCCCTATCGTGATGGCCAGGTCGTGCCCGAGCTGGACGGCGTCCGTTACAGCCGCATCTCGGTCGTGCAGCGTTACCCCAGGGGCGAGCGGCATGTGGTCAACGGCCTGTTCAAGGGCGTGCGCATCGACCGTGGAGCAGTGGCGACCTTCTGGCCGGCACCCAAGCCCTATTTCGTCGCCATCGGCAACGACAGCGCGGAAATGTGCCATTGCCTGAAGCAGGTCGACGGCTATTCCGGCGCCTGCGTGGTCACCGAGAACCTGCAGCAGAAGGCCGTCATGCCGCTCGAGATCTATGGCGTCATGGCCAACATGACCGTCGCCGAGCTCACCGCTGCTGCCGGCGCCATCGACGCGGCGCTGGAGGAGATGGGCAACCGCAACGAGGGCGAGCCGGTCGTCAACAAGCTGCTCAGCCTGTTCATCTCGCTGCACCGCTTCCGCTTCATGGCGTGAACCGGACCTTCAGGCTCGCCGGTCGGCGGAGGAGGCGTCCGGCGGTCTTTTGCACCGAAATCCCGGCGGGGGCGGCAGCTCCCGCTGGCGGGGAACGCGGCGCGGCTGCATGACGGACCCACCGGTCCCGGCCCCGCATCCGCAGACATCAACAAGGAGGGTCCGGCCCGTTGCTCAGGCGGTCCGGACAGGAACTGGGAGGAAAAGCATGGCACACAAACCCGGCGAGGCCGATGTTCTCGACACCGGCAGTCTCACCCGGCGCTGGATCATGTATGTGGTCGGCATCTACATCCTGACCTTCGGCGTGAGCCTCGCGATCCGCGCCGGCATCGGCATCTCGCCGCAGTCGAGCCTGACGCGCACCATGACGCTGGTGTTTCCGCCGCTGACGCAGGGCACCTACAATTTCATCCTTGAGCTGATCATGCTGGCGCTGACCTATCTGGTCATGCCGAAGGACTTCAAGATCACGGCGTTCTTCTCGCTGGTGCCCGCCTTCGTGCTGGCGGTGTTCCTCGATCTGAACCTGATGATGACCGAGTTCATCAAGCTGGAGCTTTACCAGGCCAAGGTGGCGCTGCTGGTGTTCGCCGATGCGGCTCTGGCCTTCGGCCTGTTCCTGATGATCCGCGCCAATCTGGTGCTGATGCCGGTGGACATGTTCGTCAACACCATCTGCAAGCGCACCGGCTGGAAGTGGGGCAACATCAAGACCGGCTTCGACTGCACCCTGCTGCTGACCTCGGCCTGCATCGGCCTGGCGTTCCTGGGCGAAGTGAAGTTCATCCGCGAAGGCACGATCATCAACGCGATCCTGATTGGCCAGTACATCCGCCTGTACTTCTTCATCTATCGCAAGATGAACGCCTCGAAGCTGGCGGCATCGGACGGGGTTCCGGCCAGCACCACCTGACGCGGAGCCCCATCCTCCGCGTGCCCCCCGGAAGGCCGCCGCAGGCGGCCTTCCAACCCGTCTGGCACAGGCCGCCGCAGGCGGCCTTCCAACCCGTCTGGCACAGGCCGCCGCAGGCGGCCTTCCAACCCGTCTGGCACAGGCCGCCGCAGGCGGCCTTCCACCCCTTCAGGCACAGGCCGCCGCAGGCGGCCGTCCGTGTTTCGGCTCCGTGCGCCCGGGTCTCAGCGGCTCCGGCGCGGCAAGGCCAGGCCATTGTGGTCAAAGGCTTGCACGGTGCCGGGTCTTGCGTGCAGATGCAGCGCGTCGCCGGAGCGCACCGGGTGATGGCCATGCACGCGCAACACCAGCGTGCCATAGTCCTCTGTCCGGACATAGACATTGGTGTCCGAGCCCAGATGCTCGACCAGATCCGCCGTGCCGCTGACCAGTGCGCCTTCAGCCGTACCCGGCACCAGATGTTCGGGCCGCAGCCCGATCTCGGCGATCCGCCCGGCCACGCCCTCCGGGGCAAGGCCGTCAAGCGGCACGGCCGCGCCGGTGGCCAGACGGGGCAGTCCCCGGTCATCCAGCGTCACAGGCAGGATGTTCATGGTCGGCGAGCCGATGAACTGGGCGACGAACCGGTTGGCCGGCCGGTCGTAGAGATCGAGCGGCGAGCCGACCTGCTGCACGTCGCCGCCGTTCAGCACCACGATCCGGTCCGCCAGCGTCATTGCCTCCACCTGGTCATGCGTCACATAGATCATCGTCGCCGCCAGCCGCTTGTGCAGCCGGGCGATCTCCAGCCGCATGTCGACGCGCAAGGCCGCATCGAGGTTGGACAGGGGCTCGTCGAACAGGAAGGCGCGGGGCTGGCGCACGATGGCGCGGCCCATGGCGACGCGCTGGCGCTGCCCGCCGGAGAGCGCCTTGGGCAGGCGCGCCAGCAGAGGCTCCAGCGACAGGGTCGAAGCAGCAGCAGTGACGCGCGGGCGCCGCTCGGCCTCAGGTTTGCCGCGGATCTCCAGCGAGAACCCCATGTTCCGCGCCACATCCATATGCGGGTAGAGCGCATAGGACTGGAACACCATGGCGATGTCCCGGTCGCGCGGGGCCGTCTCGTTGACGCGCCGGCCGTCGATGCGCAGCTCGCCGCCGGATATCGGCTCCAGCCCGGCGATCATCCGCAGCAGCGTGGACTTGCCACAGCCCGACGGGCCGACAAGGACGACGAACTCGCCGTCCTCGATGGTGAGGTCAATCTCGCGCAGCACCTCGACCTGACCATAGCGCTTGGCGAGAGAGGACAGTTCCATTCGGGCCATGTGACGTCTCCTATCCCTTGACGGCGCCTGAGGTCAGGCCCTGCACGAGGTAACGCTGGATGAAGAGGAAGAAGAGGCAGGACGGCACCAGCGCCAGCACGCCGGCGGCCATCATCTGTCCCCAGTCGACGGAGAACTTCGACACGAAGGTGAGCAGCCCGACCGGGAAGGTCATCGCATCGTTGGAGTTGATCAGCATCAGCGCGAAGAGGAGTTCACTCCAGGCGGCGGTGAAGACGAAGCCGAGCGTCGCGCCAAGCCCGGGCAGGGTCAGCGGCACGATGATCCGCCTGAGCGCCTGGAACCGGGTGCAGCCGTCGATCATCGCCGCTTCTTCCAGATCGCGTGGGATGCCGTCGAAGAAGGACTGCATCAGGAAGGTGGCGAAGGGGATGTTGAAGGCGGTGTAGACGACGATGAGGCTGGTCAGCGAGTTCAGCATGCCGAGCGCCGCCACCATCTTGTAGATGGGCGCGATGACCATCAGCAGCGGGAACATCTGCGTCACCAGCATGATGCCCACCAGCACCCGCTTGCCGGCGAAGTCGAAGCGCGAGAAGGCATAGCCGGCGCCGGCGGCGATCAGCGTCGTCACGCCCGCAGTGCCCAGCGACACGATCAGGCTGTTGCCGAAATAGGCCAGGAAGTCGGTCTGGGTGATGACCTTGGCGAAGTTGCCGAAGCTGGTTTCCGAGGGGAACAGCCGGGTGCCTTCGGTGAAGATCAGCTGGTCCGGCGTGATCGCGATCTTAACCAGCCAGTAGAGCGGAAACAGCGCGAAGGCGAGATAGGCGGCCAGGGCCAGATACCTGGCGGTCGAGAGGAGGGGCGAGGCTGTGCGGCGGGCCATGGGCTCAGATCCTCACGAAGCGGCGGCGCAGCGCCAGCAGCACGACGGCATAGGCGAGCAGCAGGCTGAGCAGGGCAATGGCCAGCGCCGAGGCATAGCCGAAGTCGAGCTTCCGGAACGCCGTGGTGAAAATGTAGGACGATAGGATCTGCGTCGAGTTGGCCGGGCCTCCGCCGGTCATCACGAAGATCAGGTCCGCGAAATTGGCGATCCAGATCGTGCGCAGCATCACGGTGATGGCGATCATCGGCGCGAGGAACGGCAGGGTGATCTTGACGAAGGCCTGCCAGGGCGTCGCCCCGTCGATCTCGGCGGCTTCATACAGCTCTCCGGGGATCGACTGCAGCGCCGCCAGAAGCGTGATGGCGAAGAAGGGAATGCCGAACCAGACATTCGCCGTGATCGGTCCCCACATGGCCAGCGCCGGATCGCCGAGGATGTTGAAGGGCTC
Organism: Pannonibacter sp. XCT-53; assembly: GCF_009915765.1. Classification (NCBI taxonomy): domain Bacteria; kingdom Pseudomonadati; phylum Pseudomonadota; class Alphaproteobacteria; order Hyphomicrobiales; family Stappiaceae; genus Pannonibacter; species Pannonibacter tanglangensis. The sequence continues at coordinate 15,299 of NZ_JAABLQ010000002.1, forward strand.
CGACAGGATGCCGAGCGCGGCCAGCCAGTGCGGCAGCGGGCCGATCACCGGATTGAACAGCCACGACCAGGTCAGCGCGGTGAGGAAGGTCGGCACGGCCCAGGGCAGGAACACCAGCGCCTGCACCAGTCTTTTGCCGGCAAACTGCGTGTTGAGCAGCAGCGCCAGCCCGAGCCCGAAGGCGAACTGGAACACCAGCGAGCCGAAAGTCCACCAGAAGGTGTTGTTAAGCGCCCGCCAGAACCGGGCATCGCCCCACAGCTGCGCAAAATTCGCGAGCCCCACCCACCCGCCGGCCGAGGGCCGCAGCAGCACCACCGACTGGAAGGCATAGGACAGGCCGATGACGAGCGGCACCACCATCACCAGCGCGATCAGCACGAGGGCCGGGGAGATGTAGAGATAGGGCTCGATCAGGTGGCGCCAGATGAAGTTGGGGCGTGCCCGGGTTTCCCCGGGCACGCGGCGCGCGCTGGCGCTCATTGCTTGGCCTTCCACTTGCCGTACTCCTCGGTGAGGAACGCGGCCCATTCGTCGGCCAGCTCCTGCGCGGTCATGTCGCCAAGCAGCGCCTGCTGGCTGGTCTCCAGCGCGATGGAGTCGGCGAAATATCCGAACTGCTCCAGATAGGTCGGCATCGTCGTCGGCACGTACTTGTCGCTGTTCAGCTCCTCGAACCAGCCGGCGAACTGCGGCGTGCGGAAGAACGGATCCTGTTCCGCGCCCTTGTGGATCGGAATGACGCCGACACGCTTGGCCCAGGTGGCATTGGCGTCCGGGGCAGAGAGGGCGGCAACAAGCGCCCAGGCCTTGTCCGGCGACTTGGTCGTGTTGAAGATCGACCAGCCCGCGAAACCGATGGTCGGGAAAGCCTTGCCGGCGGAGCCAAGCGGCATCGGCGCCACGGCAAAGTCCTCCGGCTTCATGCGCTCCTGTACGGCGATCAGCGCGTCCGGATCCTGGTCGAGGAAGGCGCAGGTGCCGGAGTAGAAGCCGGCGACGATCTCGTTGAAGCCCCAGCTGACGGAGTCCTTCGGGGCATAGCCCTTCTGGTACATGTCGATCAGGAACTGGAGCCCGGCGACAGAGCCCGGCTCGTTGATGCGGCTCTTGCCATCGGCGGTGAAGAACTCGTTGGTGCCGTTCATCGTGGCAGCCATCATGATCCAGCCGTTGAGGCCGCCCGGACCGCCGCGCAGGCAGTAGCCCGACTTGCCCGGCAGCTTGGAGACCGCCGCCGAGGCGGCCATGAACTCCTCCATCGTAGCCGGCGGGTTGGCGACGCCGGCCTCGGCGAGCAGCTTCTTGTTGTAGAACATCGCCCGCAGATAGAAGCCGTAGGGCAGCATGTAGGCCTTGCCGCCAGCAAGACGGCCCATGTCGAGCGTCTTCTGGGTCAGGTTGCCGCCGTACTGCCACTTGGCAATGTTGTCCTCGAGGCTCATCAGCTGGCCGGAGCCGGCATAAAGCGCGGCCCAGCGGTCCGGCATCTCGACGACATCGGGAATGTCGCCACCGGCCACCATCGTCGCCAGCTTTTCAAAGGCCTGGCCCCAGGGCAGCGAGACGATCTCCACCTCTGTGCCGGGATTGGCCTTCTTGAACTCCTCCACCATGCCCTTCAGCACCTCGGTGCGCTCCGGGCTGGTGATCACTTCCACCAGTTTGAGGGTCTCGGCATAGGCTGCAGTGGACATGAGTAGTCCGACGAGGGCAGCGAGCCCCACGCTCTTTTTCATCATATTGTCCTCCAGTTCCCCAATCTGGCGCCGCTTCAGGCGGCGCTCTTCTCCAGGGCCGTCTGGAAATCGGCCCAAAGATCCTGTTCGTTCTCAAGTCCGAGGCTGAGCCGCACCAGGGTGCGCGGCACGCCGAAACGCTGCATCGAATTGAAGGGCATGGACTGGGCAAGGCTGATCCCGGCCGGCAGGATCAGGCTCTCGAAGCCGCCCCAGGACACGCCAAGACGGAACAGCGACAGGCCCTCGGCGAGCTTGCGGATATCGACCGTCTCGTCGAACTCGATGGAGAGGAGCCCGGAGCGGCCGCCAAGGCCCGGCACGGAATTGGCTCCGGGAGAATTGACCCGCCGTACCTGCGGCAGCGCCGACAGACGGTCAACGAAGAGGTTCGCCGCCGCCTGGTGCTGGCGCATGCGGATCGGCAAGGTGCGCAACCCGCGCAGGAGCAGGAAGGCCTCGAAGGGCGCAAGTTTTGCGCCGAGCAGCGGCAAGGTCAGGTCGCGGATGTGGCCGATGTTGGCCTTGCTGGCAATGACGACGCCGGCCACGGTGTCGGAGTGACCGCCGATGTATTTGGACGCCGAGTGGACGACGATGTCGATGCCCAGCTCGATGGGGCGCTGGAACACCGGCGTTGCCCAGGAATTGTCGATCATCGTCAGGACGCCGGCCTTGCGGGCGTGGCTCGCCACCTTCGGCAGGTTCATGGCCTGCAGCATCACCGACGTCGGGCTCTCCAGATAGGCGAGGGCCGCGCCGCGCAGGAGATCCGGGTTGTCCTCGAACTCCGCCACCGGGTGGTAGGTGATGTCGACACCGAAGGGCCGGAGCATCCGCTCGAACAGGCGGTAGGCGTCCGGATAGACATGCTCGACGCAGGCGATGCGGTCGCCCGGCTTGACGAAGGCCAGCACCGTCGCCGAGATCGCGCCCATGCCGGAGGCAAAGCCCACGGCGGCCTCGCCGCCTTCTGCCTTCGCCATCATGTCCTCGAAGGCAGAGACGGTCGGGTTCTGCACCCGTGTGTAGAGCGGATCGTCGCTGAGCCCGGCCATGCGGTTCTCGAACTCGGCATAGCTGCCGAAGGTGAACAGCGACGTCTGCACGATCGGCGGGGTCACGGAGCCACCGGGGCCGGTGTGGGCGGCGGCGAACAGGGTCTCGAGGGTGGTGAAATCGTTACTCATTGCCCGTCCTCCACGACCCGGCGGGCCTCTTCGTGCGTGATGTCCAGAATGGCGGCCATGATTTCCTCGGCCTTGGCGGCGTCACCGGCGATCACCGCATCGGCCAGGTCCCGGTGGATCGGGATGCTGCTCTGCCCCAGGTGCGGCCGCCCGAAAGGCGCCTCGTAGAGCGTGTCGAAGGCCTTGTGCACCTGGCGGATGATCTGGGCGAACAGCGGGTTGTGGCTGGCGGCGTGGATCGCGGCGTGAAACCGGTGGTCGGCCGGGCGCCAGTCGAGGCCGGCGTGATAGTCGGCCAGCAGCTCGTTGGCGCGCTGGGCGATGTGGCGGCGATCCTCGTCGGTGCCGCGCAGGCAGGCGAGCCGGGCGGCCTCGATCTCCAGCGGCCGGCGCACCTCAAGGGTCCGGTAGAGGCTGTCGGCCTCGATCTTGACCGTCACCGGCAGCAGCAGCGACTGGTTGGAAATCTCCGCCGTGATCCGGGTGCCCGCGCCCTTGTTGCGCGAGACAAGGCCGAGGTTCTCCCAGCTTTTCAGGATTTCCCGGATGGTGGAGCGGCCACAGCCGAGGGCAGCGGCCAGGTCCAGCTCCGGCGGCAGACGGTCGCCGACGCCAAGGCCCCGCGCCTCGATCAGGGCAATCAGCGCATCAAGCGCTGCACGGGACCCTGTTTCCTGTTGCGATCCTGCTGCCACGCGGTCCGTCCTTCCCTTGCACGCCTCCAAGGGAAGCGTCTTTGTCAGACAAAGATTGAACAATGTCTGACAAAGTTGCAAGGGGCTTTGCAGCGTCCCGCGTGCCTTTTTGCAGGGCGTGACCCGCTCAGATCGGCACGCGCTGCCAGGCGGCGTCGAGGGCGAGAAGGTCGCCCGCCGGCAGGCCAGTTGCAATGCCGAGCGGCGGCAGGTTCATCGCCGCGCGCGGCACGTCGGTGGCCATGGCAATCGCCTCTGCCAGCGGCAGGCCGATGTGGTGATGCGCGTTGGCAAGGCTCGTCACCATGTCGATATGCGCGCCGGCCAGCGAGCCCTCCGCATTCACCAGCGCTCCGTCGCGGACGAAGATGTCCTGGCCATAGAGCGTGAAATGCTCCGGCCCGCCCACGGTCGCCATGGCGTCGGAGACGAGGAAGGTCAGGTTCTTCTCTGACCGGGCGGCGCAGGCGATCTGGGCCATGCGCCAGTCGACATGGATGCCGTCGGCGATGAGCCCGACATGGGCGCGCGAGCGGATCGCTGCCGCCACGATCCCCGGCGCGCGGGAGGTCATCGGCGGCATGGCATTGAAGAGGTGCGTGAAGGCGGAAAGCCCCGCTGCCAGCGCCCTGTCCGTTGTTGCCGCGTCCGCCTCCGTGTGGCCGGCCGAGACGATGACGCCAAGGTCGGCGAGCCGGGTGATGGTCTCGGGGGCCGTGCGCTCCGGTGCCAGGGTCAGCAACACGGGAATACCGGCCGCCCGCAGCCGCTCGCAGTGGTGGATCGTCGTGTCGTCCAGCGGCCGGATGAAGGCTTCCTTGTGCGTGCCGCGTCGCGCCGGGGCGATGTGCGGGCCCTCGATGTGCAGGCCGAGAAAGCCCGGCGTGCCCTTCATCTCCAGCGCCGCCTCGACCGTTCGGGCCAGCACCTCGGGCGCGTCGGTGATCACCGTCGGCAGGATCCAGCCCGTGCCGAGGCCACGGTGCGCGGCGATGATCGCCGCCATCCCCTCCGGCGTCGGTTCGGAGTTCAGCATCACGCCGCCGCCGCCATTCACCTGCAGGTCGGTCAGGGCCGGCAACAGCAGGTAAGGCTCGGCCTCCGGGCGGGCGTCATCGCTGCGGCGGGGCCGCACGGCGGTGACCCTGCCGTCGGTCACCTCCACGACTTGCCCGCGCAGCAGGTCGCCGTCCAGGTAGACAAGCTCGGGTGCAATCATCCGTGTCATTGCGCGGTCAGCCAGCTCGTGCGGTCTTCCATGTAGGGCTCCAGCGCCAGCTTCACGCTCGCCAGCAGGATTGCCTTGCTCAGCGGTATGCCGCGCCGGGTCATGATCCCGGCCAGGGACGCCGTGAATTTCGGGATGTAGGCATGCAGCAGCGGCTCGGGGATGGTGGTCCCTGCCAGCCGCGTGAGCATGGCGTTGATCGCCTTCCGCGCCCTCGGGTCGTTCCAGTAATAGCGGATGCGGTCAGCATAGCCGAAGTGGCGCAGAGCCCGGTCATCCGGGTAGTGCCCTTGCCACGGCTTCGGGTTTGCCAGCATCAGCTTTTCCATGGTCTGGCTGATATGCGGCTTGCCGTGCAGCCAGCTGTCGATATGCGACAGGCCGTACAGTGCCTCGCGCCAGGCAAAGGTCAGCGCCGGGCCGACCTTGAGGATGCCGAAGTGACGGCGGGCGAGATCCGGATAGACGTCTTTGCGCTGGTAGTCGGTCGAATGCGCCTCGAAGCAGAGATCCGGATAGCCGTCCAGCGCAGCACTCAGGAGGTCAGGCTGCATCCGGTCGAAATGGTCGACATGTGCGGGGCCGAACTCCAGTCCGGGCTGCACGACCAGCCCGCGCACACGGGCAAAGGCGGCGTCCAGACCCAGTGCGGCAAAGGCTTGCCGGTGCGCCTCCAGCGTGGCCCTCGCCCGTTCCGGCGAGGTCGGCGTGATGCCGTGCTCGTCGGCGCGGGCGCCGCCCGGAGGTGGCACTTCGGTCCCGATGACATAGAGCACCTGACCCGGGGCGGTCTCCTCGCAGACCTTCGCCAGCTGTGCGGCGCGGGCGGCCGCCAGCGCGTCGCCCACCTGCGCCGGTTCGCCGGCACAGCCTTCCGAACAGTCGAGATGGATCTTGCGGAACCCGGCGTTCACATAGTCGCGGATCATGTCCGCCGCATGGCGCATGGCCACATCCGCCGGCTCGGACCGCCAGACCTGCGGGCCCAGATGGTCGCCGCCCAGGATCACCAGATCCATGTCCGCTCCGACCGCCTTGGCAACCCTCTCGATGTAGTTCGCAAAGTCGATCGGCTCCATGCCCGTGTAGCCGCCGAACTGGTTCACCTGGTTGCTGGTGGCCTCGATCAGGATCGTCTGCTGATGGCTTTGCGCCATCATCAGCGATGCCATCAGCACATGTTCATGCGCGGAGCAGACGGAAGGCATGGCCTTCCCCGATCCCGCGCGGTTTGCGCGCAGGAAACTCGTCAGTTTGTCCATCTGTCAGTCCTCTGCTGGCGGGGCGTTCAGGCCGATGGGCTTGAGGCCGCGCGAAGAGCAATGAGCGCCATGCCGCGTCCGCCCGAGCTGTCGCCATGTCGGGCGACGCGCAGGGCAGGGGGCCGGCTGGTGCCGAGGCGCAGCCGCAGCAGTGCCTGCTCCAGCCGCGCAGCGAGGTCGGGCAGGCGGGAGACCCCGCCGCCGAAGGTGATGCAGTCCGGGTCGAACAGCAGCTGCAGCGTGTCGAGCGCCTCGGCCGTCACGTCGGCCCAGATGTCGAGCACCTCGCCGCCGCGCGGATGGGCGGCAATCTCGGCCGCGCTCACCTCTTGCCCCAGTTTCCAGCGGGCAAGGTTCGCAATCCCCTTGCCCGACATGTAGGGCTCGAAACAGGCGCTCCGGCCGCAGCCGCAACGCCACTCCGGCAGGCCGTGCCGTCGGAGCGTGCGCGCCGGAACACCGACATGCCCGATCTCGACGGCCAGCTGGTTGTGCCGTGGTGGCGTTGTCCCGTTGATGGAAATCCCCGCGCCGACGCCGGTGCCGATGATCAGCCCGACCACGCAGCCGAAGCCCTCGCCGGCACCGCCATTGGCCTCCGACAGCGCGAAGGACGCGCAGTCGTTGCCATAGACGAAGCTCCGGCCGACGCTTGCCTGCAGCGCGGCGGCAATGTCGCGGCCCGAGGTCGGGATGTTCGAGGCCGTCGAGGCCCCGCTCACCGGGTCGACGATGCCGGGCAGGCCGATGCCGATCGGCAGGTCGGCGCGGCCGGACTGGGCGATGAGCCAGCGCGCCTCCTCGGCGAGACCCGCGATGAAGGCGTCGAAATCCTCGTGCCGCGTCGGGCTGCGGCGGCTTGTGACGAGGCGCATCCCTTCATCGAAGAGCTGCGCCTCCATCTTCGTGCCGCCAACGTCGATGCCGCCGCAGATCATCGGGCGAGCGCGTAGAGCTTCACGCCGGAGACGACGCGGCTGAGCGCGCCGCCGGCAAACGGGTTGTCGACGTTGAGGCCCAGGCTGTCCGACCAGCGGGTCGCCAGAACCTGCGCCACGCCGACATAGAGCACGGCATCGACAGCCGCGACGCCTGTTCCGGCGATGCTGATGTCTCCGGCCGGACCGATCGTCAGCACCCGGTTGTCCGGAAACTGGCGGCGGATCTCGGCGGCGATGTCGGCGTCATAACGCGCGGTGTGGTGATCGGGGTGCAGCAGCACGTAGATGTCGCTGCCCGGCGTGATCGCGGCCTTCGGACCGTGCCGGAAGCCGAGCGTGCTGTCCCACTGCGTCATGGTCTGGCCAGCGGTGAGTTCCAGAACCTTCAGGGCGCATTCCCGGGCTGTACCGGTCAGCGCGCCGGAGCCGAGGAAGATCGCCCGTTCCGGCCGGGGCTGGTTCAGCGCCGCCGCGCGTGTCAGGACGCCTTCCAGCGCAGTGGCCAGATCGTCGAGGCGCTGCGGAACGCTCCCGTGGCCCAGGATCGCGGCCGCCGACAGCAGCATGGTGGAGAAGCTCGAGGTCATGGCAAAGGCACGGTCATGGGTTGCCTCGGGCAGCACCAGCACGCGCTGTTCGCCGGGCCCGGGAGCCGCCCGGGTTGCGAGCGCGCTGCCGGCGTTGCAGGTGATGTGCAGCCGGTCAGCCTCGGGCAACAGCTGGTCCATGAGGTCCAGCATGCCCACCGTTTCCGAGCTGTCGCCGCTGCGGCCGAACTGGACCACCAGCAGGCGCTGGCCCGTCGGGCGGATCGTTGTCGGCGCGGCCACGTAGTCCGTTGTGGCCACCGCCACCAGGCGCGGGCCATCGGTCGTTTCTGCGGCGAGGATCTGGCCGATGAAGGCCGAGGTTCCCGCGCCGCACAGCCAGACCTCGTCGACGCCGCGGCGGCTGATCCACGCGGAGATCTCGCGGGCCCGGTCGGCCAGCGCGCCGGCAAAGCCGCGCCAGATGTCCGGCTGCGCGTGGATTTCGCGCCAGGTGTGCCAACGGGAGAGTTCGGTCATGCTGCGGCTTCCTTGTCCTGGGCAAAGACGAGCTGGACCCCGAGGTCAGCGAGGGTCGCTGCCACCGGATCATCCGGGTCGAGATCGGTGACGAGCACGTCGATCTCCTCCCAGGTGCAGATCCGGTGCAGGCTCGGCTTCATGAATTTCGAGCGGTCGGCCAGCACGATCACGCGCTCGGCCACCTGCGTCATGGCTCTGGTCTGATGCGCCTCGTCCTCGCGGAAGGTGGAGAGGCCGTTGACGGGGTCGAGGCTGGTCGCCCCCATGATGAAGCTGTCGAAGCGCATCCCGGCGAGCGAGGCTTCCACCAGTCGTCCGGTCAGCGAGCGTGCATTCGGCCGGATGCGTCCGCCGGTCAGCATCACGTCGTGGCGGCCGTGCCCCATCAGCGTCTGGGCCACGTTCAGGTCCGTGGTCATCACCGTGAGCGGATCCGCCTTGTCCAGCAGCGCTGCGAGCAGTTCCACGGTCGAGCCGTTGTCGATGAGGATTGCCCTGTCGCCGGCGATCAGCGGCGCGGCAGCGCGGGCAATGCGGCGCTTGCTCTCCAGGTTGATCGTCCGGCGATCCTGCACGACCGGCTCGATGAAGCGGGGTTCGCCACCGCTGGCGCCCGCCAGGGCAAGGGCCAGATCGATGCGGAACTCCGCCAGCCCGCTGTACCCGAAGTCCTTGCAGAAGCGGATCAGCGTCGGCTCGCTGGTGTCGAGCGCGGCGCAGATCTCGCGCGAGGTCAGGCGGATGAAGGATTCCGGCTCGGCGCGCACGTAATCGGCGATCCGGCGCAGCTTGGGCGTCAGCCGGCCGTAGCCTGCCTCGATCTCCGCCAGAATGTCCCGCACTGGTCCCGCCATGTGTCCCGTCTCTCCCGGTCCGGCGCCCGTCTGGACGCTCTGGATTTGTGTAAAGCTAAAATAGGTACTTAAATTTTAGCCCGCAACAAAAAATATGTTGCGCGGTCCTAAAATTTATGTTGGCTTTGCTCAAATTTCACGGAACCCTGTTGCGGGCAGCTCAAGGAATTGAAATCTCGGGTTGTTTCTTCGTGAAGGCATGAAGCGAGGGTGGAATGAAGGTCGCTGTGATCGGGTTGGGGGCGCGCCTGGCGAAGCTGATGGCTGACTTCGTGTCGGTCGCGCCGGGGTTCGAGGTGGTTGCCTATGTGGATCCGAGCGCGGATCGCGTCGGAGTGCTCACGGCGCTGGGCATGTCGCCGAAGGCCTATGCCGATGCGCCGAGCCTCTATGCGGCCGAAGAGCTCGACATGATCATGATCGGCTCGCCCAATCATCTCCACCTCGGCCATATCCGCGAAGCGCTTGAGACTGACGTCCAGCACATCTTTGTCGAGAAGCCGGTGGTGATCAGCAAGGCCGAAACGCTCGAGATCGCCCGGCTGATGGCGAAGCACGACGGGGCCCGCCGGCTCATGGTCGGGCTCGTGCTGCGCTATGCCCCGCTCTACCGGGCGCTGCGCGAGGCGCAGGCCGCCGGGCAGATCGGCGAGATCATGTCGATCGAGGCGTCGGAGCACATCGCCCCCTATCACGGGTCGTTCTTCATGCGCGACTGGCGGCGCAATTCGGAACTGTCCGGCGGCTTCATGCTGGAGAAGTGCTGCCATGACCTCGACCTCTACCAGGGCGTGGTCGGCGCGCGGCCGATGCAGGTTGCAAGCTTCGGTGGGCGCAAGAAGTTCCTGCCGGCCCACCGTCCCGCGACCGACCCGTCCTATCTCAAGGTGATGTCCCCGCGCTGGAACGGCACCACCGATGCCTTTTCCGGCGAGGGGGACCTCATCGACTACCAGACCGCCATCGTCTCCTACGCCAATGGCGCGACCATGGCCTTCCACACCAACCTGAATGTCCCGGACGAGTTCCGCCGTTTCTGCGTCGTCGGGCGCGATGGCATGGCGGAAGGGGATTTCATCCGCAACACCTTCCGCGTGACAGCATCCGAAACCGGCGACCGGCTGACCGAGCTCGTCGAACTCGGCAGCGGCGGCAATGCGCATCACTATGGCGCCGATGTCGCCATGGCGCGCGACATCCTCGCCTATGTGCGCGGGGAAGAGACCGGCCTGCCTGTGTCCGTCATTGACGCGCTGGAGGCCGGTGTCACCGCGCTCACCATGGATGAGGCCCGGCGCGAGGGGCGCGTCGTCGACCTTACCGGCTTCTGGCAGGACTTTGACGCCGCGCTGGCAGGGAAGGCCGCATGACCCGCCGGCGCGACGCCTTCCCCTATCTCCTGCTGCTGCCGGCGCTGGCGCTGACCGTCGCCATCGTCGCCTGGCCGCTGGCGGAGACGTTCCGGCTGTCCTTCACCGATGCCTCGATGAAGCCGGTCACCACCTATGTGGGCCTTGCCAACTACACCAAGATCTTCCGCAGCGGCTTTGAGGACATCATCGGCCGCACCCTCCTGTGGGCGAGCCTGTCGGTGGCGCTGAAGATCCTGCTCGGCCTCCTCGTGGCCGTGCTGCTGAACGCCGCCGTTCCCGGCCGTGCCCTGTTCCGCATCCTGGTGATGCCGCCGTGGATCGTGCCGATCGCCATCGGCGTGTTCATGTGGAGCTGGATGTACAACGGCCAGTTCGGGATGATCTCGGGCGTGCTGCAGCGTGTCGGGCTGATCAGCGAGCCCTTCGAGTTCATGGCCTATGGCACCAGCGCCTTCATCGCCACCATCGTCACGGATGTCTGGATCGGCGTGCCGCTTGTCTCGCTCTATTTCCTGGCTGCCATGCAGGGCATTTCCAAGGAGCTCTACGAGGCCGCCTGGGTGGATGGCGCGGGCCGCTTCTACCGCTTCCGCAGGGTGACGCTGCCGCTGCTCCTGCCGTCGATCGCCACCATGGCGCTGCTGTCGGCGATCTGGACCTTCAACAGCTTCGACATCATCTGGATCCTCACCGAAGGCGGCCCGCGCGGGGCCACCACGACGATGATCATCGACACCTACAAGACCGCGATCAGCCGCTTCCGCTACGGCGAGGGCGCGGCGCGGGCGGTGCTGATCCTCCTGTTCCTGTCGGCCTTCACCTCCGTCTACGTCTACCTGCTGCTGCGCCTGACGCGGAAGGGAGGCACCCATGATTGACCGTTACCGCTGGTACGAGCTGGTCCTCATCTACGCCGGCATTCTCTTGGTCCTGGCCTTCCTGCTGGCGCCGTTCCTGGAAGCCTTCATGGTCAGCCTCAGGCCGCTGGAGATGATCTTCCGCATTCCCTATCGCTTCTTCACCGACGACATGAGCTTCTCGGCCTATGTCTCCATGTGGAGCAGCGTGCCGGACCTGCCGCTCTACATCTTCAACAGCTTCTTCATCGCCGTGTCGGTGACGGTGCTGGCGCTCGCCTGCATCATTCCGGCCGCCTATGCGGTGTCGCGCTTCACCTTCTTCGGCCGCGACGCCATCCTGGCTGCGTTCCTTGGCATCAACATGATCGGCGCCGCCGTGCTGATCATTCCGCTCTACAAGCTGATGCTCGCTGCCGGGCTGCTCAACACCTATCTGGCGATGATCATTCCGGGCGCGGCCTTCTCCGTGCCCACCGGCATCTTCCTCATGCGCAGCTATTTCCTGCGCATCCCGCGCGAGCTGGAGGAAGCGGCCTATGTCGATGGCGCCGGGCGTCTCTACACCCTGTGGCGCGTGATCCTGCCTGTGTCCCTGCCGGGCATCATGGTCGTCGCCATCACCACCTTCATCGCCGCCTATGCGCAGCAGTTCCTGTTCGCCCTGACCTTCAACGCGGTCGACGAATACAACCCGCTGCCCATGGGGCTCTACCAGTTCTTCGGCCGCGAACGCGTGCTGTGGAATGAACTGATGGCGGCGAGCCTGACCGGCATCCTGCCGGTGCTCCTCGTCTATCTGTTCCTGCAAAGACACATCGTGGCCGGGCTGACCTCCGGCGCGGTGAAGGAATGACGGTCACATTCGGGAGGATGATATGAAACTCAAGACGCTTCTGCTCGCCGGCGTGCTCTCCGGCATCGCCTTCGCCGCTCAGGCCCAGACCACGCTCACCTTCATCAACTGCGGCGGCAAGGATGATCCGACCGCCCCGGTCCAGGCCAGGCACATTGCCGAATGGGAAAAGGCCAACCCGAACTTCAAGGTCGCCGAGGAATACCTGCCCTGGGGCCAGTGCCAGGAGCGCGCCACCACGCTCGCCGGTGCCGGCAATGCCCCCGCTCTGGCCTACATGGGCTCGCGCACCGTGCGCATGCTGGGCGCGGCCGACATGATCATCCCGGTCAGCCTCTCGGCCGAGGAGAAGGCCTCCTATGAGCCGTCGGTTCTGGCCACCGTCACCTTCGACGGCAAGGAATGGGGCCTGCCGCGCGCCTTCTCCACCAAGGCGCTCTACTGGAACAAGGATCTCTTCGCCAAGGCCGGACTGCCGACCGACAAGGGCCCGCAGACCTTCGAGGAAGTCCTCGCCGCGGCCAAGGCGATCAAGGAAAAGACCGGCGCCGCAGGCTTCGGCATCCCGGCTGCCTCGTTCGACAACACGATGCACGAGTTCCTGAACTGGCTCTATTCCAACGGCGGCAGCGTCGTGGATGCCGAGGGCAAGGTCACCTTCGACAGCAAGGAAAGCGTGGAGGCGCTCGAGTTCTACGGCGAGCTGGCCAAGTACGCCCAGCCGGGGCCGGTTGCCTATGACCGCGCCAAGCTGGAGCCGCTGTTCGCCGAAGGCGCGATCGCCATGTACACCAATGGCGGCTGGGGCCGGAAGAAGGCCGGCAACGTCAATTACGGTCTGGAAATGATCCCGGCCGGCCCGAGCGGCAAGAAGTCGACGCTGCTCATCACCGACAGCATCGTGGTGTTCAAGGGCACCGGCGTCGAGGACGCAGCCCTCAGCCTTGCCAAGTACCTGACGACGCCCGAGCGCCAGTTCGAGATCGACGTGGCCGGTGGCTGGACCCCGATCCGCAATGTCGCCGGCGTGAAGGACATCGTCGCCAAGGATCCGTCGTGGAGCGTGTTCATCGACGCCATCCCGACCGGGGGCCCGGAGCCGCTGATGGTCGACTACATCGCCATGCAGGACGCCATGAACGAAGCGATCCAGTCGGTCGTCACGGGGGATGTTGCCGCCAAGGATGCGGTCAAGAAGGCCGCCGAGGCGCTCGCCGACCTCAACAACTGATCCGCAACCAGACCGGGACGGGAGGCTCTGCCTCCTGTCCCCTCACGGGAGGAATGCGTGGGACAGCTCAAACTCAATGCCCTTGTGAAGCGCTTCGGCTCGGCCGAAGTCATCAGGAGCGCCTCGCTCGATATCGCCAATGGCGAGTTCGTCGTCTTCGTCGGACCGTCCGGCTGCGGCAAGTCCACGTTGCTGCGCATGATCGCCGGCCTCGAGGACGTCAGCGGCGGGACCATCGAGATTGATGGCCGGGTGGTCAATGATCTGGCGCCGGTCGAGCGTGGCATTGCCATGGTGTTCCAGTCCTATGCGCTTTACCCGCACATGACCGTCTACGAGAACATCGCCTTCCCGCTGCGCGTCGCCAAGGCGCCGCAGGCCGAGGTTGATCGCCGGGTCCGTCAGGCGGCCGAGGTGCTGCAGCTGACCACGCGGCTTGAGCATCGTCCGGGCCAGTTGTCCGGCGGTCAGCGCCAGCGCGTCGCCATCGGCCGGGCCATTGTGCGCGAGCCGCGCCTGTTCCTGTTCGACGAACCGCTGTCCAACCTTGACGCGGCCCTGCGCGCCGAAATGCGGCTGGAACTCTCCCGCCTGCATGCCCAGCTCGGCAACACGATGATTTACGTCACCCATGATCAGGTCGAGGCCATGACCATGGCCGACCGCATCGTGGTCCTGCAGGGGGGCGTGATCGAGCAGGTCGGCACCCCGCTCGAACTCTATCACAAGCCGGCCAACCGCTTCGTCGCCGGCTTCATCGGCAATCCGAAGATGAATTTCCTGCCGGCGACCGGCATCGGCACCTGCGAGGCGGGCGCGCGCCTGCGTCTCTTCAACGGGCTGGAGCTGGTCGTTCCGGTGGATGGCGCGGTGGCCGAGGGCGAGAGCCTGACGCTCGGCATCCGTCCGGACGACCTGCATCCCTCGGATGTCCCGGGCCTCGGCGTCGTGCCCGAGGTCGTCGAGCGCCTGGGCAATGTCTCGATCTGCTATGCGGCGGCCGACGGCGGCACGGCTGTCACCCTCGTCGCCGGCGGGCTGGCGGATCTGGCACGCGGCAAGCCGGTCAACATCGGCATCGATCCGCACCACTGCCATGTCTTCCGGGCCGACGGACAGGCGCTGCCGCGCCGGTTCGACATCACGCTGGTGCGCGACAAGCCGCATGCGCTGGCCTGAAACGGGCCTTGGCGGTCCAGGGGGCGGGGCGTGACCGGATCCGGTCCTGCGGCCTGGCCCCCCTGGTCTGGTCCTCTCTGGTCTGGCAGCGTCTCCTGCCCGGCCACAGCGCCTGATCCGTCGTGGCCCTAGTCCCATCGGGGCCCGTGGTCGGGTGTTCATGAACCGGCATGCGGCGCGGCGGACCCACACCGTCCGCGCTCGCCCCAAGGCCGGTCTCCTCCCGTGGTACCTGGCCCGGCGTCTCGCCGGGCCATTTTTTCAGGCGCCGCCTGGCGTTGGACCCATCGGCCAGCCGGGCAACCGGGGTCCGTCCGCTCAGCCGCCGAAGGGCAGGGCATCGGCGATCTCGTAGCGTTCGCCGCCGATCCGGAGCAGGGTGAGGTCACCGGTCCGTTCGGCGGAAAAGCTCAGGCCCGGGTCCGTCGCAACCACCCGGCCGCCGCGGAACTCGACAGTGCGTTCCCTCCCCGTCGGCAGGGTGATCCGGATGGAGACGGTTCCGGGGTCACCGCGCAGGGCGCGGAACGGGCAGGTCCGCATCGGCCGGCCCGGTCCGGGCGAGCAGGGCAGCAGGCCGGTGATCTCCTGTCCCGGCCGTGGCCGCTCCGGACGCACCTGCTCCGGACGAACCGGCACCGGCGCACCGGGTCCGGCCGGGGAACCTGCCTCGACGAGGAACCGCCCGCTCACCCAGCCGATGATGCGGTCGTTCAGGCCCGTGGCGACCTGGCACCAACGGCTGGCTCCGGCCATCCGGCAGCCGAGGTTGCGCACGACCATTCCGTTGGCGAGCTGGCCGACCACCGGGTTGCCGGTGCCGGGGGCGCTGCGCATGTTCAACGTGTCGCCGCCCGCAAGACCGGTCACCAGCCAGTGGTCCGGCCCTCCGGCCAGGCCGTCCGCGAAGTCCGGGCCAAGGTCAGGCATCGGGCCCGGAATCAGGCCAGGTACCGGACCTGGTATCGGACCGGGGCCGGGCAGTGGGGCCGGTTGCGGCGGCTGGCCCGGTGAGGTCCGCGCTTCCGCGATGAACCGCCGGTTCACCCAGCCGCTGATCCCCTCCTCGTTGCCGAGCGCGACCTTGCACCACTCCGTCTGGCCGCCGGCCTCGCAGCCGAGGTTGCGCAGCAGGGTTCCGTTCGGCAGCTCGTCGAGCACGGCAAAGCGCTGGCCCGGTCCGGCCCGCAGGTTCAGTCTGTCGCCGGCCTGAAGGCCCGTCACCACCCACGTTCCCCGCCCGCCGATCTCCGGCGCGGGGCGCTGGGCGCCGTCGCCGCGCACCGCCACCGACAGGGAGAACCGCGTGGCTTCGTCGCGCCGGGCGGCGTTGCGCATCAGGAACACCTGGATGCGGTAGTCGCCGCTCTCGCGCAGCACGGCGGAGAAGCTGGTGCCGTCCGTCGGGCCGATGAAGATCGCGGTGTCACCGCGCGGCGGCAGGACATTGAAGTAGGTTGCCGGGTTGTCCGCGCTGAGGTCGACACTGAGCCGTTGCCCGGCGCTGGCGCCGAGCACGTAGTCGATGCTTTCCCGTCCCCGCAGGCGTCCGGCAATCTCGGCCGAGGACTGACCGCGGGCAAACTCCACCCGCGCGCTGCGTGTCTCCTGCGCCAGGGCGGCGGGGTGGGGCGCTGCCAGCAGGCAGGCGAAACCGAGAAGAAGCAAGGCGGCACGTGTCACGTCAGTCGCTCCGTTGCGCGGGGGCGTGGTCCGGCAAGCTTAGCGTCTCCGCCGGACCGGGGCTTGTGCGTTTCATCACGGATCGTCGTTTCGCGGCGACCGGCGTTACAGGCTGCTTTCCAGCTTCTGTCCGATGACCTCGCGCAGGAGCGGGTTGGGGAACCGCCGCGAGGCCGTGACTGCATAGAAGGTTTCCGTCAGTCCGGTCAGGCGCGCGGCCTCCTTCAGGACGCCCGAGGCGAGTTCGTCGCGCACCACGATCGGCGGCATCACTGCCAGGCCCGCGCCGGCCCGGGCGAGCAGGCGCATCATGGCCATGTCGTCCACCTCGGCGGCAATCTGCGGCGTCAGGCCCTTGCGCGCCATCAGCGCGTCGAAGCCGGTGCGTACGCTGCTGTCCACCGTCGGCAGGATCAGCGGTTCCCGGCCGAGCAGCGTCGCCAGGTCGTCGCCGTCGCGCAGACGGTCCGGGGTGCCGACCAGGCTCACCGGCTGTTCGGCGAGCCGGTGCGAGACGAAGGCCGTGGCCGCGTCGCTCGCGGGCGGCTGGGTCAGCAGCACCACGTCGAGCCCCAGGGTTTCGAGCTGCCGCAGCAGGTCGGACGGCGATCCCGACCGCAGGATGATCTCGACGTCGGCGCGGCCGATCAGCGGCCGCACGAAAGCCATCTGGAAGTTGCGCGACAGCGTCGCCATCGCACCGATCCGCAGCACCTGCCGCACCCGGCCCGTCTGGCGCAGCGTGCCGATCAGTTCCTCGCCGGCGGCAAAGATCGCGTCGGCATGGTCGAGCGTGATGCGCCCGGCCTCCGTCAGATGCAGCTGCCGGCCGCGCCGCTCGAACAGCGCGTGGCCCAGCCGCTCCTCGAGCTGGCGGATCTGAACGGACAGTGCCGATTGCGACAGGTTCAGCCGTTCGGCCGTCCGGGTCAGGTTGCCGTCATGGGCGACGGCCCAGAAATAGCGGAGGTGGTGGTAGTTCAGTTCAGGCATGGTTCATTTTTATCGAACGAAAAATCAAAAACAATGAATTTTTCTGGCGATCACAGGGTTGCTATTCCGTTGCCAGCGTCACTGCTGGAGGGTTCGATGTCCACATTGCCTGTTCTTGCCGGAGTTGTCCCGGCGCTTGTCACCGGGATCGCCGGTCTTGCCGGTCCCCTGCTTCTCGGTCTCGTTGCCGTGTTCGCCCTCCGGCGCCCGGGCCGCCGTCCGCATCCGCTGCCGCTGGTCGCCGAAGCGGCGGGGGGACTGGCGCTGCTGACGGCGCTCGTCACCCTGGCAGGCTATCTGGCCAACGGGGCGATGACGCTGGTGATCGTCGGAACGGCGGACTGGCCGCTGCTGGCGCTGCGGGTGGATGTCATCTCCGTCACCATGCTGCTGCTGGTCGCCTTTGTCGGCTGGGCGGTGCTGCGCTACAGCCGCACCTACCTCGATGGCGAGGCCGTGCAAGGCGCGTTTACCGGCTGGCTGGCGGCGACGCTGGCGCTGGTGATGCTGCTGGTCACGGCCGGCTCGCTGGTGCAGCTCGTCCTCGCCTGGGCGGCGGTGTCCTACGGCCTGATCCGGCTGCTGCTCACCTATCCCGACCGGCCGGGCGCACAGCGTGCTGTCGCCAAGAAGCGCTTCACGGTGCTGATCACCGAAGCCTCCCTGGTGGTCGCCGTGCTCTTCCTGGCGCTGGCCTACCAGACCACCGACATCGCCCGCATCCTGGCTGCGGCCGGCGAGGGGCAGGGCGGTGGCCTTGCCATCGCGGCGGCGGCCTTCCTGGCCCTGGCGGCGGTCATCAAGTCGGCCCAGTTCCCGCTGCATGGCTGGCTCACCGAGGTGATGGAGGCGCCGACGCCGGTCTCCGCGCTGCTGCATGCCGGCGTGATCAACGCGGGGGGCTTCCTGCTCATCCGCTTCGCCGATGTCCTGCTGCTCAGCCCCGGCGTCATGGCGCTGCTGGTCATCCTCGGCGGCTTCACGGCCCTGTTCGCGGCGCTGGTCATGCTGACCCAGCCGATGGTGAAGACCGCGCTGGCCTGGTCGACGGTGGCGCAGATGGGCTTCATGATCCTGCAGTGCGGCCTGGGTCTCTTCCCGCTCGCCCTGCTGCACATCCTTGCCCACTCGCTCTACAAGGCCCATGCCTTCCTGTCCTCGGGAACGGCGGTGGCCGAAGTGGCGCGGTCGGCACGACCGGGCGCGGTGGCGGTTCCCTCCGGGGCGGCGGTCGGGCGCGCGTTCCTGCTGGCGGTTGCCGTCTATGCGGCGGCAGCTGCTGCCTTCGGCGTCGCCGACAAGTCGGTCCAGGCGCTGGCGCTCGGGGCGGTGCTGATCTTCGGCGTGGCCTATCTCCTTGCCCAGGGGTTCGCCGGCGCGGCGCCGCGCGGCCTGATGCTGCGCACCATGGCTGCGTCGCTCGCGGCGGCCGTGTCCTACTTCGCCCTGCAGGCGCTCTCGGCCGCCGCCTTCGGGCATGCCCTGCCCGAGCCGCTCGTGCCCGGTCCGCTTGAGACGGCGCTCCTTGTCCTGATGCTGGCCAGCTTCGGCGCGGTTGCGGTGACCCAGGCGATGTTCCCCCTCTGGGGCGCGCATCCGGCGGCGGCAGGACTGCGGGTGCACCTGTCCAACGGCTTCTACGCCAACGCGCTGCTCGACCGCTGGCTCGGCCTGACCGGCCGCCCGCCGGTCGCGCGCCAGGCGGGCTGATGTCCGCCCCGCGCCCTGCGTCCCGCTCTGCCGTTCCGTCCCGTTTCTCCTGATCGAAAGACACGCCGATGACCCTGCACACCCTGCCTGCCGAAGCCGAAGCGCTCGGATCCGCCGTTCCCCTGCTTGGCCTTGCCGATGTCGCAGGCGCAGCCCAGGCCGCGATCCGTCAGATCCCGCCCGCCTTTCCGCTCGCCGCCACCGTCGCCGTCAATCCCTTCCTCGGCCAGTCCGGGCTGACCCTGGCCGAGACCGCGGCCCTGCTCGGCCGGCTCGGCGGTATCCCGGTGCTGCGGCCGCGGACCGAGCTGGCCGCCGAGGTTGCCTCCGGGCGGATCGAGGACTGCCATCTGGCCGCAGCGCTTGCGGCCAGTCCGCATCCGCTGCCGCTGGATCTTGCCGGTCTGAAGGCGGCGCTGCGGCGGCCGCATGTCGCCCGCACGCCGCTGGCCTCGGTTGCGGCGCTGGCCGGGACCGCCGAGGGGCGCGACTGGGTCGGCCTGATCGACGAGCGGGTCGGGGCCTTCGCAGCCGCCCTGTTCGACGAGGGGCAGGCGCTGTGGCCGCTCGCCCGGGCCGGGTCGGTCTATGCCACCTGGCGGCTGGTCGCCAGCCATGACCTGACCACGGGCATTGCCGGCCTCACCGGCTTTGCTGCGCAGGTCGCCAATGCCCCGGATACCTCGCTGGGGCTCATCCTGCGGGCGGTCACCCGGATGGGTGTCCCGGGCCCGGCGCTCGCGTCCTGGTTCCACCAGCTGCTGCTGTCGCTCGGCGGCTGGGGCCAGGCGGCGCGGTACCGGCTGTGGCAGGCCGAGCTGGAGGGCGGCAGCGACGACACGCTGCTCGACCTGCTGGCGATCCGGCTGGCGCATGAAGAAGCGCTGTTCCTGCGGCTGCAGCCCGAACAGGTGGCGCAGTGGCAGGACATTGTCGCAAGCCACGCGACCCCGGCCCTCCCGTCCGAGGACGAGGTGATCGACGCGGTCGTGCAGGAGGCGGCCGAGCGGGCGGCCCAGGCGCGGCTGGCGGCACGGATCGGTCCGGTGCTGCCGCGCGTCGGCGCGGTCCGGCCGGCGCTGCAGGCGGCCTTCTGCATCGATGTGCGCTCCGAGGTGTTCCGCCGGGCACTGGAAAGTCAGGACACGTCGATCCAGACGCTGGGCTTTGCCGGGTTCTTCGGCATCGGCGCGGCGCATCGTCGGTTCGCCTCCGATGTGGTGGAAAAGCGGCTGCCCGTGCTGCTGACGCCGGGCGTCTTCTCCTGTTCCGGAACGCCGGCCCAGTCCGACAAGGACCAGGACACCCGGATCCGGTCGCGGGCCGGCCGCGCCTGGCGCCGGTTCCGGCAGGCGGCGGTGTCCTCGTTTGCCTTCGTCGAGGCGGCCGGTCCGCTCTATGCCGCCAAGATCGCCCGGGATTCCCTGCGCCTTGCCGACGTGGAGACGGAGGAACCTGCGCCGTGCTTCAACCCGCCGCTGCCGCTGGCCGACCGGCTGGCGGCCGCCGCAAAGATCCTGCGGGCGATGTCGCTCACCGGTCCCTTTGCCCGGGTCGTGCTCCTGACGGGACATGGCGCCACGGCGGCCAACAATCCGCATCTCAGCGCCCTGCAGTGCGGCGCCTGCGGGGGCCATTCCGGCGAGGTCAACGCCCGGCTTCTGGTCAGTCTTCTCAATGACCTCGACGTCCGCAAGGGGCTGGTCGCCGAGGGGATCAGCATTCCGCTCGACACGCTCTTCGTCGCCGGGCTGCACGACACCACCACGGACACGGTGACCCTCTACGACAAGGATGTCGCCTTTGCCGGTCATGTGGCGGATCTCGCCCGGCTGCGTGGCTGGCTTGATGCGGCGGGGCGGATTGCCCGGGCAGAACGTGCGCCGCGGCTGCCGGGAGCCACCGACGGGGCCAGCGTGGTGGCGCGGTCGCGCAACTGGGCCGAGGTCCGGCCGGAGTGGGGGCTTGCCGGCTGCGAGGCGTTCATCGCCGCCCCGCGCGAGCGGACACAGGCGCACGCCCTGTCGGGGCGGGTCTTCCTGCATGACTATGTCTGGCAGAAGGATGAAGGCTTTCAGGTGCTGGAATTGATCCTGACGGCCCCGGTCGTGGTCGCGAGCTGGATCTCGCTGCAGTATTACGGCTCCTCGGTCGCGCCCGGTGTCTACGGTGGCGGCAACAAGCTCCTGCACAATGTCACCGGCGGCATGGGGGTCGTCGAGGGCAATGGCGGCGCCCTGCGCGTCGGCCTGCCGCTGCAGTCCGTGCATGACGGCGTCGCCCTGCGCCACGAGCCGCTGCGGCTCACGGTGGTCGTCGATGCGCCCAGGGAGGCGATCAACGACATCCTGGCCCGGCACGACGGCGTCCGCAGCCTCTTCGACAAGGGCTGGCTGCACCTCGTTCTCGTCGGCGAGACCGGCGGGCTGTCCGAGCGCTATGCCGGCGACCTGCGCTGGGTGACGGTCGACTGATCCCGGTCAGGTGCCGCAGAAGGTGCGGTAGGGACCAAACTCGAGCGGGGCCGGGACGGCATGGTCCTCCAGCCCCGGTCGCTCCGTGAAGGGGGCGGCGAGCACCTCCAGCAGCCGCTCGAACGGCTGCAGGTCGCCGGCAATCGCCGCCGTCAGCGCCTGTTCGACCTTGTGGTTGCGCGGCACATAGACCGGGTTGACCGCCTCCATGGCCCGGCGGCGGTCGTCCGGCGCCTGGACATCCCGGCTCAGGCGCGCGGTGTACAGGACCGCGAAGTCGCGGGCCTTGTCCCCGGCAAGGCCAATCTCGTCAAGGGTCCCGATCTCGCCCGTGGCAAAGCGGGCGAGCGCGCGGAAGGTGCCGGTCATGTCGGCTGCGACGCCGTCCCGTCCGGCCGCCATGGCGTCGAACAGCAGCGTTGCGAGCGCTTCGTCCGTCTCCTCGGCGTTGGTCAGCCCGAGCTTCCGGCGCATGCCGTCGAGCCAGGCGGTCTGGAACCGCGCCGGGAAGGCGTTGATGGCGGTCGTTGCCTTCTCGATGGCGGCGTCCTCGCTCGCGTCGAGAAGCGGCAGCAGGGTTTCGGCAAAGCGGGCCAGGTTCCACTGCGCGATTGCCGGCTGGTTGCCATAGGCGTAGCGGCCGTGGGTGTCGATGGAGCTGAACACCTGCCGCGGGTCATAGCGGTCCATGAAGGCGCAAGGTCCGTAGTCGATCGTCTCCCCGGAGACTGCCATGTTGTCCGTGTTCATCACGCCGTGGATGAAGCCGACCAGCATCCAGCGGGCGACAAGATCGGCCTGTCGACCGATCACGCGGTCCAGGAACGCCAGCACGGCGTCGCCGGTCACGGCACCGCCGGCAACCAGATCCGGGTCGTGCCGGGTCATGGTGTAGGCCGTGAGCTGGCGCAGGCGCTCATGCTCGGACCGGGCTGCGAAGAACTGGAACGTCCCGACGCGGATGTGGCTCGCAGCGACCCGCGCGAGGACGGCGCCCGGCAGGATGGTGTCGCGCAGCACCTGCTCGCCCGTTGCCACCACCGCAAGGGCGCGGGTGGTGGGAATGCCGAGCGCGTGCATCGCCTCGCCGATGATGTACTCACGCAGCATCGGCCCGAGCGTCGCCTTCCCGTCACCGCCGCGCGAGAAGGGCGTGCGGCCGGAGCCTTTCAGATGGATGTCGCGGCGCCGGCCGTCCGGGGTGAGGATTTCCCCGATCAGCAGTGCCCGCCCGTCGCCGAGCTGCGGCGAGAACCCGCCGAACTGGTGCCCGGCATAGGCCTGGGCGAGGGGGCTGGCGCCGGCCGGCATCAGCGTTCCGGACAGGAGCCGCGCACCGGCCTCGCCCTCCAGCGCGGCCGCATCGAGACCCAGCTCCGTTGCCAGCGCCCGGTTCAGGCGCACCATGCGCGGCGCAGGCGCCGTGTCGCCCTGCCATGGCACGTAGAAACCCTCAAGGTCCCGGGCGTAGCTGTTGTCGAAGGAAAAAATGGCTTGCGACATGCGGTGGCGTCCAATCCCTAAAACTTGTCTCAAATCTATGTCGCCGACGGTGGCAGGTCACGCCGTTTGACGGACACAGCTCCGTGCCGGAGGGGTCGATCGGGGAAACCGGTTACCGAAGCATGAACCTGACTGACGAAACCCGGCCGGACGGGCCGTCGGGCGCCGCCGGGCCCCTGACGGGCCTGCCCGATGCTGCCCTGTGCTGGCCGATGCTGTCCGGTGCCTCAGCCCGGAGAAGAGCATCGGGACGGGTCCGCAGGCGTCCGGGATCGGTTGGACGCCTGCGCGGCGGTGCCGGCAGGCTGCGGACGCGCCTGCCGCGCATCACGAGGCCCTGATCACGAGGCCCGGATCTCGGGGGCCGGATCAGGGGGGCGGATCAGGGAGCGCACCGGGGATGGTGCAGGCGCGTGCCCGTTGTCCGGCCTATTCTGCCGCTGCTCGCTTCGGCAGAACCCAGTTGGGCCGCGGGAAGTGGCAGGTGTAGCCGTTGGGGTAGCGCACGAGATAGTCCTGATGCTCCGGCTCCGCTTCCCAGAAGGGGCCCGCCGGTTCCACTTCCGTCACCACCCGGCCGGGCCACAGACCGGAGGCGTTCACATCGGCAATGGTGTCGAGGGCCACCTGCTTCTGCGCGTCGTCGAGGAAATAGATTGCCGAGCGGTAGGAGGGGCCGATGTCGTTGCCCTGGCGGTTCGGGGTGGTGGGGTCATGGATCTGGAAGAAGAACTCCAGCAGCCGCCGGTAGCTGATCCGGGCCGGATCGAACACGATCTCGATGCCTTCGGCATGGCTGCCGTGGTTGCGGTAGGTCGCATTGGGCACATCGCCGCCGGTGTAGCCGACGCGGGTCGCCAGCACGCCGGGCAGCCTGCGGATCAGGTCCTGCATGCCCCAGAAGCAGCCGCCGGCCAGAATTGCCTTTTCGGTCATGTCAGATGTCCTCCACCTGGTCGAGATAGGCGCCATAGCCCTCGCGTTCCATGTCGTTGCGATGGATGAAGCGAAGGGCGGCCGAATTGATGCAGTAGCGCAGGCCGCCGCGGTCGCGCGGGCCGTCCGGGAAGACATGGCCGAGGTGGCTGTCGCCGTGGGCGGAGCGCACTTCCGTGCGGATCATGCCATGGGTCGTGTCGGTCAGCTCGGTCACGTGTTCCGGCACGATCGGCTTCGTGAAGCTCGGCCAGCCACAGCCGGATTCATACTTGTCCGACGAGGCAAACAGCGGTTCGCCGGACACGATGTCGACGTAGATCCCCGGCTCCTTGTTGTAGAGATAGGTGCCCGTTCCCGGCCGCTCCGTGCCGTTCTGCTGGGTGACCCGGTACTGCTCCGGCGTGAGCCGCGCGATGGCCTCTTCGGACTTCTTGTAGGTCGGCATGGTCAGAAGACTCCCTTCATCAATGGGCAAGATATGGTGCATTCGTGGCAATTTGCCCAGTTGCAGTCGTGACACCTCCGCGTGAGATCGTGGTGATGGGCGAAAACAGTTGCAAAGCCCGGACCGCCAGTAAAGGTTCAAGCGCATGACCCATGATGAAGCCGCCCCCGTCGCAGTGCCAGCCCCAGCGCCCGTCTCCCGTCAGGATCTCGCCCCTGATCCGGTCACGGTCCCGGCGCCTTGGCCGCGGCTGCGCCTGCGTCTGGTCTTCGGCGACGACGCCATGCTCGGTCCCGGCAAGGTCGAGCTTCTGGAGTTCATCCGCGAGGAAGGCTCGATTGCCGCCGCCGGCCGGCGCATGAACATGAGCTACAAGCGCGCCTGGATGCTGGTCGAGCATCTCAACGCCGCCTTTCGCGAGCCGCTGGTCGACAGCTCCCGCGGGGGGGCGAAGGGCGGTGGCGCCCAGCTGACCACCACAGGCGAGCGGGTTCTCGCGGAATACCGCAAGCTGGAAGACCGGATTGCCGAAGCCGGGTCCTCGGAGATCGACACGATCCGCTCGCTCCTGAGGGATGTTTCCGGCGAGAAATAACGCTTGCAGCACCTGTTGAACCTTGCGATGTTTCCGTGGAACCATAACGCCTGCGGAGGTGCCCGTGCGCCCGTTTTCCGATCTCGCCCTGCCATCTCTTCGCAAGACCCTCGCCGCAGCCTGTGCGCTTGCCGTCCTCACGCTCTCCGCGGGTCTTGGCGCCGTCCCGGCCGCCCGGGCAGCGGAAACCACGGTCTTTGCCGCAGCCTCGCTCAAGACGGCGCTCGACGAGATCACCGCAGCCTATGCCGCGGGGGGCGGCGGCAAGGTGACCGTCTCCTATGGCGGCAGCTCGACGCTGGCCAAGCAGATCGAGCAGGGGGCACCGGCCGACATCTTCATCTCGGCCAGCGTCGACTGGATGGACACGCTCGCGGAAGGCAAGCTGATCCGTCCGGACAGCCGGGTCGATCTGCTCGGCAACACGCTGGTTCTCGTGGCCCATGGGGCCGACGCGCCGAAGCTCGAGATATCCGGTCAGCTTGATCTTGCGGGCCTGCTTGGCGACGGCCGGCTTGCCATGGCGCTGGTCGACAGCGTCCCGGCCGGGGTCTATGGCAAGGCTGCCCTGACCTCGCTCGGGCTTTGGCCGTCTGTCGAAGCAAAGGTGGTCCAGTCCAACAATGTCCGCATCGCCTTGTCCCTTGTGGCCTCCGGCGACGCGCCTTTTGGTATTGTCTACGCAAGTGACGCAAGGGCCGAAAGCAATGTCAGCGTTGTCGGCACTTTCCCTGCCGGAAGCCACGCCCCCATCGTTTTTCCGGTCGCCTTGACGGCGGATGCAAGGCCCGAAGCCGAGGCATTTCTCGCGTTTCTTCTCGGCGCCTCAGCTCGGGCCGCATTCGAGCGGCAGGGATTTCAGGTTCTGGCCAACTGAGGGACGAACCGGCTCATGCAACCGGACTGGCTGAGTGCAGAGGAATGGCAGGCCGTGGTGCTGTCGCTCCGGGTGGCGTTCTGGGCCACGCTGGTCAGTCTGCCGCTGGGCATCGGTGTTGCGCTGGCGCTGGCACGCGGTCGGTTTCCGGGGCGCCAGCTGCTCAATGGTCTTGTGCACCTGCCGTTGATCCTGCCGCCCGTCGTGACCGGCTATCTTCTTCTGCTCACCTTTGGCCGCCGGGCGCCGCTGGGCTCGTTTCTCTATGACACTTTCGGCGTCGTCTTCGCCTTTCGCTGGACGGGAGCCGCCCTGGCTGCCGGGGTGATGGCCTTCCCACTGATGGTCCGGGCCATCCGGCTGTCCATTGAGGCCGTGGATCCAAAGCTGGAACAGGCAGCCGCCACGCTTGGAGCCTCGCGGGTCTGGGTGTTCCTGACTGTGACATTGCCGTTGATCCTGCCGGGCATTCTGGCCGGGTCAGTCCTCGCCCTTGCCAAGGCGATGGGGGAATTTGGCGCGACCATCACCTTTGTGTCCAGCATTCCCGGCGAAACGCAAACCATGTCGCTGGCCGTGTACACGCTCTTGCAAGTTCCTGGCGGAGACGCAGCCGCTTTCCGTCTTGTCCTCGTTTCCCTCGTGCTGTCGATTTCCGCGCTGCTCCTGTCGGAGGTGGTGGCCCAGCGTGTGGCGCGGAGGATTTCCGGACGATGACGCTCGATGTCCGCCTCACCCATCGCTTTCCCGGGTTCACGCTCGATGTCGCCTTCGCGGGCAGCGACGGGGTCACCGCGCTGTTCGGACGGTCGGGATCGGGCAAGACCAGCGTCGTCCAGGCGGTGGCCGGGCTGTTGCGGCCGGAGGCGGGGCGGATCCTGCTTGCCGGGGCGCCCCTGCTCGACACCGCGCGGCAGGTCGAGGTGCCGGTGCATCGCCGCCGCATCGGCTACGTGTTCCAGGAAGGGCGGCTGTTTCCCCATCTCACGGTGCGCCAGAACCTGCTCTACGGACACTGGTTCACCGGCGGGGGCGCGGCAACCGGTCTGGCGCGGGTGGTGGACCTTCTCGGGATCGGGGCCTTGCTGGACCGGGCGCCCGCGGATCTCTCCGGGGGGGAGAAGCAGCGCGTGGCGATCGGCCGGGCGCTGCTCGCGCGCCCGCGCCTTCTCCTGATGGACGAACCGCTCGCCGCGCTCGACGAGGCCCGCAAGGCGGAAATCCTGCCCTATCTCGACCAGCTTGCCCGCGACAGTGCGGTGCCGATCCTCTATGTCAGCCATTCGCTGGCCGAAGTCCTGCGGCTGGCCTCGCATGTGGTCGTGCTGGAGGCCGGACGGGTGCTGCGTGCCGGGCCTGCCGCGATGGTGCTGTCCGATCCGGGGGCAGCCGGGTCGCTGGGGCCGGCCGGAGCCGGCGCGCTGCTCGAGGGCGTCGTCAGGACACACACGGCGGACGGCCTGACCGAAGTCGGCATTCCCGCCGGATCCCTGCTGTTGCCGCATGTGCCTGCCGCTGCTGGGGCGCCCGTGCGCCTGCGCGTTTCGGCCGAGGACGTGATCCTGTCGCGGACCGCGCCCGTCGGCCTGTCCGCGCTCAACATCCTGCCGGCCGAGGTGCTGGCGCTGGAGCCCGCCGGCCCGGGTCGCGTGCTGGTGCAGGTGCGGCTTGGGCCCGACCGGCTCCTGGCGGCGCTCACGGAACGGTCCGCCCTTGCGCTGGGCCTGGTGCCGGGCGAACCTTGCCACGTGGTGCTGAAATCCGTCGCGCTGGCCGCGTCGGGGGATGCGTCGGTCTGGATCCCGGCCGCGCCCGACCTCAGTCCTTCACCCGGCCGTGGCGGCGCATGACCTCGACCAGGGCGCCGTGGTCGATGGCCTTCACCAGCGCCACGTCATGCGCCGTGCCGCCGAGGTCGCGGGCAGCGATCATGCAGTTGAGCACGGCCTCCTCCACGCCCTCCACGGCCGCCTGATAGACTGGATCGAGCAGGTCGTCGTTCACCATCTCCAGCGCGTAGCGGGCCGGGGCCTTGTGCGGCAGCGGCCGGGCATTGGCCGTGGAAAAGGCAAGGAAGATGTCGCCCGACGAATTGCCGCCGGCGGTGCCGCCGCGCGCGATGCCGAGCGCTCCGCGCCGGGCCAGACGCTTCAGCTGATGCGGAGCGAGCGGCAGGTCGGTGGCGATGATGATGATGATCGAGCCGCGCTCGTGGTCTTCCGGGCCGTCGCTGTCTGCCATCGGCATGTGACGTCCGACGGGCACGCCGAGCGGGGAGAACCACTCGCGGATGCCGTGGTTCGCCTGCACCAGCACGCCGACGGTGAAGTCGGTGCCGTCAAAGCTGATCCGCCGCGACGCGGTGCCGGTGCCGCCCTTGAAGCGGTAGGCGATCATGCCGGTGCCGCCGCCGACATTGCCCTCGGCGATGGGGCCCGGCCGGGCCGCGTCGAGGGCGGCGCGGGCGTCGGCCTCGGTCAGCGGCAGGCCGTTGATGTCGTTCAGCACGCCGTCATAGGTCTCGGCGACGACAGGCATCAGCCAGAGATGGTCGCCCGCGGTGTAGGTCTCGGGATGGCTGTCCAGCATCCAGCGGATCGCCGCCTGATGGCAGGCGCCGACCGCATGGGTGTTGGTGATCAGCACCGGCCCGACGAAGAACCCGCCGTCCTCGATCCAGTGGCTGCCGGTCATCTCGCCGTTGCCGTTGAAGCGGTGGATGCCGGCATAGACCGGGGACGGATCGGCCTCGCGCGGGCGGGGCAGGATCGCGGTCACGCCGCTGCGCACCGGCCGGTTGCGCCCGGGGCGCGGGGCATCCTCGATCACGGTGCGGTAGCCGACCGCGACGCCCGGCACATCGGTGATGGCGTTGAACGGGCCGGGCGTGCCGGGCAGGTCGAGGCCGAGGTCGCGGGCGCGGGGGCTGCGGAGCGCGGGGGACGCGGAATGGGTCATGGGCGTTTCCCTTGGAACGTCTTTGTGGTTCAGCGCTTGCGGTTGCGCAGGTAGAGCCCGGCGAAGGCGATGGCGAAGGAGAACACCAGCATCATCACGGCGAGGGCGTTGACCTCCGGCTTTATGCCGCGTCGCAGCATGCCGAAGATGTAGATCGGCAAGGTCTGGGTGTTCGTGCCGGAGATGAAGTAGGTGATCACCAGATCATCCATCGAGATGATGAAGGCCAGCAGCGCGCCGCCCAGGATGCCCGGCATCAGCTGGGGCAGCAGGATGCGCCGGAAAGTGGTCCATTCGCTGGCCCCGAGGTCGGCCGACGCCTGCTCGAGGCTGCGGTCCATGCCGGCCAGGCGTGCCGAAACGACGATGAAGACATAGGACGTGAGGAAGGTCGTCTGGCCGGTGATGATCGTGCCGAGCCCGAGCTGGGCGCCGGCACCGACAAAGAAGATGAGCAGCGCGATGCCGAGCACGATGTCCGGCATCAGCATCGGCACGAACAGCAGGACCCGGTAGAAGCGCTGGCCGGCGAAGGGATGCCGGTAGAGCGCCATCGCCGCGCTGGTGCCGAGCACTGTCGACAGGGCCGTCGTGGAGAAGGCGACGATGAAGCTGTTCTTGACCGCCGCCAGCAGCTGTTCCGTCGTCTCGATGTAGAGCGCGGCCTCCGAGGCCGCGTTGCGCAGCCCGAAGATCTGGCGGTACCAGTCGAGCGTGAAGCCCGACCAGCGCATCATGTTCACCGGATCGGCGTTGAACGAATAGACGACGATCAGGGCGATCGGCACGTAGATGAAGGCGAAGAACAGCAGCGTGAAGGCCAGGAGCGCTTTCATGCCGAGGTGTCTGAACATGGCGCGTCTCCCTCAGGCGCGACCGGAACCGGCCGGGTCGGCCCGCTCCTGACGGATGGCGAAGTAGAGCAGCAGCAGCACGACGGCCATCACCAGCATGGCCAGCGCCGAGCCGAAGGGCCAGTTGCGGGCGGCCAGGAACTGCTGCTCGATCAGGTTGCCGAGCATCATCGACTTGGCACCGCCGAGCACCGCCGGCACGATGAAGTTGCCGAGTGCCGGGATGAAGACGATGATGCAGCCGCCGGCGATCCCCGGCAGGGTGAGCGGCAGGATGATGCGGCGGAACGTGTCGAAGGGGCCGGCACCCAGATCCTGCGAGGCGCGGATCAGGGTCCAGTCGAGCTTCTCGACGCTGGCATAGAGCGGCAGGAACATGAAGGGGATGTAGATGTAGACCATCCCCAGGATCACCGCGCCTTCCGTGTAGAGCAGGTCCAGCGGCGCATCGATCAGGCCCAGCTCTTCCAGTGTCAGGTTGATGAAGCCGGTCGGCCGCAGGATCAGCACCCAGATGAACAGCCGCACGATCAGGCTGGCGAAGAACGGCAGCGTGATCAGGAACAGGGCAAAGTTCTTCCAGCGGTCCGGCAGGGCGGCGATCTGGAACGCGGCCGGGTAGCAGACCAGCAGCGTCAGGGCCACGGTGATCAGCGCGATCTTCACCGAGCGGGCAAAGATCGACAGGTAGACCGGGTCGAAGACCTCGAATTCCGGATCGGCGAAGCCGAGGATCCGGCCGTAATTGTGCGGGTAGTAGCTCCATTCCACCCCGCCGTAGAGGCCGGGCATGAGGAAGCTGTAGACGACCATGATCGCCAGCGGGAGCAGCAGGAACACCCCGAGAAACAGGGTGACCGGGCCGAGCAGCAGCGCAAGTTGCTGCCGCTTGCGGGAGCGCAGCGTGCTCATGCGGCCTCGCTGACGGCCGGGAAGAGATGCACCGAGGCCGGATCGTAGCCGAGCAGGGCGCTGCGCCGGCTTTCCGCCTCCGCGATGCGCGCCTGCTGCGAGGCCGGCAGGGCGGCGACCACCTTCTGGCCGTCCGGCGTGTGGCCGTGGATCTCGAACAGCATGCCCATGAAGACCACCTGATCGACCGAGACCTCCAGCGTTGCGAGCGCGTCATGCGCGCCGGGCGCGGTGAGCGAGAACTGTTCCGGCCGGATCAGCGCGGTGACCGCACCGGAGCCTGCGGCCGTGACCGGGCTGGGCATGCGGGCCTCGATCGTCAGGCCGGCCGTGGTCGTCAGCACCGTGCCCTGGCCCCGGGCCTCCGCCATCCCGGTGAAGAGGTTGCTGGCCCCGATGAAGGAGGCGACAAAGCCGTTCGACGGGCTGTTGTAGACCTCGCCCGGCGTTGCCAGCTGCTGGATGCGGCCGCCATTCAGCACCGCGATCCGGTCCGACATGGTCAGCGCCTCCTCCTGGTCATGCGTCACGAACACGAAGGCGATGCCCAGCTCGTGCTGCAGCGTCTTCAGCTCGATCTGCATGGCCTGGCGCAACTTGCGGTCCAGCGCCGACAGGGGCTCGTCGAGCAGCAGCAGCTTCGGCCGGGCGACAATGGCCCGTGCAAGGGCGACGCGCTGCTGCTGGCCGCCGGACAGCTGGCGCGGCAGGCGCTTTTCCAGCCCGCCGAGGCCGACCATCTCCAGCGCCGCGGCCACCCGGCTGTCGCGCTCGGCCCGTGCCACCCGGGCAATGTCGAGGGCATAGCCGACATTGTCGCCCACGCTCATGTGCGGGAACAGGGCATAGCTCTGGAACACGGTGTTCACCGGCCGCCTGTTGGGCGGCCTCTGCGTCATGTCCTCGCCGTCGATGAAGATGCGCCCGCCATCCAGCTCCACGAAGCCGGAGATGGCATGCAGCAGCGTGGTCTTGCCGCAGCCCGAGGGACCAAGAAGCGTCAGGAATTCGCTGGGCCGGACACTGAGGTCGATGCCGTCGAGAGCCGTGACCATGCCCCCTTCCGGTGAGGCAAAACTCTTCCGTGCCCCGTCAAGTCTGACGCTGCTCTGGTCCATGCTTCGGACTCCGCCACTGATGTTCCCCGGAACAGGCTTTTTGTTATCAAGATACCTGTTCACTATTTTGGTTATCATGATATCGTTCTGGTGCGGATGTCAATCCAGCGAGTGCCGCAAAGGTGCCAGCCGCCCGACGGGGAACAGGGGCGGGACAGCCGTGACGCAACCTGCGTGTCGCAGACAGCCAACAGGGGAGTTTGTCATGAGAAGCGTGAAGAGCCGCATCCTTGCCGGAGCCGCCATCGGTCTTGCGCTGGTGGTGCAGGGAGCGACGGGCGCCGCCGCTGCCGGGGTGCTCAACCTCTACAACTGGGGGGAGTACATCAATCCGGAAGTGCTGAAGGCCTTCGAGGCCGAGACGGGCATCAAGGTCAATCTCGACACCTACGGGTCCAACGAGGAAATGCTGGCCAAGGTCCAGGCCGGCGGGACGAATTACGACATCGTCTTCCCGTCCGTGCACATGCAGGACATCATGGCCAAGCTCGACCTGCTCGAGAAGACCAACATCAACACCTATGAGGGTTTCAAGCACATCGACCCGCAGTTCCTGCGGGCGAAATCCGATCCGAAGGGCGAGTACTGCCTGCCCTATGCCTGGGGCAGTGTCGGCATCGTGTACAACCGCGAGGTTCTCGGCAAGGACATCACCGGCTGGAAGGATCTCGTTGCGACGGTCAGCGCCAAGGATCTCAAGTTCACGCTGCTCGACGACATGCGCGAGGTTCTGGGCGTCGGTCTCATCCTCAACGGCAAGTCGGTCAACTCCACCGATGCCGCGGACCTGAAGCTGGCCGCCGACACGATGATCGCGATGAAGCCGCATGTCGCCGCCTTCACCTATGATGCCCGGCCGATGGTCCAGGCCGGCGACGTGGCTGCGGGCCATTTCTTCGTCGGCGCCATGGTCGACGTGTTCGGGGCCCCGGAAAAGCTCGGCTACGTGATCCCGGAGGAAGGCGCGACGATGTACCAGGAAAACATCTGCGTGCTGAAGGGGGCGCCCAACAAGGAGAACGCCCTGCGCTTCCTGCAGTTCTACACCAAGCCCGAGATCGTGGCGCTCAACATCGCGCAGCAGACCAACGGCACCGCGAACGTGCCCGCCCGCGCCCTGACCCCCGACAACATCAAGAATTCCGAGGAAATCAATCCGCCGGCAGACGTCATGGCGAAGCTGCAGATCTTCGAGGATCTGGGCGCCGACCTGCGCAAGATGGACCGGGTCTGGACGCAGGTGAAGACGGCGCAATAAACTTCCGCCATAACGGAAACCGGGGCTGCGGCGGCCTGCTGCCGCAGCCCCATCACGACACAGGCACCGGGAGGGGGCCATGACGCCGGTCGTCCTGACCCGTCTGCGATCGCCCGAGGCGCGGCAGACGAAATCCGACATTCTCATCGCCAACTACATGGAGCGGAACCTGGCCGAGGTTCCGTTCGAGACGGCCAAGTCCATCGCCGAACGGGTCGGCGTCAGTCAGATGACCGTCGGCCGCTTCCTGCGGCGGCTGGGCTACAGCGGGCTTGAGGACCTGAAGCAGGACCTCAGGGAAGGCTCGGCGCGGACGGCCTGGGACGTGCGCGGCGGCTTTGACCGGCTGAAGGAGGACGCGCGCGAGGGCCGCCTGCTGGCGCAGCTCATCCAGCAGCAGGTCGACAACCTGTCGCGCATGTATGACATCACCACCGCGCCCGAATGGCAGCAGGCGATCGAGGCGATCGTCGCGGCCGAGGAAGTCTATGTCGCCGCCTACCAGAACGTGCGCGGGGTGGCGCAGTATTTCGCCGCACAACTGTCCTACGCCCGGCCGCGCGTGCAGTTCGTCGATGGCCTCAACGGCACCTATGCCGAGCTTCTCGACGGCAGCGTGGACAACCGGCTGCTCATTCTCGCGGATGTGCGCCGCTTCGCGTCCAAGGCCCAGCCGCTGGCCCGCGCCGCCCGGGAGGCGGGGGTGAAGGTCGTGCTGATCTCGGACGATGCCTGCACCTTTGCCGACGAATGCGCCGACATCCCGATCATCATGCCCGGTGCACGCGGTCCGCTCTGGGACGGTGCGGTGACCATGGTCGCGGTCTTTGACCTGCTGGTCGCCAACCTGATCGTGGCGCTGGGCGACAGCGTCAATGCGCGGGTGGACCGGCTCACGGCCCTGCAGGACCGGTTCGGCGATTTCGAGGACTGACCCTCCCGCCGGCCACGCCCCTCAGCGGCCGCACCCGACCTGCCGCAGCCTGACTGATCGCAGCCTGACTGGCCGCGCCCCTGACCGGGCGCAGCCGCCGGGGCAACGCCGGCGCCGGTCAGGCGCGGGCGAGACCCGCCGCCAGACCGTCCGCAATCGTGGCGACATCGGCAGAGGTGATCACCAGCGGGGGCGACAGGATGATGTTGTTGCCCGACACGCGGATCATGATCCCCGCCTCGTAGGCTCCGTCGGCAACGGCGGCCATCACCTTCTTGTCGACCGGCTTCTTGCTGGCGCGGTCGCTGACCAGTTCGAGCGCGGCCATCAGCCCCTTGCTGCGCACGTCGCCCACCACATCGAAGCGGGCCTTGAGGTCCGCCAGCACGGCGGCCAGCTCCTCGCCCCGGGCGGCGGCATTGCCGGCGAGGTTCAGGCGCTTCGTCTCGGCAAGGGCGGCGAGCCCCGCCGCGCAGCCGACCGGATGACCCGAATAGGTGTAACCGTGGCCGATGGCGCCGAAGGAGGTGCGGTCGGCCTCGAAGACGTCGGCGACCTTCTGGCTGATCAGGGTGGCGCCCAGCGGGAAGTAGCCGGAGGTGATGGCCTTGGCGATGGTCATCATGTCCGGCTTCACGCCCCACAGGCGCGAGCCCGACCAGGCCCCCGTGCGGCCGAAGCCGGTGACCACCTCGTCGGCAATCAGCAGGATGCCATGCCGGTCGAGCACCTCGCGCAGCATCGGCATGAATGTCTCGTGCGGGACGATGACGCCGCCTGCCCCCAGCACCGGTTCCATGATGAAGGCGGCAATCGTGTCGCCGCCCTGGAAGGCGATCTCGTCCTCCAGCGCGCGGATGCAGAGCCTGGCGAGTTTCGCCGGATCGGTCTCGTCAAAGGGATTGCGATAGGTCCAGGGGGCGGGGATGTGGAAGCAGCCCGGCAGCAGCGGCTCGTAGTTGCGGCGGAAATTGGCGTTGCCGTTGACGGAGGCCCCGCCGAAATGGGTGCCGTGGTAGCCCTTCTTCAGCGCGAGGAACTTGGTCCGGTCGGCCTCGCCCTTGATCTTCCAGTACTGGCGGGCAAGACGCAGCGCGGATTCCACCGAATCCGAGCCACCGGAGGTGAAGAAGCTGCGCACCATGCCTTCGGGGGCGAAGAACTCCGCCAGCTCGTAGGCCAGCTCGATCGAGGGGCCGGTCGAGGTGCCGCGGAAGCCGGAGTAATAGGGCAGCTCTGCCAGCTGCCGGGCGATTGCCTCCTTCACCGGATCGCTGGAATAGCCGAGGTTGACGTTCCACAGGCCGCCGACCGCATCCAGCACCGACTTGCCGTCGATGTCGGTCACGGTGACGCCGTCGCCCTTCATGATGACGCGGGGCGGGCTGGCCTGCATCTCGGCCGGATGGGCCATGGGATGCCAGATCGGCCGGGCGTTGTTTTCCGTCAGGAAGTTCATGTCGCGCATGGCGCACTCCTCTTGGAGGATCAGAAGGGGGAGGGAAGGCCGAGGTGGCGGAGCGCCTCGGCGTAGGACTGGCCCGGGCGGGTGACATCGAAGTGCACGCAGATCATGCCCGCCGCCTCGCCGCCGCGGATGTTGCGAAGCTGGTCGTCGACGAAGACACAGGCACCGGCCGGCAGCTGCAGCGCCTCCGTGATGGCGGCATAGGCGCGGGGATCGGGCTTCAGGATGCCGCTGTAGGTCGCGTCGACGATGACCTCGAAGTCGGCGAGGAACGGCAGCTTCTGCCGGAAGTCCGCGCCGTAGAAGAGATCCAGCTCGTTCGACAGGATGGCGAGCCGCTTGCCGGCGGCCTTGGCAAGGGCAATGGACGTCAGCGCCTCCGGCCGCATGACGGCTTCGGGATCAGCCCCCCGGGCGCGCTGGACGAAGGTTTCCATCTTCGTCCAGGTCTCGCCCAGCAAGGCCCCGGTCTCGCGGGTGCGCGTCATCCAGTAGTCGCGTTCGGAGATCTCGTCGCGCTGCATCGCCTGCCACAGCGCATCTGTCTCAGGTCCCTCGGCGGGCGCAAACGGTCCGCGCCAGGTCAGCGTGCCAGGCGCAAGGCCAAGCGCTGCCTCGGTCAGGTCATGGGTCTCGAACAGCGTCCGCGTCACCACGCCGCCGAAGTCGAGGACAAGAGCCTGGGCCGTCATGCAGCCGCTCCCTCTGCTGCCGGGGCGCCCGGTTCGATGAGGCCGGCCGCGACCCAGCGGTCGAACAGGGCGAGGGCGGAGTCGGAGAAGGCGGCGCTGTTGATGTGTCCGTCGATCTCGACCAGCTCGGCATTGGCGGGAACCATCCGGCGCATCTCGTCAAGGAACGCGGCAAGGCTCTCGGGGTCGTGCAGCGGCTCGCCCTCCTGGTCCCATTGCTGGATGCCGCCTGTCGGCAGCAGGATTGCGACCGGACCGGTTGCCGTTGCCAGCTTGCGGCCGATCTCGCGGGCCACCTCGCGCCGACCCTCGGGGCCGGTGGTGACGGAGGCCAGCAGGCGGTTGTGGGCGTGGTAGGGGCGGTCGGCGAACTGGGCCGGAACGGGTTGCCAGGTGGGGAAGTCGACCATGTCGATGGCGCCGGGGGCAACGATCTGCGGAATGCCGGCAAGGCCGGCGCTTTCCAGCCGGTCGGCGCCGGAGGTCACGACGGAGCCGTTGAGGTGATTGGCCACCTCCTGCAGGCTGAAATCGAGCACGGCGGCAAAGCGCTTCTGCGCGGCGAGGGCCTCAAGCGCGCGGCCGCCCATGCCGGTGGTGTGGAAGACCACGACCTCGTAGCCGCGTTTCTCCAGCTCCGGGCGCAGCCGGACCATGTAGGACAGGCAGCTCTTGCCAAGCGAGGACATGGCGACCACCGGGCGCGACCGGCGCGGCGGCTGGGCGCTGCGGGCCGCGCCCACGACAGCGCCGCAGGCCTGTGACAGCACGGCGCGGCAGGTCTCGTTGAGGCCATAGAGCCCGCCGGCCCACAGGATCATCATCAGGTCGGCCGCCACCCGCTCCGGCGGCACCAGGTGGGAATAGGAAATCGTCGAGACGACGAACTTCGGCACGCCGAGCGGCAGGGCGAGCGCCACGTCCAGCGCCAGATCGGTGCCCATCGTGCCGCCGAGGATGAGCGCGCCGTCGACCTCGCCCCTGTCGTGCAACTGCCGGGCGAGGGTGGAGGCGCCGAGCGCCATGGCGGCCATGGCGGTGTTCTCGTCGCCGCTGTCGGCGATGGCCTCGATCGTGGTTCCCGCCGCGGCGGCGACCGCATGCTTGTCATGCTCGGGAATGTAGGGCGGGTTGCCGAGGACACTGACGTCCATCATGACCGGGCGTCCCCCGGCCTCCTGGATCTTCTCGGCCATGTAGGTCAGTTCGTCGGCCTTGGTGTCGCCGGTTCCGACAAGCAGGATCGCGGGCGCTCGCTCGCCTCTGGTCATGGTTCAAGGTCCCTCTGGTTATCTTTTTTGGCGGATGTCCAGTCCGTACAGGGCGGCAGCCAGCCGGCTGGCGGCTGCCTGCGCCGCCGCGCTCAGGGCGGCGAGGCGCGCGTCATCGACACGCACTTCCGGCGCGGCGATGGAAATCGTTCCGACCGGCAAGCCGTCGGGCGACAGGATCGGTGCGGCCGTGCTGATCACGCCCGGCTCGAGGCCGTTGCGGCTGACCGAGGCACCGCGGGCGCGGGTTTCCGCGATGCGGGCGCGCAGGGCGTCGGGATCGGTGACGGTGTGCGACGTGAAGGCCTTCAGCGGCTGCGCCAGAAACGCCTCGCGGCTTTCCTCGGGCAGGAATGCCAGCAGGGCAAGGCCCGACGCCGTTGCATGCAGCGGATAGCAGGAGCCGACATCGACGATGACGCGGTTGGCGCGGGGCGACGTCTCCACATGCACGGTCCACAGCTCGTGGCCGGAGAACTCGCTGAGGTGGCAGGTTTCCTCCGTTTCCTCGTTGAGCGCCTTCACCACAGGGATCGCGGTGCGCAGGAACGGGAACCGCGCCTCGCGAATCCGGGCAAGGCGCACCGGGGCGGCGCCGATGCGGTAGCGCTTGCTGGCCTTGTCCTGTTCGATGAAGCCATGCGCCTCCAGGTCGACCAGGAGCCGGCGCGCGGTCGCCTTGTCCAGGCCGGCCAGCCGGGCAATGTCCGACAGGCCCGTGTCCTCGCTGAGCGAGGCGACCAGATTGAGGAGCGACAGCGCCTTGCCGACCGTGCTCACCGTGATCCTCCCGAGATCAATAACATCGCAATTAACTTGACAGCAGCCGGATTCGTTTGCAAGTCTATATTTGAAATGCAGGTTCAAATAATGAACCGATAAGGCCGAATGGCCACGGGAACAGCAAACGAGGACAGATCCATGCAGAAGGCGCTTCTTGCCGCGCTGGCCGCGGCAGTGACATGTTCGAGCCCCCTCATTGCCGCCGGGCCGGCAGGTGCCGAGTACCCTGAAAAGCCGGTCAGTTTCGTCGTGCCCTTTCCTCCGGGCGATCTGGAAGACGTGCTGACGCGCATGATCGCGGAAGACTTCCAGGCGAAGTACGGCGTCGCCGCCGCTGTCATCAACAAGCCGAGTGACGGCGGCCCCTTCCCCGGGGCGGTCGATGTGGCCGGCAGCAAGGCGGACGGCTACACGGTCGGCTCCTTCGTCGTGGACATTCCGGTCATCGGGCCCGAAGTCGGCATTCCGGCGCTCAACCCCAATCCGTTCGAGCCGGTCGGCATCTTCCTGACCTATCCCTTCGTGATCGCCACCCTGAAGGATGCGCCCTACGACACGATGGCCGAGCTTGCCAAACACGTGAAGGACACGGGCGACGGCGTCGCGCTCGGCCATTTCGGCGCCTT
Source organism: Pannonibacter sp. XCT-53 (assembly GCF_009915765.1). Lineage (NCBI taxonomy): Bacteria > Pseudomonadati > Pseudomonadota > Alphaproteobacteria > Hyphomicrobiales > Stappiaceae > Pannonibacter > Pannonibacter tanglangensis. The sequence goes on from NZ_JAABLQ010000002.1 coordinate 53,867, forward strand.
CCTGCTGCCGACCCAGGCGACGCTGGCGGCGGCCAAGGTGATGGGCTTCGAGTGGGGCGCGGAAGCCGCCAATGACGCGCTGGACTGTAACACGCTCGCCTCGGGCGATTTCGACGTCGTGACCACCACGATGCAGCAGCTGCTCCCCTGCCTCGACAAGGTGCAGATCCTGGCGACGATCACCGACAGCCCGATCCCCGTGATCCCGGATGCGCCGCAGCTGTCGTCCGTCGCGCCCGAGCTGAAACTGTCGCTCTGGAACGGGCTGTTCGTGCCGAAGGGAACGCCGCAGGACGTGAAGGACAAGCTCGCCGCCGTGGCGAAGGAGACCATGGTGTCGGAGCGGGCCCGCAAGCTGTCTGCCGATACCGGCGCCATCCTCTACTGGAAGGATGCGGCTGCCTCGGGGGCGCAGATCGAGGCTGACAAGGCCGTCGTCTCCCGCGTGAACACGCTGCTCGGCCAGTGAGCCCCCCGGCCGGCGCGGGGTGTCGCGCCGGTCGTTCTTCCGTTGCGCTTTGATCAGGCAGGCCCGTCCATGCAGCCGGACACACCGACCCCCCATGTCTTCCCCACTGCCCGGCGGCCGGGCGAACTTCTCTTCGCCATGCTGTTTCTCGGCCTGTCGGTGCTGCTGCTGGCCCAGATTGGCTGGCAGACCCAGTGGCTGCCCGGCAAGGGGCTCGCCGCGCAGCCGCGCACCTGGCCCTTCATCGGGCTGGCCGGCATGGTCCTGTTCGGTGCCCTGCATCTCCTCGCCACCCGGCGGGTCCGGCGCACGCCGGGGCGCTGGGCGGAGGCGCTCGTGTGGGTGCGCTCGCTGGAGTTCGTGGCCTGGTATCTCGCCTATGTCTTCAGCGTTCCGTATCTGGGCTATCTGCCGGCCACGCTGATCTTCTGCGTCAGCCTCACCTGGCGCTGCGGCTATCGCGGCCGCTTTGCCCTGGTGTCGGCGGCTGGCTTCGGGCTTGGCGTGGTGCTGTTCTTCCGCACGGCGCTTGCCGCCAAGATCCCCGGCGGCGCGATCTACGAGCTGCTGCCGGCGCCGCTCAACTCCTTCTTCCTCACCTACTTCTGACCGGGGCGGATCATGGACCTGTTTCTCTCCAGCCTTGAGATCCTCGCGCGCTGGGATGTGTTCGCCGCCCTTGTCGTCGGCTCGGTGGGCGGCGTCATCGTCGGGGCGATGCCGGGGGTCGGCGCGGCGGTCGCCATCGCCATCCTGTTGCCTGCAACCTTTTCGCTCGAGCCGATCGTCGGCCTCACGGCCCTGCTTGGCATCTATGGCTCGTCGATGTTCGGCGGCGCGATCCCGGCGATCCTGATCAACACGCCGGGCACGCCGGTCAACGCGCTGACCACCTATGACGGCTATCCGATGACCCGCCGCGGCGAGGCCCGCCGCGCCCTCAGCCTGGCCTATGGTGCCAGCTTCTTCGGCGGCATCTTTGCCATCCTCTGCCTGATCCTGCTGGCGCCGGTGCTGGCCTCCATCGCGCCGATGTTCGGAGCGCGGGAGATCTTTCTCGCGGCGCTTCTCGGCATCGTGCTGGTCGTGCTCACCCACCGCGGCCAGATCCTTGCCGCCGGCATGCTGGTCTGCTTCGGCATCTTTCTGAAGACGGTCGGGCTGGAAGGCACCGCCTATACCCAGCGCTACACCTTCGGCCAGACCTGGCTTGCCTCGGGTGTCGACCTGATCGTGGTGGTGCTCGGCATCTTTGCCCTGTCGCAGGCCTTCTTCCTGCTGACCCAGCGCGACACGACCTACGAGCTGCCGCCGGTGAAGGGCAAGTTCCTGCAGGGCCTCACCGAGATCTTCAAGTACAAGCGCCTGGCCACCGTCGGCTCCGGCTTTGGCGTCATCTGCGGCATGATCCCGGGCGTCGGCGAGTTCATGTCGCAGTTCCTGTCCTACAGCTATGCCCAGCGGACATCGAAGACGCCGGACCTTTTCGGCAAGGGCAACCCGGAAGGCATCGTCGCCTCGGAGGCCGCCAACAACTCGGTGCCGCCCGCCGCCATGATCCCGCTGCTCGCCCTCGGCATCCCGGGCGAGGAACTGACGGCGATGATGCTGTCGGTGTTCTATGTCCACAACGTCATCCCCGGGCCGCAGCTGTTCCGCGACCAGATGGACTTCGTCCTCGCGCTCTACATCGCCCTCTTCGTGCTCAACGTGTTGGTCATCCTGTTCCTGATGACCTCCACCAACATCCTCATGCAGGTGATGCGCATCCCCAGCCGCTTCCTTGGCATGATGATCCTCACCTTCAGCCTCATCGGCGTCTATTCGCTGCGCAATTCACTGACGGACTGCGCCATCGCCGCCGGCTTCGGCGTCTTCGGTTTCATCCTGAAGCGGCTGGACCTGCCGACGTCGCCGGTGATCCTCGGCATCGTGCTGGGCGGGCTGATGGAAACCAAGCTGCGCACGGCCATGACCCGGGTGAACTCCCCCCTCGACTTCATCGACCGTCCGATCGCCTTCATCCTCTTTGCCATGATCATCCTGGCGATCGGCCTGCACATCACCACGCATCTGCGCAACCGCGCCAAGGACAAGGCCCATGCTTGATCAGGCCCGCATCGACGCCCTGAGACATCTTCCCGTTGCTCCGCAGCAGCTGTTCATTGATGGCCGCGAGGAAGCCGCCGCCGATGGCCGCCGGATGGATGTGGTGTCTCCGCTCGACGGAAAAGTCTTCACCAGTCTGGCGCTGGCTGGCGCGGCCGACGTGAACCGGGCCGTCGCCAGCGCCCGCGCCGCCTTCGAGCGCGGCAGCTGGTCGCGGGCGGCGCCGGCCGAGCGCAAGAAGGTGATGCTGCGCATCGCGGAGGCCATCGAGCGCGAGGCGCTGGAGCTGGCCGTCCTCGGCGTGCGCGACAACGGCACCGAGATTTCCATGGCGCTGAAGGCCGAGCCGCTGTCGGCCGCCGCCACCTTCCGCTACTACGGCGAGGCCATCGACAAGGTCTATGGCGAGATCGCGCCGACGGCGGAAGGCGTCCTGGGCCTCGTCCGGCGGGAGGCGCTGGGCGTCATCGGGGCCATCGTGCCCTGGAACTTCCCGATGATGATCGGGGCCTGGAAACTGGCGCCTGCGCTTGCTGCCGGCAATTCCGTCGTGCTGAAGCCGGCCGAAAGCGCGTCGCTGACGCTGGTCCGTCTCGCCCGCATCTGCGTCGAGGCCGGGCTGCCGGAGGGCGTGCTCAATGTCGTCACCGGCGAGGGCGCGGTCGCCGGCGAGGCGCTCGGCCTCAGCATGGACGTGGACGCGCTTGCCTTCACCGGGTCGGGCGGCGTCGGCCGCAGGCTTCTCGACTATGCAGCCCGCTCCAACCTGAAGCGGGTGCATCTGGAGCTGGGCGGCAAGTCGCCCAACATCGTCTTTGCCGATGCGCCGGATCTCGGCAAGGCCGCGAAGGCGGCCGCCAACGCGATCTTCCGCAATGCCGGCCAGGTCTGCGTCGCCGGTTCGCGGCTTCTGGTCGAGAACAGCGTGCGCGAGGCCTTCCTTGGCGAGCTGGTGAAGGCGGCCGAGGCCCTGCGGGTCGATGATCCGCTTGCCGTGACCACCGACATCGGTGCCCTGTCGAGTGCCGAGCATCTCGCCCGCGTCGAGGCGCATCTGGCCCGCGCCAGGCAGGAGGGCGCCGAATGCCTCACCGGCGGCGCGCGCATCAGGACGGAAACGGGCGGCTATTTCCTGTCCCCAGCGGTGTTTGCCGGTGTCACGCCGGAGATGTCCCTGGCGCGGGCGGAGGTCTTCGGCCCCGTGCTGGCCGTGCAGGGCTTTGACAGCGAGGACGAGGCCGTGCGCCTTGCCAACGAGACCGACTATGGCCTCGCCGCCGGCGTCTGGACCGCCAACCTCGGCCGGGCACACCGGATGATCGCCCGGGTCCGTGCCGGCCTCGTGCATGTGAACACCTACGGCGGCTCGGACCTGACCGTGCCGCTCGGCGGCTTCCGCCAGTCCGGCTTCGGCCGGGACAAGTCGCTGCATGCCTTCGACAGCTACACCGATCTCAAGAGCGCCTGGATTTCCCTGACATGACCATCGACTACGCCCCGACGCAAAAGGCCACCGACCGCGCCGCTGCCATCGACCGCCTGATCGAGGCGGAGCAGGCCCGGTTTGCCTCCCGGCATCCGAAGTCTGCCGCCGCCTGGGCCAGGGGGAGGGAGCATTATCTCTATGGCGGCCCCTCGCACTGGATGCGCCGCTGGGCCGGCGGCTTTCCCATCTATGCCGAGGCGGCCAGCGGCGCGCACATCCAGGACATCGACGGCCACGACTATGTCGACTTCTGTCTCGGGGACACCGGCGGCATGTGCGGCCATGCGCCGGAGCCGGTGACCCGGGCCGCCCTGCACCAGCTGCAGCGCGGTACGACGATGATGCTTCCGACGCTGGACAGTCTCTGGGTCGGCGAGGAACTCACCCGCCGCTTCGGTCTGCCCTACTGGACGCTGACCACCTCGGCCACCGATGCCAACCGCGGCGCAATCCGCATCGCCCGCATGATCACCGGCCGCGACAAGGTGCTGGTCTTCTCCGGTTGCTATCACGGCGGCGTCGAGGAAGCCCATGTCGAGATCCGCAACGGCAAGATCGGCATGCGCAACATGATCCATCCGAATGCGGTCGACCATGCGGCCGTGTCACGGGTGGTGGAGTTCAACGATGTCGCGGCCCTGGAACAGGCGCTGAAGGCCGGTGACGTCGCCTGCGTGCTCACCGAGCCGCTGATGACCAATTTCGGCATGATCCCGGTCGAGCCCGGGTTCCATGACGCGCTGCGGCGGCTGACGCGCGAGACCGGCACGCTGCTCGTGATCGACGAGACGCACACCATCTCCTGCGGCCCCGGCGGCTACACGGCCCTCAATGGCCTCGAGCCCGACATGTTGGTGGCCGGCAAGGCCATCGCCGGCGGCATTCCGGCGGGCATCTTCGGCCTGAGCCAGGCGGTCGCCGAGCGCATGTGGCAGATCGTGCCCCATGCCAATCCGAAGCAGCGCCAGTCGGCGCATCTGGGCATCGGCGGCACGCTGGCCGGCAATGCGCTCACCGTCGCCACCATGAAGGCGGTGCTGGAGGAGGTGCTCACCGAGGCGAACTACGCCCGCATGATCGCGCTGGCGACGCGGCTGGCCGACGAGGCGCGGGCCCTGATCTCGCGCAGCCGCCGGCCCTGGCACGTCACCCAGATCGGCGCGCGCGCGGAGATCATGTTCACGCCGAAGGTGCCGCGCTCCGGCGCCGATGTGATTGCCACGCGGCAGGGCGATCTGGAGACGCTGCTGCATGCCTTCTACATGAACGAGGGCATCCTGGTGACGCCGTTCCACACCATGTTCCTGATGTGCCCGGCCAGCACCGAAGAGGATGTGGCGCGGCACACCGAGGTGTTCGCCCGCTTCATCGAGCTCCTTGAACGGGAGGGCATTGCCGGATGACGACGCCCCCCTTCCGCCTCGACGGACAGGTCGCGCTGGTCACCGGCGGCGCGCGCGGCATCGGCGCGGCCATCGTCACGCGGCTGGCCGAGGCCGGTGCGCTTGTCATCATTGCCAATCGCACGCTTGATGTTGCTGAAGACCTCGCCCGGACTCTCCGTGGACGAGGGCTTTCCGCCGCCGCCGTGCCTCTCGCCGACCTGTCGCGCGCCGGGCTCGCCCGGCTGGTGCAGGAGACCATGGCGCGCGCGGGCCGGCTCGACATCCTGGTGCACAATGCCGGCGGTTGTCCCTGGGCGGGCATCGAGGAGATGACCGAGGATCAGCTGGACGAAGCGCTCGACATCAACCTGAAGGCGGCTGTGTGGCTGACCCAGGCGGCTGCGCCGGGGATGCGGGCGGCCGGCCATGGCCGGCTCCTGTTCACCTCGTCCGTGTCGGCGCGGGTGGCCATGGCCGGCGGGGCGCATTACTCGGCGGCCAAGGCCGGGCTCAACGCCTTCATCCGGGGCGCGGCCTTCGAGCTGGCGCGCAGCGGCATCACGGTCAACGGCGTCGAGCCGGGCTTCATCGCCAAGCCGGGGCGCGGCACGCTGAGCACCCCGGAAAAGCAGGCCGAGATCGGGGCCGCGATCCCCATGGGCCGGATGGGCGAGGCCGACGACATTGCCTGCGCCATGCTCTACCTCGCCTCGCGCGAGGCGAAATACATCACCGGCCAGACCATCGTCGTCGACGGCGGCTCCACCCTGCCGGAGACCGGCTATGCGGTGACAAGCCATTTCGGGGCAGGGGAGGGCGCGGCATGAGCGGCGCACTGTCTGGTCTCACCGCCCTGATCACGGGGGCGGCCACCGGCATGGGCGCGGCGACGGCCGAGCGCTTTGCCGCCGAGGGTGCGCGGCTCGTGCTGTTCGGGCTCGGCGGTGCGGCGCTCGACCAGATGGCGGCGACGACCGGTGGCGTTGCCGTGCATGGCGACGTGACCAGCCCCGCCGACATCGACCGGGCGATTGCGGCCTGTGACGGGCGGCTCGACTGTCTCGTCAATGCTGCCGGCCTCATCGTCCCGGATCGTCCCGACAGCATCGAGGATGCCGTCTGGGCGCGGACACTCTCGGTCAATCTCACCGGCACCATGATGGTCTGCCGCGCGGCGCTGCACCTTCTGAAACGACAGGGCGGCAGCATCGTTAACATCGCCTCGGTCGCAGCCTTCAACGCCAGCCCGGACAGCGCCAGCTATGCCGCCAGCAAGGCAGGCGTTGTCGCCCTGACCCGGTCGCTCGCCTATGCCCATGGCAGTGACGGCATCCGGGTCAATGCCATCGCGCCCGGCTGGGTGCGCACGCCGATGAGCGAGATGGAGATGGACCTTGCGGCCAGGGCCGCCGGGACCACGCGCGAGGAGGAATTTGCCGCGCTCACCCGCCGGATTGCGCTTGGCCGCATTGCCGAGCCGGAGGAGATCGCGGCCTGCTGCCTGTTCCTGGCCAGCGCCCAGTCCTCCTTCGTCACGGGCACCGTGCTCGTGGCGGACGGCGGCGGGCGCTCGCCGACCCAGAACAGGGCGGTCTGATGGGCCCGCCGCGTCTCTTCCGGCTGGAGGAGACGCGGCGGCTCCGGCCCTTGATGCCGGATGAACTTTTGCTTGATCCAGCGTGCAGGTCAGTCGAGCCTGCCTTGAGCTGGACGGGCGCTGCAAATACCGCTGGGCTGGGGTCTCTTACCCTCGGCCCCCAAAAGCGAAAACCATCCAGGCCACCACTGACGCTGGCCTTCCAAAATCAAGACCAAGTCGCGGCACCGCTGCCGCCCCGGGGATCAGTCCGGGCCTGTTTCATCTTCAAGTGGGGGGAGGATCACCCATGTCCGCAGTTCACGCCGTCGCCGATCTGGTTCTGACCAACGGCTGCATCTACACGGTTGACCCGGCGCGCAGCAGCGCCGAGGCGCTGGCCGTGCGCAATGGCCGGATCATCGCCGTCGGCAGCGACGCGGACGTGCGTCCGCACATCGGACCTGAGACGCGGGTCGTCGATCTCGGCGGCCGGCTGGCGATGCCCGGCATCGTCGACATCCACACGCACATGATGATGGGGGGGCAGGCGGATCTGTTCGAGCTGCGCTTCGGCAACACGCTGCGCCGCGAGGCCATTCTGGAGCAGGTGCGCGCAGCGGCGGAGACGACGCCCGAGGGCAAGTGGATCATCGGCGCGCAATGGGGCAGCGATCTCCTTGCCCTGTTCAACAGCGAGGAGTCCCTCGCCCTGCTGGACGCGGCCAGCCTCGGCCGTCCGGTGATGCTGCGCGACGACACCTATCACAACCGCTGGGTCAACACGGCGGCCCTGCGGCTGGCCGGCATCACCGAGGACACCCCCGATCCGGACCAGGGCAGCTTCGGCCGCGACCCGTCGTCCGGCCGTCTCACCGGCATCATGATCGAGGCCGCGGCCGGTCTGATCGAGCGCACCATCGTCGCCAGTGGCCATTACACCGAAGACATGGACCGGGCTGCCGTCGCCCATTCCATCGCCACGCTCAACCAGCATGGCGTGACGGCCTTTCTCGATGCGGCGGCGATGCAGCCCGTGCTGGCGGCGCTGAAGGGACTGGATGATCGCGGCCTGCTGACCGCCTGGGCCAGCGGCGCCATGCCGGTCACCGAACCGTCCTTCCTGTTCGGCGTGGCGGGCGAGGAACTGTTTGCCCTGCGCGACACGTTCCGCAGCCGGCACGTGCGGCCCGACTTCACCAAGGTCTTCCTCGACGGCGTGCCCGGCGCGCGCACCGCTGCCTTCCACGAACCCTACACGCCCGATGCGGTCTTCGGCTGCTGCTTCCGTGGCACGACGCTGGCGACCGTACCGGAACTGGTGCGCTGGATCGGCCGCTGCGAGGACCTCGGCCTGTCGGTCAAGATCCACTGCGCGGGCGATGCGGCCGTGACCATGGCGCTGGATGCGCTGGACGTGGTGCGCTCCTTCAACGGCCCGACGCGGCTGACGCATCACATCGCCCATGCCAGCTACATCCGGGACGCGGACATCCCCCGCTTCCGCGAGCTGGGCATGGGAGCCGACCTGTCGCCCTTCATCTGGTTCCCGACCGCCTTCCTCGAGGGCCACAAGCAGACCATGGGCGTCGAACGCGCCACCCGCTTCTGGCCCAACCGCGACCTGCTCGATGCCGGTGCCCTGATGGCCGGCGGCAGCGACTGGCCGGTGATCCCGAACCCGAACCCCTGGACCGGCATCGAGGGGCTGGTGACGCGCCAGAACCCGCATGGCGATTTCCCGGGCGAGAGCCTGTGGCCGGAACAGGCGCTCGATATCGCCACCGTGCTCGAGATCTTCACCATCAACTCGGCCCGCATGATGGGTCTGGGCGATGTGGTCGGCTCGCTGGAGATCGGCAAGTCCGCCGACATCATCGTCCTCGACCAGGACGTGCTGACCTGCCCGGCCGGTGCGATCGGCAAGACCCGGGTGCTGCAGACCTGGTTCGAGGGGCGGCTGGTGCATGGCGCGGAGGGACTGGCATGACCGGTGCCACGCCTCTTCCCCTCACGGTCCTGACCGGCTTTCTCGGGGCCGGCAAGACGACGCTCCTCAACCGGCTGCTGCGCCAGCCGGCGCTGGACGGCACGCTGGCGATCATCAACGAATTCGGTGCCATCGGCCTTGACCACCTGCTGGTGGAGACGAGCGAGGAGCGTTTCGCCCTGCTCGACAACGGCTGCATCTGCTGCACCGTGCGGGATGATCTCGTCACCACCCTGACCGAAATCCTCGCCCGGCGCGACACGGGCGAGCTGGCGTCCGTCAGCCGCATCCTGATCGAGACCACGGGTCTCGCCGATCCGGTGCCCGTGCTGCATACGCTGCTGGTTGCCCCCGCGCTGTCGGGCCGGCTGGCGGTGGAGGGGGTCGTGACCGCCGTTGACGCCGTCAACGGCCTTGCCACCCTCAACGCCCATCCGGAAGCCGTGAAACAGGTGGGCCTTGCCGAGCGCATCGTCATCACCAAGACGGACCTGGCGAGCGACGCCGAGCTGGAGCGTCTGCGCATTGCGCTGGGCCTCATCAACCCGGCCGCGCGGGTGCTGGAAGCCGACATGGGGCATGTCGCGGCCGCGCGTCTCCTCGGCACGGGTTTCGATCCGGATGCGCTCGGCCGGGCTGCAGCCGACTGGTTCGCGTCCGCCACAGCGCCGGCCGGCTTCGTCTGCAGCGATCCGCAGGCAAGCGACCCGGGCCACGTGCATGGCCCCGGCTGCGGCCATCATCTCCCGGCTGCCGTTGCCGGCGGCGGACATGCCGGCATCGAGACCCATGCCTTCGTCATCGACCAGCCGTTGTCGTCGCCCGCCTTCTCCCGCTGGCTGGAGTATCTGACCCTGCTCAAGGGCGAGAGCCTGTTGCGGATGAAGGGGCTCGTCGAACTGGACGACGACCGCGACCGTCCGCTGCTGGTGCAGGGCGTGCAGCATGTGCTGCATCCGCCCGTCCGCCTTCCGGCCTGGCCGGACCAGACCCGAGGCACCCGCCTCGTCTTCATCGTGCGCGGCATTCCGCGCGATGTGATCGAGCGAACCCTGGCCCGGTTCGCCGACGTGGATGCGGCCGCCATCAAGAACCCGGCAAGGGACGTGATGGCCGCATCGGGGAACATGGCCGCCTGAACTGCTGTTTCTGGATCAACCGCGATCAACGCGATTGGGAGGGTTATCACATGAAGTCCATTTCGATGCTTCTGGGCGGCGTCGCCCTTGCCGGCCTCGCCGGCCTGTCCGCAACGACCGCTGCAGAGGCGGCCGGTCCCACCTGCAAGGACGGGGTGATCCGTCTGGGCGCCGTCTCCACAATCACCGGCCCGGCCGACTTCAGCGAGGTTCCCGAGGCTGCCGCGGCCGTCTTCGACGCGGTCAATGCCAAGGGCGGTCTCAACGGCTGCAAGATCGAGTACACGATCTCCGACGACAAGGCCGACCCGGCCGTGGCGGCCCAGGCCGCGCGCGATCTCATCGACAACAAGGAAGTGGTGGCCCTGGTCGGCTCGGGCAGCCTGCTCGACTGCGCCGTCAACGCCACCACCTACAAGCGCAAGGGCGTCCTGTCGGTGCAGGGCCTTGGCGTCGACGCCGCCTGCTTCAACGCCCCGTCGGTCGCCCCGGTCAACGTCGGGCCCTACACGCTGTCGACGGCGATGGCCTATTACGCCACCAACCAGCTCAAGGCCGAAAAGGTCTGCGCCTTCTTCATCATCATCGGCGGCACCCAGGAAGCCTACAAGGGCGCCATCGAGACCTGGGAAAAGATCACGGGCAAGAAGATCCACCTGCTCGACATGACCCTGCCGTTCCAGGGGGATCTCACGCCCTATGTCATCAAGGCGCGCGATGCGGGCTGCGATGCGGTGATCCAGAACGCGGTCGAGCCGGGCGTGGTGCAGTGGGTGAAAACCGCGGACGCGCAGAAGATCACCGGCATCAACTGGCTGTTCCTGGCCCCGGGCTACACCCAGGAAGTCGCCAGGGCGCTGGCCGACAGCACCCAGCCGGTCTATGTCGGCACCGAGTGGGAGCCCTTCACGGAAACCGGATCTGCGGCCAACAAGGACTGGATCGCCACCATGACGGCGGCCGGCAAGCCGCTGACCGCCTTCTCCCAGGGCGGCTATCTCGCCGCCACGGTGATGCTGGATGTCCTCTCCGGCATCAACGGCGAGGTGACCCGCGAGAGCGTGACCGAGGCCCTGCTGACGATGCAGCCGAAGTCCTATGACCTCGCCGGCACGCCCTACGTCTTCGGCGAGGGCGATCGTCATGCCCCGATGCAGGCGACCAAGGTGATGAAGCTCGAGAAGGGCACCTGGACCGTCGAGACGCCGGAGTGGGTCGTTCTCCCGTCCGCCAACTGACCGACACCGGTGGCACGGCGTCCGCCGTGCCACCGTCCTGCAGCGGGAACACCTGCCATGAATGCGCTTCTCACCTCGGCCGTGGCCGGGCTGACTGCCGCCGGCGCCTATGCGCTGCTCGGGGTCTGCGCGGTCTTCACCTACCGCCTTGTCGCCGTGGTCAACTTCACCGGCGCGGCCATCGGCACCGCCGGCACCTTTTCCATGATCGGCTTCATCTCCCTCGGCGTGCCGCTGTGGCCGGCCGTGGTGCTCGGCATTCTCGTCGGCACGCTGGCCGGCGCGCTCATCGGCCTCGTCATGACGCAGTGGTTCTCGGAAGCCACCGCGACCACCAAGGCGGCGGTCACGGCGGCGCTGCTGGTCGGCCTGGTCGCGCTGGGGCTGCGCCTTACTGGTGGCCAGAGCCCGCAGGAGTTTCCGACCCTGTTCCCCGGCTCCGCCTTCCGTCTCGCGGGGGTCGAGGTGACGGTGGCCTCTGTCCTCACCGTCGTGCTGGCGCTGGTGTTCACCCTGCTTGCCGACGCCTTCCTCAACCGCACCCGCACGGGCCTGCACCTGCGCGCCTTGTCGGAACGGCCCATGGCCGCCGAACTGCTGGGCGTGCGCGTGCGCATCCTCGCCCTGCTGGTCTGGGCGGTGACGGGGGCCTTCACGACCTTCGCGCTGATGATCATCGCGCCGCAGCGCTCGCCCGACTTCATGTCGCTGTCGCTGCTGGTGGTTCCCGCCCTTGCGGCGGCGCTGGTGGGCGCGTTCCGCTCCTTCCCGCTGGCGCTGGCCGGCGGCCTCACGATCGGCATCGTCGAAGGCATGAGCAGTGCCATCGACGGCATCAGCCAGTACCGGGGCATCCTGCCCTTCTTCGTCATCCTGGCCGTTCTTCTGTGGTCGCAACGTGGAGCCCGCTGGGATGAAGCGCGCTGATCTTACCTCCTGTCTCGCCCTTGTCGTCGTCACCGCCGTGGCGGGCCTTGCGGTCTACGGGCTGCTGCCGGCCTACTGGGTGTTCCTCGCCACTGCCGTCGTCATCACGGCGATCTCGCTGCAGGGCCTCGGTCTGGTGACGGGCCGCGCGGGCATGATCGCCCTGTGCCAGATGTCCTTTGCCGGGGTCGGCGCCTGGACCGTCGGCTGGCTCAATGTCATTGAGGCTCCGGGCGGCCTGCCGGTCTGGGTCGTGCTTGGCGGTCTGGCGGCCGTGCCGTTTGGCGTCGCCATCGGCCTGCCGGCCCTGCGCCTGCGCGGCATCAACCTCGCCATCGTGACGCTGGCCTTTGCGGCGGCCTTCGACGTGATCCTGGCGACGATCACCTTCCCCGGACAGACCAGCTTCCTGTCGGTTGCCCGGCCGGACCTGTTCGACAGCGACGAGGGCTATTTTGTCTTCGCGCTGCTGTTCTATCTGGCGGTCGCGCTCGGCCTCTCGGTGCTGTCGCGGTCCCGGCTCGGCAGCGCCTTCCTCGCCATCCGTCACTCCGAGCGGGCCGCGGCGGCGCTCGGCGTGTCGATCCCGCTGACCAAGCTGTCGGCCTTTGCCATCTCGGCCTTCATCGCGGGCCTGTCCGGGGGGCTTCTGGCGGGCTATCTCGGCACGCTCGTCTCCGAAAACTTCTCGATGATGCAGTCGCTGGCGCTGTTTGCGGTCGCCACCATGGCCGGGGCCCAGCTCGCCGAGGGGGCGATCATCGGCGGCATGCTGGTGACGCTCTTCCCCGAGCTGCTGCGCCGCCTTGGCCTGCCGCAGGATGTCGGCAACGTGCTCTTTGCCCTCGGCGCCGTCCAGGCGCTGGCCAGCGGCGAGACCATGGCCGAGACCTTGCGGCGCAATCTCGCGAGCCTGACCGTAAAGCTGGGACTGCCGCGCTTTGCTCCCTCGGCACCCGTCGGCACCGTGCTGCCGCCGCCCCGGAACCGGCGTGATCCGGCGGCCGCCGGGCCAACGCTGGTCATCGACCGGCTCGGCGTGCGCTACGGGCAGGTCGTCGCGCTGTCGAATGTCAGCCTGAGCGTGCCGGCCGGAACCGTCGTCGGGCTGATCGGTCCCAACGGCGCCGGCAAGTCGACCTTCATCGACGCGGTCACCGGGTTCCTCCCGGCCTACGAGGGGTCGGTGCGGCTGGAAGGCCGGCCACTCGAAGGGCTGCCGGCCCATGAGCGCGCGCGCCTCGGCGTCCGCCGCACCTGGCAGACCACCCGCATTCCGCCCGATCTCTCGGTGGGGGCCTATCTCGACCTCGCCGCTCCCGGTCTGAGCCCCGAGGAAAGCGCCGCCGTGCTCACCTGGATCGGCTGTCCGTCGCCTGACACCCTGGTGCAGGCGGTGGATGCCGGCACCCGGCGGCTGCTGGACGTGGCCGGGGTTGTTGCCGCGCGGCCGGCGGTGGTGCTGCTCGACGAGCCGGCGGCCGGCCAGTCCTATGACCAGGCGCTGCGGCTTGCCCGGCGCATTGCCGAGATCCCGAGGCTGTTCGGCTCGTCCGTGCTTCTGGTGGAACATGACATGGATCTGGTGCGCGGCGCCTGCTCGCAGATCACGGTCTGCGACTTCGGCCAGGTCATTGCCTCCGGGCCGCCGATGCGCGTGCTGGAGGAACCCGTGGTGAAGAAGGCCTATCTCGGCATAGCGCTGGAGGAGGATGCGGCATGACCAGAACACTTGATGTCTCCGGCCTCGTCATCAACCGGGCCGGTCTGCCTGTGGTGCGCGGGGTCAGCCTGTCGGCGCAGAAGGGGCAGATCAGCGTCCTGCTCGGCGCCAACGGGGCCGGCAAGACGACGCTGCTGGAGGGGCTCTCCGGGATCATCCCGACCAGCGGGGGCGACATTGCCCTCAACGGGCGGAGCGTCACCGCTGCCCGCGCCGGCGAGCGGGCCCGGGCGGGCCTGTCCCATGTCGAACAGGGGCGGACCGTGTTCCGCCAGCTGTCGACGGAGGAAAACCTGCTTGTCGGCATGGCGCCGGGGGCCGATCTCGCCGATGCCTATGACCTCTTTCCCGAGTTGCTCAACCGGCGCGGTGTCCGGGCCGGGCTCCTGTCCGGCGGCGAGCAGCAGATGCTCGTCATTGCCCGTTCGCTGCTCACCCGGCCGGAGGTGATCCTCATCGACGAGATGTCGGCCGGCCTTGCGCCGGTGGTGGTGCAGCGGCTGATGGCGGCGGTGCGCCGGCTGGCGGATGCCGGTCTTGCCATCCTGCTGGTGGAACAGTTCGCGGCGCTGGCGCTCCGCATCGCCGATCATGCCTATGTCATGCGCCGGGGCGAGCTGGTGCATGATGGCCCGCCGCAGCCGCTGCTCGCCGATCCCGACCGGTTGCATCACCTCTATCTCGGGGATGTGCAGGCGGCATGATGCGGAAATCCCGTCGTCGCGGTGGTCCAGCGTCACCGCGCCGCCGTAAGACGACCATGAGCACAGCAAGCCCCCGTTCCGACATTGCCATCATCGGTGCCGGTATGGCCGGACTTGCCGCAGCGCGCCGCCTGCGGGCAAATGGCCATACCTGCCGTATCTTTGAAAAGAGCCGAGGCGTCGGCGGACGCCTCGCCACCCGCCGTGCCGGCGACCTGCGGTTCGACCACGGCGCGCAGTTCTTCACCGCGCGCGGCAACGCCTTCCGCAAGGCGCTGGCGGAGTGGACCGCCGAGGGCATCGTGGCCCCCTGGTTCGACGACACCCATGTCGGCGTGCCGGCCATCGGTGCACCGGTGCGGGCCATGGCCAACCGGTTCGAGGTGCAGCTCGAGACCCAGATCACGTCGCTGCAGTCGGTCGAGGGGGGCTGGCGTCTTGTCGATGCCCAGGGTCGTGTCCATGACGCCGGCCACGGGGCCTTTTCCGCCGTGATCCTCGCCCTGCCTGCGCCGCAGGTGCTGCCGCTCGCCGAAACCGCCGGCGTGCCGATGCCGGGCCTCGACGATGTGCGCTACGCGCCTTGCTGGACGCTGATGGCCGCCTTCGAGGAACCGCTGCCGGGTCCCGACCGCCATGCCTCTCCGGAGGGGGCCCTGTCCTGGCTGGCGCGCAACTCGGCCAAGCCCGGCCGCGATCCGTCGCCGGAAACCTGGGTCATCCACGCCTCTCCGGCCTGGAGCCGCGCCCATCTGGAACTGTCCCCGGACGAGGTGACGCCGCTGCTGTGGGATCTGGCGCGGACCGTTCTTGACACCGATGCCACACCCGGGTTCCTGGCGGCGCACCGCTGGCGTTACGCCCGGGTCGAACAGACCGCGCCCAAACCCTTCCTCTGGAACGCCGATGCGCGCATCGGAGCCTGCGGCGACTGGGGGCTGGGCCCGCGCGTCGAAGCGGCTTTCGACAGCGGCGATGGCCTGGGCATGATTGTCGCCAGCAGCCTGTCGCGGGCGTCCAGCGCCGCGGAGTGATCCGCAGCGCTTGCCATGCCCATGGCCGCCGGACACGGGCTTGCGGCAGCGTGCCCCCGCATTTCCTGCCTTGTCGTTTCCAGCCTTCTCGTCTTCAGGCCTGTCATCTGGCGCCATGCGATCGGGCGCCCTTGTGTCAGGCGTCCGGGGCCGGGCCGATCAGCACTTTCGTGCCGCGCGCCTGCAGCAGCCTGTTCAGGGCCGGCGGGATCGGCGCGTCGCAGACGACGTGGCTGACATCGCTGATGTGGCCCCCGCGCACATGGGCGGCGCGGCCGAACTTGCTGTGGTCGAGCACCAGCAGCGACTGGCGGCAATTGGCGAGGATCGCCTGCCGGGCGGCCACTTCCTCCTCGTGGAAGTCGAGCAGCGTGCCGTCCTCGTCGACGCCGGCCACACCGAAGATTCCGAAGTCGACCTTGTAGCTGGCAAAGAACTCCTGCGTGCCCGCTCCCAGGATGTCCCGGTCGCCGGAGCGCAGCCGGCCGCCGGCAATCGTCACGTCGACGCTGGGGTTTTCCGATGCGGTGAAGGCCACGTTCAGGTTGTTGGTGAAGACCTTCAGCCCGCTGTGGCGGATCAGGGCCTGCATCACGATTTCCGGCGTCGTGCCGATGGAAAAGGCAAGCGAGGCGCCTTCGGGGATCAGCGAGGCCACATGGCCGGCGATGATGCGCTTGGCGGGCAGGTTGAGGATGCGGCGGGTGCTGTAGTGGACATTGCCGGTCGGTGCGGGCGGCTCGACGCCGCCATGGGTCCGGCGGAGGATGCCCAGTTCGCACAGGCGGTTCACATCCCGCCGGATGGTCTGGGTGGTCACATCAAAGCGCTCGGCCAGGCTCTCCACCGACATGAAGCCGTTGGCCTGAACCAGATCGGTGATCTCCGCCTGGCGCTCCGTGATGTCCCCTTGCTCGAGCAACAGCATCATCATTCCTGATCGCCGCGTCTTCCGTCTGCAGCGGTCGCGAAGCCACCCTGTCGGTGGGCCGGCGACTCGCTTGATCCTGCCAGTGTGGAGACGGACTTAATCGGCTCATATGAAACTATGGCGACGTTCATATGAACATAAAATGACGGCCGTTGCCATGTCCGTTTCCGCCCCGCCAAGGCGCGGACTGTTCCTTAAGCGACATCGGATGCCGCAAAACTGGACG
Organism: Pannonibacter sp. XCT-53; assembly: GCF_009915765.1. Lineage (NCBI taxonomy): Bacteria > Pseudomonadati > Pseudomonadota > Alphaproteobacteria > Hyphomicrobiales > Stappiaceae > Pannonibacter > Pannonibacter tanglangensis. The sequence goes on from NZ_JAABLQ010000002.1 coordinate 70,804, forward strand.
CGGCTGCGTAAACAATCACCTTGACCGGAAGGGCAAGCTTTCCCTACGTTTTTTTGACCATTTGGTCAGCCTGTGAGGCGTCTGGCGCAGACCGGCGCGCCGTGGCAGGCTGACGATGGATACCGCGTTCCGCGGCACAGTCAAGACAATGGACCCGGACAAACCGGGCCGGAAGGGGAATGGCAGGTGGAGAGCCGCGCAAGCGCGCCTCCGGGACAGGCCCGTGCTCCGGGCAGGTCCGGAGCTGTGCCGGTGGCTTGTGCACCCTGATCCCCTCGCTTTCCAGAACCGGAGGCAAAAGCCCCCGGCAGACCAAGAGGAGAAGGGGAATGGCGAATATCGCAGTAAAGGCTCTGGCCGCCGCCACGATGCTTGCAGGCGTCCTGTCCGCCGGCGCAGCCTCGGCGGCTGACCAGCTCACCCTGCAGCTGAAATGGGTGACCCAGGGCCAGTTCGCCGGGTACTACGTCGCCAAGGACAAGGGCTTCTACGAAGCCGAAGGCCTTGACGTGACCATCAAGCCGGGTGGCCCGGACATCGCGCCGCCGCAGGTCATTGCCGGTGGCGGGGCCGACGTGATCATCGACTGGATGCCGTCCGCCCTGGCCTCGCGCGAGAAGGGCGTGCCGCTCGTCAACATCGCCCAGCCGTTCAAGAAGTCGGGCATGATGCTGACCTGCCGGAAGGAAACCGGCATCACCTCGCCGGCCGACTTCAAGGGCAAGACCCTCGGCGTCTGGTTCTTCGGCAACGAGTATCCCTTCCTGTCCTGGATGAGCCAGCTCGGCATCCCGACGAGCGGTGGCCCGGATGGCGTGACGGTGCTCAAGCAGGGCTTCAACGTGGATCCGCTGCTGCAGAAGCAGGCCGACTGCATCTCGACGATGACCTACAACGAGTACTGGCAGGTGATCGACGCGGGCATTCCGGCGGAGGATCTGGTCGTCTTCAAGTATGAGGACCAGGGCGTCGCCACGCTCGAGGACGGTCTCTATGTGCTCGAGGACAGCCTGAAGGACCCGGCCAAGGTCGACAAGTACGTCCGTTTCGTGCGCGCCTCGATGAAGGGCTGGGCGTATGCGGCCGAGAATCCGGACGAGGCGGCCGAGATCGTGCTCGAAAATGATGCATCCGGCGCGCAGACCGAGACCCACCAGAAGCGCATGGTCGGCGAGATCGTGAAGCTGGTGGACGGCTCCGACGGCAAGCTCGACAAGGCGGCCTACGAGCGGACGGTGAAGTCGCTGCTCTCCGGCGGCTCCGATCCGGTCATCACCAAGGAGCCGGTCGGCGCCACGACCACGGTCGTCACCGACAAGCTCTGAGCTGACACACCAAAGCCCCGCCCGGGTTCCGGGCGGGGCGTTCCGTCTTGCGACTTGCGTCAGACGAACAGGTTGACGAGGCTTTCCAGGTATTCCTGACGGCCCGACTTCGGCTGCGGCTCGAGGCTCGCGCCGTGCACCCGGTCGGCCAGCGCCTCCAGCGTCACGGTCCCCGTCAGGATCGCGGCATTCTCCGGCGCGCTCCAGCCGGCGTAGCGGTCCTTGACGAAGCCGCCGAGACGGCCGTCCTCGATCATCGCGGCCGCCGCCAGCAGGCCGCGTGCGATGGCGTCGGCCGAGCCGACGTGGGCCTGGATCAGGTCGACGGCGTCGATCGACTGCCGGCGGATCTTGCTGTCGAAGTTGGTGCCGCCGGTGGTGAAGCCGCCGCCTTTCAGGATCTCGTAATAGGCCAGCGCCATCTCCGGCACGTTCATGGCGAACTGGTCCGTATCCCAGCCCGACTGGTAGTCGTTCCGGTTCATGTCCACCGAGCCGAAGATGCCGAGGGCATTGGCCATTGCCAGCTCGTGCTCGAAGGAATGACCGGCGAGGATGGCGTGGCCCTGCTCGATGTTGACCTTCACCTCGTTCTCCAGGCCATAGGCCTTGAGGAAGCCGAAGACCGTGGCGACGTCGAAGTCATACTGGTGCTTGGTCGGCTCCTGCGGCTTCGGCTCGATCAGGATCGTGCCCTTGAAGCCGATGCGGTGCTTGTACTCCACCACCATCGTCAGGAAGCGGCCGAGCTGGTCCAGCTCGCGCTTCAGGTCGGTGTTGAGCAGGGTCTCGTAGCCCTCGCGGCCGCCCCAGAGCACGTAGTTCGCGCCGCCAAGCCGGTGGGTCACGTCCATCGCGTGCTTCACCTGCGCGCCTGCATAGGCGAAGACGTCCGGGTCCGGGTTGGTGGCCGCGCCGGCCATGAAGCGGCGGTTGGAGAACAGGTTCGCCGTGCCCCACAGCAGGCGGACGCCGCTGTCGGCCATCTTGCGCTCGAAGATGTCGGCAATGGCGTTCACATTGGCGTTGCTCTCGGCCAGCGTCGCGCCTTCCGGTGCGATGTCGCGGTCGTGGAACGTGAAGAACGGCATGTCCAGCAGCTGGAACATCTCGAAGGCGACATCCGCCTTGAGCTTCGCCTGCTGCATCGGATCCCCGGCGGCCATCCACGTGCGCTGGAACGTGTCGCCACCGAACGGGTCACCGCCCGGCCAGCAGAAGGAATGCCAGTAGCAGATGGCGAGGCGCAGGTGGTCTTCCATGCGCTTGCCGAGGACCACCCGGTCCTTGTCGTAGTAGCGGTACCCGTAGGGCTCGCGGGCGTCCGGCCCGACATAACGGACCGGCTCAAGGCCGTCGAAAAATCCAGTGGCCACGTCAGATCTCCTTCATTGCAGGATAGAGGGTCCGCCAGTGCCGGTAGGCGTCGGCATAGGCGGACTGGAGGGTGGGATTGGGGTCGATGCTGGCCGCCAGCGGCGGCGCGAAGAAGGTGGCCGGGTCGTAGCCGTCGGCCGCCGCCTGTCCGAGGCGGGCCGCGCCCAGGGCCGCGCCGAAATCGCCATCCTGCGGCACATCCACGGTGACGCCCAGCACGGTGGCAATGATCTCAAGCCACGTGCGCGAGCGTGAGCCACCGCCAACAGCCGTCACGCGCGTGACGCTGCTGCCGGCCGCTGTGAGGGCGCCGAGGCAATCCATCAGGGCGAAGGCGACACCGTCGAGCACCGCATGGGCCAGCTCCGCCTCGCCGGTCTCATGCGCCAGACCCAGGAAGCCGCCGCGGATTGCCACGTCATTGTGCGGGGTGCGTTCGCCGCCAAGATAAGGCATGAACTGGACCGCCGACGGTCCTTTGAGGTCGGTGACCATCCCCGTCAGCTCGGCCGCCGGCCGGCGCAGGATCTTCGACAGCCAGTTGAGGCTGTCCGTCGCCGACAGGATCACGCCCATCTGGTGCCAGGTGTCCGGCACGGCATGGCAGAAGGCATGCACCGCGCTGGCGACATTCGGCGAGAAGCGGTCATTGGTGACAAACAGCACGCCGGAGGTGCCGAGCGAGACGAAGGCCGAGCCCGGCTGGACGGCGCCGACGCCGCAAGCAGACGCAGCATTGTCGCCGCCGCCCCCTGCCACCACCGGGGCCTGCGTCATGCCCCAGCGCGCGGCGAGCTCCGGTCGCAGGCGGCCGCCGGCATCCGACCCCTCGACCAGCCGGGGCATGTGCTCCCGGGTCAGGCCGGTTGCCGCCAGCAGCGGCTCCGACCAGTCGCGGGCCGCCACATCCAGCCACAGGGTGCCGGCACTGTCCGACATGTCGCCGACATGGTCGCCGGTGAGGCGCAGCCGCACGTAGTCCTTGGGCAGCAGCACCTTGGCGACTTTCGCGAAGATGTCCGGCTCGTTCTCGCGCACCCATTGCAGCTTGGGCGCGGTGAAGCCGGGCATGACCCGGTTGCCGCCGAGGGTGAGGAAGCGGGGCTCGCGCGCCTCCAGCCCGGTGCACTGGCTGGCCGAGCGGCCGTCGTTCCACAGGATGCAGGGGCGCAGCGGCCGGTCGGCGGCATCGAGCAGGGTCGCGCCATGCATGTGGCCTGAAAGGCCGATGCCGCGCACGGCGGCCATCTCGCGCGGATGACGCCGGCCGAGGTCCTCGAGAGTGGCCTCGATGCCGCGCCACCAGCTGTCCGGATCCTGTTCCGACCAGCCGGGATGGGGGCGCGAGACATCGAGATGGGCACTGGCGGAGGCAACGGGCTGCTGGTCGTCGTCCAGCAGCACCGCCTTGACGGAGCTGGTGCCGATATCGAGGCCGATGAACATGAGGTGCGTTCCTCAAAACGGGTCCAAGAGAACCCCGGGCCTGCGAACCACGGGGGTTCCGGCACCGGGGAGCCTTGTCTTAGCGGGTTTGGAGACGGCCGCAAAGGGCGGTCGGCCGGATGGTGTCGCCAGTCCGCCGGGGACTGGCGACAGCGGGATGGGGCCCTGTCCGGATCAGGCGGCTTCCAGATCCTCGGCCATGGCGCCGGGACCGGGCTTTGCGCCCGGGGGGCACTTGCCGAGGATGATCATGCCGAGCACCTCGTCCTTGGTCACGTCCTCGGTGCGCGCGGTGCCGACGACCCGGCCGTTCTTCATGACGGTCAGACGGTCGCACAGCTCGAACACGTCCTCGATGTCGTGGCTGATGAGGAAGATGCCGAGGCCCTGGCGCTTCAGCTCCTGGATCAGCTCGCCCACCATCTGGGTCTCGTGCACGCCGAGTGCGGCGGTCGGCTCGTCCATGATCAGGATGCGGGCGTTGAAATACACCGCCCGGGCAATGGCGACCGACTGGCGCTGGCCACCGGAGAGGGCCTTCACCGGAACCTTGAACTTCTTGAAGTTCGGGTTGAGCCGGCTCATGATCTTGCGCGTTTCGGCTTCCATCCGGTCGTCATCGACGAAGCCGAGCGGCGTCACCAGCTCGCGACCCAGGAACAGGTTCGAGGCGGCGTCGAGATTGTCCGCCAGCGCCAGCGTCTGGTAGATCGTCTCGATGTTGTACGAACGGGCATCGCGCGGGCTGTTGATCGTTGCCGGCTTGCCGTCGATGCGGATCTCGCCGCTGTCCGGACGGTAGGCGCCGGACAGGATCTTGATCAGCGTCGACTTGCCGGCACCATTGTGACCGAGCAGACCGACCACTTCGCCGGGATAGAGATCCACATAGGCGTGGTCCACCGCATGCACCCCGCCGAACGAGATGCAGATGTCCTTCATATCCACCAGCGGCGTCTTGCCCTGGTTGGCCATTCCACCAAGAGGCGTTGCCATGGCTCAGTCTCCCGTACGCTTGCGATAGAGGATGTCGACGAGAACGGCGAGAACCAGCACGATGCCGACGACGATGTTCTGGAGCGGCGCATCGACGCCCACCATGGCCATGCCCGACTGCAGCGACTGCATGATCAGCGCGCCGAGGATGGCGCCATAGATGGTGCCGATGCCGCCGGACAGCGCCGTTCCGCCGATGACGGCTGCGGCGATGACGCGCAGTTCGTCGAGCGTGCCGATGTCGTTGGTCGAGAAGCCGAGACGGGCAGCGGCGACGGCGGCCGAGAGGGCGCAGAGGCCACCCATCAGGGCGAAGACCTTGACCGTCAGCAGACGCGTGTTGATGCCCGACAGCTCGGCTGCATCCGGGTTGCCGCCGGTGGCGAAGATGTAGCGACCAAAGCGGGTGCGGCGGGCGATGACGGTCATGGCGACGGCCACGACGATCAGCAGCAGCACCGAGATCGGGATGCCATAGCCCATCACCAGGCCTTCCGGCATGGTCTGGCCCTGGTCGGCGAAGATCCGCTGCAGGCGCTGCGCCGGGATCTCGGCCGCATTCAGGACGGCCACGAAGCCCAGGATTGCGCCGCTGATGATCACGCCCATGGTCACTTCGGCCCAGACCGGCTTCACCGGGAAGCCATGGGCCGCGCGCCGGCGCCGGGCCGAGACCAGCAGCCACATGGAGGCGGCCACGGCGAGGACGCCGAACACCCACGACCAGGTTTCGCCGAGCGTGCCGCCGGCGCCGCCCATCATCGCGAAGGTTTCGTCCAGCGGGCCGATCGTCTGGCCATTCGTGATGAACCAGGCCGCGTTGCGCCAGACCAGCAGGCCGCCGAGCGTGACGATGAAGGCCGGGATGCCGAGATAGCCCACCATCCAGCCCTGGAAGGCGCCGATCGCAGCGCCGACGATCAGGCCGACGACAAGGGCGATGATCCAGATGGCCGGGTGACCGAGGCCGAGACCCATCGTGACCGGAAGGACCTGGGTCTGCACGACGGCCATCACGGCTGCCACGGTGGCCAGAAGCGAGCCGACCGACAGGTCGATGTGACGGGTGACGATGATGAAGACCATGCCGGTGGCCATGATGGCGACGGAGACGGTCTGGATCGTCAGGTTGAAGATGTTGCGCGGAGTGAGGAAGCGCCCATCCGTGAACACATTGAAGGCGATGCAGAGCACGATGAACGCGCCGATCATGCCAAGCAGGCGCGTGTCGAGTTGCAATGCGGATACAAGGGATCGGGCTGTCGGGGTCTTGGACCCGGACAGGGCAGCATCGGACATCGGAATGCTCCTGAAATAACCGGTCGCCGGAGCCTGATTAAGAGCGCGTGCCGTTAGGGCAGTCAACAAGGCGCTGCAGGAACACCGGGATGTCACGCTGCCCCGGACGCGCCGGGGCAGCGGAAAGAGGACCGGACGGTCTTAGTTGCAGGGGGCCGGGCCACCCGACACGCCCTGGCAGAGGGCGTCCTTGGAAATCCAGCCGGCGTCGACGACGACGTTCAGATTGTCCTTGGTGATGGCGATCGGGGTGAGGAACTTGGCCGTCAGCTCGTTGCCGCCGGGCGACTTCCAGGTGCCGGCACCGGCCACGTCGGTGAGCTTGGCGCCCTTGGCCAGAGCCACGGCCACTTCGCCGGCCGTCTTGCCGAGCTCGCGGGCGTCCTTCCACACGGACACGGTCTGGGTGCCCTTGGCGATGCGGTTCAGCGCAGCCGCGTCACCGTCCTGGCCGGACACCGGGGTGCCTTCCATGCCCTGGGCAGCGAGAGCAGCCACGGCGCCACCAGCGGTGCCGTCGTTGGAGGCCACCACCGCGTCGACCTTGTTGTCGTTGGCGGTGAGGATCTGCTCCATGTTGCGCTGGGCGTTGGCCGGGAGCCAGCCGTCGGTGTAGGCCTCGCCCACGATCTTGATCTTGCCGGCGTCGATTGCCGCCTGCAGGACTTCCTGCTGGCCGCCACGCAGGAAGTCTGCGTTCGGGTCGGTGGCCGAGCCCTTGATCATGACGTAGTTGCCTTCCGGCTTCACCTTCAGGATCTCGCGGGCCTGCATGCGACCGACCTCGACGTTGTCGAAGGTCAGGTAGAAGGCGCGCGGGTCGTCGATCAGACGGTCATAGCCGACGACCGGAATGCCTTCGTCGGCAGCGGCCTGCACGGCCGGGCCGATGGCCTGGGCGTCCTGGGCGAGGATGATGAGGGCGTTGGCACCCTGGGCGATCAGGGCCTCGACGTCGGAGAGCTGCTTGGCGGACGAGCTCTGCGCGTCAGCGGAAATGTACTTGGCGCCAGCGGCTTCCAGGGCAGCCTTGATCGCGGCTTCGTCGGTCTTCCAGCGTTCTTCCTGGAAGTTCGACCAGCTCACGCCGACCACGAGATCCTGGGCGTTGGCGGCAGTCAGGGCGGTCGCGGACAGAAGCGCTCCCGCGACGAGTACGGCAATCTTGCGCATTGCGGTGTTTCCTCCAAAAGGTGCCGCCCTTCTCCTGGCAGCCCCTCCATTTTTCCCAGAGGGATTGAGAGCACCCTCCTGTGCTCGGCCGTCGCATCTATTTTTTTCGACGCCCGAAAAAAAGTTGCTCCATCTCGTTGCTCCTGTCAACATGCTTTTCGAAACGGTAGACGCGTTTCAAATCCGGGCGACCATGCCGACATCCAGAATCGGCAGGCCTTGGGCGGAAACACGAGGGAAGAAACGTCATCTCATGACGCAGACAGCGAACAGGGATCAGGTCCGGTTGCGCAACCGGAGCTTGATCCTGCAGACCCTGCGACGGGAAGGGCAGATGGCCCGGATCGATCTTGGCAGGGCGACACAGCTCAGTCCGGCGACCATCACGGCCATCACCTCCGACATGCTCGATGAGGGGCTGATCGTCGGCATCGACGCCGAGGAACCCAAGGCGCCACTGGCGCGAGGGCGTCCGCGCAGCCTGCTGGCGATCGACGGCGGCGCGGCCAATGTCATCAGCGTGCGCATCTCCGTCAGCCGAATCGACCTGGCCATGGCGGACTTCACCGGCCGGATCTTCCACAGCCGGAAGGTGCATTACGACGCGCTGACGGCCAATGCCGGGACGTTCCCGGCCACGCTCACCGATGCGGTCCGCAGCTTCGTCGTCGAGGCCGGCGTCGAGCCCGCCAGCGTGCTGGAGGTCGGCGTTGCCTCGCAGGGTATCGTCGATACCAATCGCGGCGTGGTGGTCTGGAGCCCGGCCTTTGCCGGCCGGGACATTCCCGTCGTGGCGCCGCTGCAGGAGACCTTCTCGGCCCGGGTGACCCTGTCCAACGACACCAACATGATCACCGAGGCCCTGCACTGGTCGGACCCGGCCCGCTACAGCGGCACCTTCGCCGTGGTCATGGTGGACTACGGTGTCGGCATGGGGCTGTTCCTCGACGATCACCTGTTTGTCGGGGCAAGCGGTGCGGCGGCCGAAATCGGTCATGCCAACCACATCCCTGGCGGCGCGCGCTGTCGCTGCGGCCGGCAGGGGTGCCTGGAGGCCTATCTCGCCGACTACGCGCTTCTGCGCATGACGCAGGGATTGCCGGAGGATACGGATCCGGCCACGATGGCCGTGACGGCCCAGACCTTCGAGGATCTGCACGACCGGGCCGAGGCCGGCGACCAGCAGGTCATTGCCGTTCTGGAGAAGGCCGGCGTGGCGCTGGGCTACGGCATTGCCCGTCTGCTGGCGCTGATCGACCCGGCGCGCGTGGTCCTGACGGGTGCGGGCATCCGTGCCTTTCCCTTCATGGAAGGGGCCATGCATCGGGCCCTTGATGCCGCGCTGGTGGAGGACCTGCGCCGCTCGCTCAAGGTCGATGTGGTGCCCTGGAACGAGGATTTCATCCGCCGCGGCCTGATTGCCCAGGCCATGCGGCGGCTGGACGAAACCCTGGTGCTTTCGACACGCCGCGGACGCTGAGGCACCTGGAACCGAGGGGGGGCACGGCCGGGCCGTGTCCGCCGGAAAAGCGCCGCGCGGCCGCAGGGGAGGAGACTGCAGCCATGAATGGGGTTGGGACGTTGACACGACGCGTGCGGGCGCGGCTTCGGCCTGCCGCCGCGAGGGGCGGGCTGAGCCGCGCCGCAGCCGGGTTCGGCCCGCTGCTGGCCGTTGCCCCCGCCCTCGGACTGGGGCTGGCGCTGGGGCTTTGCGCACCGGCGCAGGCGCAGAGCTGGAGCGAGCGCAATCTCGACCGGCCACTGTCCTTCGACAGCCTGAGGGAGACCCTCAAGGCCGAGGCGGACAAGGGGCAGTCGGCCGATCTCGAGGCGTTGATTGCCGAGGGTCAGCGCCTGTTCGAGGCCCGCTTCATCACCGAGGAGGGCGCCGGCCGGCCGATGGCCACGCAGGCGATCGTGCCGACGCGGCGCAAGCGCCCCTCCGAGGTTGCCTTCAACCGGTTGCCCGGCCCCGATGCCAGCGCCTGTTCCGGCTGCCACAACCAGCCTGTCACCGGTGGGGCCGGGGATTTTGTCGCCAATGTCTTCGTCTCGGAAGGCTTCGAGAGTGCGGATTTCGACACCACCGATCCGCAATTCTCCAATGAGCGGGGCACCAACATCCTGCACGGGTCCGGGCTGATCGAGCTGCTGGCCCGCGAGATGACGGTCGACCTTCAGGGGCAGCGCCGTGCGGCGCTGGCGGCCGCGCGCAAGTCTGGCCAGCCGGTGACCGTCGACCTGACGACGAAGGATGTCGGCTTCGGCAAGCTGACCGCCCATCCCGACGGCACCCTTGACGTGACCGGGCTCGACGGCGTCGATGCGGATCTGGTGCTGCGTCCCTTCAGCCAGAAGGGCGTGTTTGCCAGCCTGCGCCAGTTCACGGTGAATGCGCTCAACGTGCATCACGGCATCCAGGCGACCGAGCGCTTCGGGCAGGACTGGACCGGCAGTGCCGACTTCGACATGGACGGCGTTGCCGACGAGATCGACGCCGGCCATGTCTCCGCGCTGGTCGCCTTCCAGGCGACCTTGCCTGCGCCCGGCCGCAGGACCGGGTTGCCGGCCGACTGGGCGGAGGCGGCCGCCGATGGCGAGAAGGCCTTTGCCGACATCGGCTGCGCCTTCTGTCACCGCCCCTCGCTGCCACTGGAGAGCCTGAGCTTTGCCGATCCCAGCCCGGTGGAAAACGCCGGCACGCTGCGGCCGGGCGATGTCTCCGACCCGCTCGTGCTGAACATGGCGGCGCTGCCCTGGGTTCAGGCGCTGCCGCGCGACGAGCGGGGCCGCGTGCTGGTGCCGCTGTTCGGCGACCTCAAGCGCCACCGCATTTCCGATGCCCGCATCGACCGGCTCGGCAATGAACTGCAGGCGCAGCGCTTCGTCGCCCGCGACGTGTTCATCACGGCGGAGCTCTGGGGCGTCGGCAACACCGCGCCCTATGGTCATCGCGGGGATATCACCACGCTTGGCGAGGTGATCCTCGCCCATGGCGGCAGCGCCGCGTCGGCCCGGGACGCCTATGCCGCCCTGCCGGACGAGCGGCAACAGTCCATCATCGCTTTCCTGCGGACACTGGAGGTGCCGAAATGACCCGTCGCCTCCTGCTTCTGCCGCTTGCGGCGATGACGCTTCTGCCCGGTGCCGGACTGGCCGGTGAACGGACCACCTCGCTGGCGCCGGTGCCGCATTTCGTCGAGGAGGCGGCATCCGCCGGCATCGACCACCGCTATGACGGGCCCTGGGAGTATTTCGTTGGCGGCGGTGTCGCCGTGTCCGACTGCAACGGCGACCGCCGGCCCGACCTGTTCCTGGCCGGAGGCAAGGGGCCGGCGGCGCTCTATGTCAACGACAGTCCGACCGGCGGGGCGCTGGTTTTCCGCAAGGCCGACACCGGACTGGGCGAGAAGGAGCTGGCGCGCGTCACCGGCGCCTATCCGCTCGACTATGACAATGACGGCCTGATGGACCTGGCCGTCCTGCGGGTCGGGGAGAACCTGCTCCTGCGCGGGCTCGGCGCCTGTCGCTTCGAGGTTGCCAACCGCCAGGTCGGTCTCGACGGCGGCAACGCCTGGACCACCGCCTTTGCCGCCACCTGGGAGCCGGGGGCTGCCTATCCGACCCTGGCCTTCGGCAATTACGTTGACCGCTCCCAGCCCGGCGCCCCCTGGGGGACCTGCCACGACAACATGCTGCACCGGCCGGCTCCGGGCCTTAAGCCGGATTACAGCCAGCCGGAGCGGCTGTCGCCGGGCTACTGCAGCCTGTCGATGCTCTTCACCGACTGGAACCGTTCCGGCGAGCCGGCGCTGCGCATTTCCAACGACCGGCAGTACTACCGCGGCGGCGAGGAACAGCTCTGGGCCGTGCCTCCGGGCCGCCCGGCCCAAGCCTATCGCCGCGCCGACGGCTGGCGCAAGCTGACGATCTGGGGCATGGGCATCGCCAGCATCGACCTCAATGTCGACGGCCTGCCCGAATATGCGCTCACCAGCATGGGCGACACCAAGCTGCAGGTGCTGGAGCAGGAGGGGGACGATCTGGTCCCGGTCTATGCCGACATCGCCTTCGACAAGGGGGTGACGGCGCACCGGCCCTACACGGGCGAGGACCTGCGTCCCTCCACCGGCTGGCATTCCGAATTCCAGGACGTGAACAACGACACGCTCTGGGACCTCTACATCGCCAAGGGCAACGTGGAATCCATGCCGGATTTCGCTGCCTTCGACCCCGACAACCTGCTCCTCGGCCAGTGGGACGGCAAGTTCGTGGAGACGGGCGACGCCGCCGGCATCGCCTTGGCGCGGCGCGGGCGCGGGGCCGGCCTTGCGGATCTCAATGCCGATGGCCTGCTCGACCTCGTGGTCGTCAACCGGGGCGAGCCGGCCAGCCTCTTCCGCAATGTCGGCAAGGGCGATGCCGCCACGCCGCGCCCGCTCGGCAACTGGCTCGCCATCGAGCTGGTGCAGCCGGGCAAGCCGAACCGCAACGCGGTCGGAGCCAAGGTCAGCGTCCGCGTCGGCACCAGGTCAATCGAGCGCGATGTGCTTGTCGGTGGCGGCCATGCCTCCGGCCAGCTCGGCTTCCTGCACATCGGCCTCGGCGTCTCCGAACGCGCCCAGGTCCGCGTGCGCTGGCCGGACGGCGAATGGAGCCATTCCTACCGCGTCTTCGCCAACAACCATGTCGTCATCGAGCGCGGCGCGGAGGCCGCGAAGCTCTGGTTCCCGGAGTAGGGCCGGGCCACCGGTCCGGCCAGCCGGACCCCAGGACGTGACGCAACGGGCGGTGGCCCGGTCGGACCGGAGCGCGGACGCGTGGCCTGGCCGGCCGGGCCACCGCCCGTCTGTCATCCGTCCCTTGAGGAAATTCAGGGTCTTAGCGCAAAAGAAATCCTGACTATCTCTTTCATGTAATTATCCTTTCGAAAAATATTTGACTGTTTGGACAAATTTTCCTTCAATGCTGACCGGAAAGCCTGTTCGGGACAAGAAACGGGCACCAGACATAGGTCGCCACCTTCCGGAGATCCTTTCATGACTCAGACCAAGCCAGGTCCTGACATTGCCCCCGCGCGTCTGTCGCTGGACCAGTACGCCAAGAACTTCTGTGATCTTCACCCGCGGCTCGATCCGCATGAGGCGAGGGTCGAGTCGGACCGCTGCTACTTCTGCTATGACGCGCCCTGCGTGAAGGCCTGCCCGACCAGCATCGACATCCCGCTGTTCATCCGCCAGATCTCCACCGGCAACACCACGGGTGCGGCACGGACGATCTTCGACCAGAACATCCTCGGTGGCATGTGCGCCCGCGTCTGCCCGACCGAGACGCTGTGCGAACAGGCCTGCGTGCGCAACGATGCGGAGGAGCAGCCGGTGCGCATCGGCGAGCTGCAGCGCTTCGCCACCGACCATTACATGGACACCCATGACACGACGCCCTTCACCCGCGCCGCGCCGACGCTGCGCCGGATCGCCGTTGTCGGGGCCGGGCCGGCGGGTCTCTCCTGCGCCCACCGTCTGGCCGTCCACGGCCATGACGTCGTGCTCTACGACGCCCGTCCGAAGGCCGGCGGCCTGAACGAGTACGGCATTGCGGCCTACAAGTCGGTGGACGACTTTGCCGCCCGGGAAGTGCGCTTCATCCTGTCCATCGGCGGCATCTCGGTCGTCAACGGCAAAACCCTCGGCGAGGACCTGTCGCTGCATCAGCTGCAGCAGGAATATGACGCGGTGTTCCTGGCCATCGGCCTTGCCGGTGTGAACGGGCTGTCCGTTCCCGGTGAAGATCTGTCGGGCGTCGTCGATGCCGTCAGCTACATTGCCGACCTGCGTCAGGCCAGCGACCTGTCGGCGCTGCCGGTCGGCCGCCGTGTCGTCGTCATCGGCGGCGGCATGACGGCAATCGACATCGCCGTGCAGAGCAAGCGGCTTGGTGCGGACGAGGTGACCATCGCCTATCGCCGCGGCCAGGAGCACATGAACGCCAGCGATTACGAGCAGGATCTGGCCAAGACCAACGGCGTGCGCATCCTGCACTGGGTCGCGCCGAAGGAAATCCTCGGGGCCGATGGCAAGGTGACGGGCATCGCGCTTGAGCGCACGCGCCTCGACCCGGCCGGCAAGCTCGTCTCCACCGGCGAAACGGTCACGCTGGCCGCCGACATGGTGTTCAAGGCCGTCGGCCAGAAACTCGATCCCTCCGGCCTGAACGGGTCGGCGGCAGGGCTGACCCTCGACAAGGGTCGCATCGTGGTGGACGCGGACCGCGCCACCTCGCTGGCCCGGGTCTGGGCCGGCGGCGACTGCGTCGCCGGCGGTCAGGACCTGACGGTTGCCGCCGTCGAGGACGGCAAGATCGCCGCCGAAGCCATTCACCGGGCGCTCAGCGCCTGAGCCGCAGCCGTTTTTTTCCGGAGATCCCACCATGGTTGATCTGAGATCAGATTTCGTCGGCATCAAGTCCCCGAACCCGTTCTGGCTGGCTTCGGCCCCGCCGACCGACAAGGAATACAACGTCGTCCGCGCCTACAAGGCGGGCTGGGGCGGCGTCGTCTGGAAGACCCTCGGCGAGGACCCGAACGTGGTCAACGTCAACGGCCCGCGCTACGGCGCGATCCACGGCAAGGACCGCCAGCTCATCGGCCTCAACAACATCGAGCTGATCACCGACCGGCCGCTCGAGGTGAACCTGCAGGAAATCAAGCGGGTCAAGCGCGACTGGAAGGACCGCGCGCTGATCGTCTCGCTCATGGTGCCCTGCGAGGAGGCGAGCTGGGCGGCGATCCTGAAGCGCGTCGAGGAGACGGAAGCCGATGGCGTCGAGCTGAACTTCGGCTGCCCGCACGGCATGAGCGAGCGTGGCATGGGCTCTGCCGTCGGCCAGGTGCCGGAATACATCGAGATGGTCACGCGCTGGGTGAAGAAGCACACCCGCATGCCGGTGATCGTGAAGCTGACCCCCAACATCACCGACGTGCGCAAGCCGGCCCAGGCAGCCAAGCGCGGCGGTGCGGATGCGGTGTCGCTGATCAACACCATCAACTCCATCGTCGGCGTTGATCTCGACCGCATGGCACCGACCCCCACCATCGACGGCAAGGGGTCGCATGGCGGCTACTGCGGTCCTGCGGTGAAGCCGATCGCCCTCAACATGGTGGCCGAGATCGCCCGTGATCCGGAGACCCGCGGCCTGCCGATCTCCGGCATCGGCGGGGTGACGACCTGGCGGGATGCGGCCGAGTTCATCGCCCTTGGCGCCGGCAACGTCCAGGTCTGCACGGCTGCCATGACCTACGGCTTCAAGATCGTCGAGGAGATGATCGAGGGCCTGAAGGACTGGATGGGGGAGGCCGGCTACGAGCGCATTTCCGATTTCTCGGGCATGGCCGTGCCGAATGTCACCGACTGGCAGTACCTGAACCTGAACTACATCGCCAAGGCGAAGATCGACCAGGATCTCTGCATCAAGTGCGGCCGTTGCCACATCGCCTGCGAGGACACCTCGCACCAGGCCATCACCAATCTGGTGGACGGCGTGCGCAAGTTCGAGGTCATCGACGAGGAATGCGTCGGCTGCAACCTCTGCGTCTCGGTCTGCCCGGTCGAGAACTGCATCACCATGGAGCAGATGCCGGCCGGCAGCGTCGATCCGCGCACCGGCAAGACCGTCGAGCCCGACTACGCCAACTGGACGACCCATCCGAACAATCCGCGTGCCCTGCAGGCGGCGGAGTAAGCGGGTCGGCCAGACCGTGGACCACGAAGGGCGCACCGCGTGTCGGTGCGTCCTTCAGACTGCTGACAAATTTCGGAATTTCGTCAGTTTGCCGTCATTCCGGACAAGGTGAGCGTTCAGCGAACCGCAGATCCGGAATCCAGCATGTCTGTGCGAGCGCAGGCGAGCCCAAAAACACGTCACCTCGATACGACTTGAGACCGACAGGTGTGTCGCGCTTCGCGCGGCTGATATCTGGATCCCGGCTCGGCGCTTCGCTGACGCTCAGCTGGGCCGGGATGACTTTGAGTAAGTTTGTCAGCCGTCTGAGGGCGCACCGCGTGTCGGTGCGCCCTTTTCCTTTGTGCTCACACGGCATGTTCCATCCCGAGCCGTCAGTCCGGACAAGGTGAGCGAAGCGAACCGCCGAACCGCGATGATGCCGCTGGCTGCACATTCTCAAGCGCGACAGACGCCCCGCGTCGGCAGGGTCCCGTTTCTGCGCCAGTCAGCCTGCCAGCGCGTCGCCCGGGGCACCTCCCGGGGCGCGTCCCGGGGCGCCTGCCGAAACCTCGGGCCCGGCCTCCTGTCTGGACACCAGCCGGACGAAGCCTTCGCTTGCCAGGTCGAGCACCGGTTTCGGCCGGCTGAACAGGTAGCCCTGCAACATCTGGCAGCCGCTGTTCACCAGCATCGCCTTCTGGTCTTCGGTCTCCACGCCCTCCGCCACGACGGTCATGTCGAGGGTCCGGGCGAGACCGACGAGCGATCCGATGATGGCCTGCGCCTTCGGATCGGTGTCGAGACGGCCGACGAAGCTGCGGTCGATCTTGAGCGTCTGGAAGCGGTGGTGATGCAACGAGCTCAGGCTGGAATAGCCGGTGCCGAAATCGTCGATCGCCAGGCTGACGCCCAGGGCCGAGAGCCGGCTGATGACCGCATCGATGCTGTCTGAGCGTTCCATCATCACCGTCTCGGTGATTTCCAGCATGAGGCGGGACGGTGCGAGGCCGGTTTCGGCCAGCAGGCTTTCCACCTCCTGCGGCAAGGTGCCGGAGCTGACCTGCGTGGCGCAGACATTGACCGAGACACCGATGCCGTCCCAGCCGCAGGCGTCGTGCACGGCCCGCTGCAGCACCCAGCTGCCGATCGGGTCGATCAGTCCGGTTTCTTCCGCCACGTCGAGAAAGGCCCCGGGGGCCAGCAACCCGCGCTCCGGGTGGTGCCAGCGCAGCAGCGCCTCCAGATGACAGACCTGCCCGGTCCGCGCGTCAATGATCGGCTGGTAGAACAGGTCGAACTCGTCGCGCTCCAGCGCCTGGCGGAGACCATCGCGCAGCCGTCGCCGTTCGCGGATCGCCTCGTCCATGGCCGTGTCGAACAGCTTGTAGCGGCTGCGGCCGTCGGACCGGCTGCGCTGCAGGGCAACATCGGCGGCGCGCAGCAGCGAGGGCATCCGGGTGCCGTGCTCGGGGCGCAGGGCCACGCCGAGCGAGCAGGAGACCTCGATGGCGTGATCCTCCAGCATGGCCTGGCGGTTCAGCGCCCGCGCAAGCGTGTCCACGTCGCGCATCAGCGCGGCCGGCGTTTCGCGCCGGCACAGGATCAGCACGATCTCGTCGCCGCCCATCCGGCCGATCACGTCGCAGGAGCGGCAATGGGTCTGCAGCACGCTGACCACATGCTGGATCAGCCGGTCGCCGACCACGTGGCCGAAGGCGTCGTTGATCTGCGACAGGCCGTCGATGTCGAGATAGAGAACGCCGAGCGTCCCGGTCTCCGCTGCCGGCCGGTCGAGCAGGTCGTCCGCAGCCGCCAGGAAGAAGTCACGCCGCAGCAGGCCGGTCAGTCCGTCGTGCCGGGCTGCTTCGATGAAGTCGCGCTTGCGCCGCTCCAGCTCCTGCTGGGCCGCGGTGTTGCGCCGGAGGATCATCAGCGAGATCAGCAGGATGACAAAGAGGGCAATCGCCAGGACAGGCGCCGACGTCAGGATGATGTGCGAGGCCCGCGCCATCGGATCCCAGGTCAGATAGGCGAGGGCCACCCCGTCGCTGTCACGGATCGGCGTCCCGTTCATGCCACGCGGGATCGTCGTGTCGAGAAACAGGCTGCTCAGCGACAGGGATGCCAGCATGTCGGCAAGCGCCTGCGCGTCGATCTGCTTCACCGCCAGCAGCACCATCGGCAGGTCCCGGCGCATCGGGATCCCGCCCGGATCGGGGAAGATCGCCATGGCCGTGACGATCGCCACCCGGTCGCCGGTCATCACCTCGGTGACGCCGGAGACATCTGCCACGCTGCCGGTGAAATAGGTGTCGCCATTGCGCGCCGTGACGAGGCCATCCACGTAGCGCTCGCGGATCGAGGTGATCATGCGGACCACCTGCGGCGTCAGGATCGCGGGCAGGTCGAGGTCGCTGGCTGCCGTCTCGGGACGGAACGAAAAGGCCGGCTCGAGCGCCCGGTCGAGGATCACGACGAAATCGTAGCCCTCGCGGATCGCCAGGCCACGGCCGAAGCGCGAGCGGACCCATTCGGCCGAGAAGGCCATGTCCGTGTTCACATAGGCTGCATTCGAGGCGGCATAGCGCGCGATCTGCGTGAGCAGGGCCGTCTTGTGGTTCTCGTAGGCCCGTTCGACCGAGCCGACCTCGCGCGCTGCCGATTCGCGCTCGTAGATCAGGATGGCGGAGAGAACGAAGACGAAGGCGGCGACGATGGCCACGAACATGCCGACGAGCAGGGCAACAAAGGAGACGTTGCCCAGCCGCGCTGGCCTGAGGTCCAGGGCCCCGGTCCCGGCCGAGCGCCGGGCATTCGTCTCACTTGTCACTCTCATGCGGCCCTGCAGGTCCTGCAGCTCCTGATTGGCATGCCAGAGAAAGGTCGCCGCAAAGGCTTAATTTTCTCTGGCGCCTCCGGCGTCTGCTGTGGGCTGAGGGCCTTGCGCGAGGCTTGCGGGCCATCGCGCACGGAAAAGGGGGCGCAGATGCTCTGCGCACCCTCGGGAAAACCTGCAAGAGTTGTGGCCTGTTACTCGGCCGCGTCGACCTTGATCACGCCGCGGCGGATCTGGTCTTCCTCGATCGATTCGAACAGGGCGCGGAAGTTGCCCTCGCCAAAGCCCTCGTCACCCTTGCGCTGGATGAACTCGAAGAAGATCGGGCCGATCACGGTCTTGGAGAAGATCTGCAGCAGGATCTTGGTCATGCCGCCGTTCACGACGCCTTCGCCGTCGATCAGGATGCCGTGCTTCTTCATCCGGTCGATCGGCTCGTCATGGCCGTTCACCCGGGCATGGGAGCGCTCGTAATAGGTCTCCGGCGGGCCCGGCATGAACTTCAGGCCGTTGTCGGCCAGCTTGTCCGTGGCATCGTAGATGTCGTCGCTGCCGACGGCGATGTGCTGGATGCCTTCGCCCTTGTACTTGCGCAGGTATTCCTCGATCTGGCTGGTGTCGTCCTTGGACTCGTTCAGCGGGATGCGGATCTTGCCGCAGGGCGAGGTGATGGCGCGGCTGACCAGGCCGGTGATGCGGCCGTCGATGTCGAAGAAGTGGATCTGCCTGAAGCCGAACAGGGTCCGGTAGAAGTCCCACCACTTGTCCATGTTGCCGCGGTAGACGTTATGGGTCAGGTGGTCGAGATAATAGAAGCCGACGCCCTGCGGCCGCGGGTTCTCCTCGCCGAGCCACGTGAACTCGGCCGAATAGGCCGACCCCTTGTCGCCGTACTTGTCGACGAAATAGAGCAGCGACCCGCCGATTCCGACGATCGCCGGCACGTCGAGCGACTTGTCGTCGCCCTCATACGGCGTCGCGCCCATGCGGACGGCATGCTCGAAGGCCTTGCGGGCATCGACGACACGCCAGGCCATCGACGGGGCGCAGGGACCGTGCGCCTCGACGAAGCGCATGCCGAAGGAGCCGGGTTCGGCGTTGAGGATATAGGTCACGTCGCCCTGGCGGTAGAGCGTGATGTTCTTGGTCTTGTGCTTGGCGACCGGAACATAGCCCATCTTGCGGAACAGCTCGTCCAGCTTCTCCGGCTCCGGATGGGCGAATTCCACGAACTCGAAGCCGTCCGTGCCGGCCGGGTTGGCGTCGCTGATCACCGCCGGGGGCGCGTCGTGCGGAAAGGGACCCATGATTTCCTCCTCTGGACATTCACGTAGGTCGAGAGTGCGCCCAGCCGCGTGCAAGGTGTGTGCAAAGGGCGTGACAGGGGCGCGTCCTTCGCACAGAATGCGCAAGTATGGGCTCATTGGTGCACGATGATGGAACTTGACAGCTTTGATCTGCGTCTTCTTGCTGCGTTGCAGGAGAACGCCGCACTCACCAACCAGCAGCTCGGGGACCGGATCGGGCTCTCGGCCAGCCAGGTGTCGCGCCGCCGCCAGGCGCTGGAGGCGGAGGGCATCATCCGCCGCTACCGGGCGGATCTGGCGACCGAGCGGCTGGGCTTCTCGGTCACGGCCTTTGTCGGTGTGACCCTCGGGGCCCACAGCCGCGACAATGCGCGCCGTTTCCGCGCCATGGTGCAGGCCATGCCCGAGGTGCAGGAGGCGCACACGCTGACCGGCGATGTCGACTACATGCTGAAGATCGTGGTGCCGGACCTGAAGGCGCTGAGCCGGGTGATCAACGATGACCTGCTGCCGCACGAGGCCGTGCAGCATGTACGCTCCTCCATTGCCATGGAGACGCTGAAGGACGACAACCTGCTGCCGCTCGCCAGCGCGCGCTGACGGTCTCCCGCGGTCGGCCGGGCCGGTTCGGCTGCTTGCCGGAATTACAAATTCGTCACCCTTGCTTGCGGTCCTGCCTGTCGCATCCCATCTGCCAGTCTGGTTCTGCCCTATCCGGAGTACGCCCGATGTTTGATGCCAAGTCGCTTCTTGACCAGTTTCTCGGTTCTGGCCGTGGACAGCTGGATCCGCGCAAGCGCGGGGGCAACGGCGACCTGATGCAGAAGGGCAAGGACTTCCTGTCCTCCAATTCCGGTGGCCTGGCCGCGGGCGGTCTCGCCGGGCTCATCCTCGGCAGCAAGAAGGGGCGCAAGCTCGGCGGCAAGGCCCTGACCTACGGGGGGCTCGCCCTCGTGGCCGGCCTGGCCTACAAGGCCTACCGCGACTACAAGGCCGGCCAGCAGGCCGGTGGCGGCGCCTATCCGGCCGGCGGCGCGGAGCCGCCCTACCAGTACCAGCCGCCGTATCCGACCGCGTCCCAGTCCCAGCCCCAGCCGAGGACCCAGCCGCAACCCTGGAGCCGGGCACCGCTGGAGCTTGACGCCCCGCGCGGCACGGCCTTCGATCCCGACCGCGCCCCGGGCGGCAGCCAGCAGGTGGCCGTGACCCTGCTCAGCGCCATGATTGCGGCCGCCAAGGCCGACGGTCACATCGATGCCGAGGAGCAGGGCCGCATCTTCGACAAGATGGACGAGGCCGGGCTCGACACGGCCGCCAAGGCGTTCCTGATGGACGAGTTGCGCGCGCCGCTGGACATTGACCGGATCGTCCGCCTTGCCACCACGCCGGAAACGGCGGCCGAGATCTATGCCGCCTCGCGTCTGGCGATCGACCCGGATCATCCGGCCGAGCAGGCCTATCTGCAGATGCTGGCAGCGCGGCTCAACCTCGAGCCCGGTCTCATCACCGAGATCGAGCATGCGGTGCGCGAGGCCGAACTGGCCTGAGACCTGCCGCCCGCCCGACCGCCCGACCGACCGTCCCGCCGTGCCGTGCACGGCGGGATTTTTTTTGTCCCGATCCCAATCATCATACTGTTGACATCTCTTGTATGATGAATGCGATTGCCGCTATGATCGCGGTCTCAACCTGATCCGGAGCCTGCCCTTGCCGACCCGACCGGCCGTTCCGCCTCTTGCGGCTGCCCCGCAGCCGACGTCAGAGCCGTTGCCGGCCTCCGCTCCCGCCTCCCCGGGTGGGGCGACGGGGGGCTCGGACGGGGTCCGGCGCCCACGCGTGCAGCGCAACGTCACCCGGGCCCTTGCCGGGGACATCTGCCGCGGCCTGCACCGGCCAGGAGAGACGCTGCCGACCGAGAACGAGCTGTGCCTTGCCCATGGCGTCAGCCGCACCGTCATCCGCGAGGCGCTGAAGACGCTGGAATCCAAGGGGCTTGTCATCATCCGCTCCCGCGTCGGCACGCAGGTGGCGCCGCGCGAGGCCTGGAACATCCTCGATCCGCAGGTGCTCGACTGGGTCGGGCCGCATCTCCTCGACGCCGATCTGCTGACAGGCGTGCTCGAGGCGCGGCGGGTGATCGAGCCCGAGGCCGCCAGCCTTGCGGCCAGCCGCGCCACCCTGCAGGACCTGGCCGAGGTGGAGCAGGCCTTCGAGGCCATGCGGGCGGCGCAAGGCGATGTCGACCGGTTCACCCATGCCGATGTCGCCTTTCATGTTGCCTTGCTCAAGGCCAGCCGCAACCGCGTGTTCATGCAGTTTGCCGGCCTGATCGAGGCGGCCATGCGCCATGCGCTGCGGGCCTCCAATGCGGTGGCCGAGCTGCCGGGCGAGGCCATTGCCGCCCATGGCGCGCTCGTGGAGGCGCTGCGCCTGCGCGATGCCGCCGCCGCCCGCCTTGCCTCCGGCCACATCCTGGACCTCGGGGCCCGTGACATCGCCACCGCCCTGCAACGCGGGACGGCACCGCCGTCCTGACCCCGCGCATTCGCCAATCCTGCCCGGCCAATGCACCTGTCCGGGCAATCATGAGGGAGACACGAGATGACTGACGGCAAGCGCCGCCCCCTGCGCTCCAGCGCCTGGTTCGACAATCCGGCCGACCCGGGCATGACCGCGCTCTACATCGAGCGCTATCTGAACTTCGGCATCACCCGCGCGGAGCTGCAGTCCGGCAAGCCGATCATCGGCATCGCCCAGACGGGCTCGGACCTGTCGCCCTGCAACCGGCATCATCTCGAGCTCGCCAAGCGCGTGCGCGAGGGCATCGTCGCGGCCGGCGGCATCTGCTTCGAGTTTCCGGTCCATCCGATCCAGGAGACCGGCAAGCGTCCGACCGCCACGCTCGACCGCAACCTTGCCTATCTCGGCCTCGTCGAGCTGCTCTACGGCTATCCCCTCGATGGTGTCGTGCTGACCATCGGCTGCGACAAGACCACCCCGGCCTGCCTGATGGCCGCGGCGACCGTCAACATCCCGGCCATCGCCCTGTCGGTCGGCCCGATGCTCAACGGCTGGCACAAGGGCGAGCGCACCGGCTCCGGCACCATCGTCTGGAAGGCACGCCAGCAGCTTGCCGCCGGCGAGATCGACTATGACGGCTTCATGGATCTGGTCGCCTCGTCTGCGCCCTCCGTCGGCTATTGCAACACCATGGGCACGGCCACGACGATGAACTCGCTCGCCGAGGCGCTCGGGATGCAGCTGCCCGGCTCGGCCGCCATTCCCGCCCCCTACCGCGAGCGCGGCCAGATCGCCTACGAGACCGGCCGGCGCATCGTCGACATGGTCTGGGAGGACCTCAAGCCCTCCGACATCATGACCCGCAAGGCCTTCGAGAACGCCATCGTCGTCAACTCGGCCATTGGCGGCTCCACCAACGCGCCGATCCACCTCAACGCCATCGCCGCGCATCTCGGCGTGCCGCTCGCCAATGACGACTGGCAGGCCATCGGCTATGACGTGCCGCTGCTCGTCAACCTGCAGCCCGCCGGCGCCTATCTCGGCGAGGACTATCACCATGCCGGCGGCGTGCCGGCCGTTGTTGCCGAGCTGATGCGCAACGGCAAGCTGCCGCATCCCGATGCGCTGACCGCCAACGGTCGCTCCATCGGCGAGAATTGCGCTCATGTCACCACCGACCTGCCGGACGTGATCCGCAGCTTCGACAGGCCGATGAAGGAGAAGGCGGGCTTCATCAACCTGAAGGGCAATCTCTTCGACAGCGCGATCATGAAGACCAGCGTGATCTCGAAGGAATTCCGCGACCGCTATCTCTCCAACCCGGATGATCCGGAGGCTTTCGAGGGCCGCGCCATCGTGTTCGAGGGGCCGGAGGACTACCACCACCGCATCGACGATCCGGCGCTCGAGATCGACGAGCACTGCATGCTCTTCATCCGGGGCACGGGCCCGATCGGCTATCCGGGCGGGGCGGAAGTGGTCAACATGCAGCCGCCGGCAGCCCTCATCAAGCGTGGCATCACGGCGTTGCCCTGCATCGGCGATGGCCGCCAGTCCGGCACGTCCGGCTCCCCGTCAATCCTCAACGCCGCGCCGGAGGCCGCCGCCATGGGTGGCCTGGCCTTGATCCAGACCGGTGACCGGGTCCGCATCGACCTGCGCAAGGGCACGGCCAACATGCTGGTGTCCGACGAGGAGCTGGCGCGGCGCAAGGCCGACCTTCTGGCCAGGGGCGGCTTCCCCTATGCGCCCAGCCAGACGCCCTGGCAGGAGATCCAGCGCAGCATGATCGCCCAGTTCGACGCAGGCATGGTGCTGAAGCCGGCCGTGGCCTATCAGGATGTGGCGAACAGCAAGGGGCTGCCGCGTCACAACCATTGACCGGCCCCAGACCTGGCCCCTGACCTGGCCCCAGACATGGCATCGGACCCGGCACCGCCATCCGGTGCCGGGTCCGGCCTGTCCCTGCGGGGCTCCCTCCGCTGTGTCCTCCTGCGGTGGCCCCCTCTGTGGCCCCCCGCTGTGGCTCCCTCTGTGCCCTGGTAATCCCCTTCTTACACATCCCCGCTAAACTGTCCGCGACGCCCAAAGCAGACTTGACGATTACGTAAAGGGTATGCTTGGGTCCGTGCAAACCGGCGAGAGGCGCCGGGCAATCGGGAGATGAGACATGACGCTGGAACAACTGACGGAAGCCGTGCGGGGCAAGGTGGCCGGTGGCGGCATTGATGACAGCGTGAAGTTCGATCTGGGCGACGCCGGCGTCATCTTCATGGAAGGCTCCACCGTCACCAACGAGGACAAGGACGCCGACTGCACCATCACCATCTCTGCCGACAATCTCGGCGAGCTGCTGGCGGGCGAGCTGAACCCGACGATGGCCTTCATGTCCGGCAAGATCAAGGTGGCGGGCGCCATGGGCGTCGCCATGAAGCTCAGCAGCGTTCTCTGAGACGCAGCCCTCAGGACCTGTCCTGAAACGCCGGCCCCTTCGGGCCGGCAGACTGCTGGCAAACCTACTCACGGTCATCCCGGCCCAGCTGAGCGTCAGCGAAGCGCCGAGCCGGGATCCAGATATCAGCCGCGCGAAGCGCGACAAACCAGCAGGTCGCAAGTCGTATCGAGGTGACTTGGTAATGGGCTCGCGTGCGCTCGCACAGACATGCTGGATCCCGGGTCAGGCCCGGGACAGGCCCCGGATCTGCGGTTCGCTGAACGCTCACCTTGTCCGGAATGACGGCAAACTGACGAAACTCCGAAGTTCGGCAGCAGTCTGGCCGGCCCCTTCGGTCCCGAGCCGTGGTGCCGATCAGCGCTCCCGGTTGGCGTCGAGGGCCGCGTCGATCAGCTCCCGGCCGATGTCGCCCTCAAAGCGCTCCCAGACCGGCCGCATGGCTTCCACCCAGACCTGCCGCTGCTCGCTCGTCAGCGCGCGGATCGGGACGCCGGCTGCGACGATGCGGTCCCTGTTTTCCCGCTCGATGCGCTGGACGCTGGCATTCGCCTCGGCACTCACCTCGGCGACGATGGCCAGGAACTGGTCGCGGGTTGCGCCGGGCAGGCTGTTCAGCCAGCTCTCCGAGGTGACGAGCAGATAGGCCAGAAGCTGGTGATTGGTCTCCGTGATGCCGTCCTGCGCGGCGAAGAAGCGCTGCGTGTAGATGTTGGACCAGGTGTTCTCCTGCCCGTCCACCTGGCCGGAGGCGAGGGCATCGCGGGTCTCGCGGAAGGGCAACCGCAGCGCCGTTCCGCCAAGTGCCGAGATCATCGCCTCCGCCACGTCCGACGGCTGGATCCGGAACTTCAGTCCGGCCGCGTCGGCCGGCAGCAGCAGGGGGCGGTTGGCGGAGAATTGCTTGAGGCCCGAGTTCCAGTAGGCGAGGCCACGGAAGCCGAGGTCCCGCATGGCGCCAAGCAGGGTGCCGCCGGCCTCGCTGCCGAGAAAGCGGTCGACGGCGGCGGCGTCCTTGAACAGGAAGGGCAGGTCGAAGAGCCGATATTTCAGCGTGTAGGCTTCCAGCTTGGCCAGCGACGGGGCGGCCAGTTCGACCCTGCCCAGCAGCAGCGCCTCCATGACCGCGTCGTCGTCGAACAGCTGCGCATTGGCAAAGACCTGCATGCAGGCCCGACCGTCCATCTCCGCGTTGATGCGCGCGGCCAGACGCGCCGCCGCGTCGCCCTTCGGATTGCCGGCCGGCGTGACCACATGGCTGAAGCGGATGACCGTCTCCCCGCTCTGGCAGGGGTCGGCATGGGCCGGGGCACCGAACAGCATGCCGGCCGCCGTTGCAGCCAGTGCCATCCGCCTTGCCCATGTCCGCCAAGACAGGTCTGCCATCATCCGTGCCTTCCCCGATTCCCGAACGCCGGCACTATCGACGCGGTTTCGTTAAGGTCCGGATAAGCCGGCGGTGGCGCGGCGTCACGCTCGCCGGGCGCTGCGGCGGTCCTCGCGGATCATGGCCGCGCCCTTGTCGGCGATCATCACCGTCGGGGCGTTCGTGTTGCCGGAGGTGATGGTCGGCATGACCGAGGCGTCGATCACCCTGAGCCCCGCAAGACCGCGCAGCCGCAGCCGCTCGTCCACCACCGCCCGCTCGTCCGCCCCCATGCGACACGTGCTGGTGGGGTGGAAGATGGTGGTGCCGATGTCGCCGGCCGCACGCACCAGATCCTCGTCGGTCTCGATCCGGGCGCCGGGCAGATGCTCGCTCGGCCGGTAGCGGGCCATGGCCGGGGCCTGCATGATCCGCCGGGTCAGGCGGATGCTGTCGGCCGCCACCTTCCGGTCCGACTGGGCGGAGAGATAGTTCGGGCGGATTTCCGGCTGGTCGGCCGGGTCCCGGTTCAGGGCGTGGACGTGGCCGCGGCTGTCCGGGCGCAGGTTGCAGACGCTGGCGGTGATCGCCGGGAAGGAATGCAGCGGCTCGCCGAACCGGTCCAGCGACAAGGGCTGGACGTGATACTCGATGTTGGCCGTCTCGAAGGAGGGGTCGGACCGCGCGAAGACGCCGAGCTGGCTTGGCGCCATCGACATGGGGCCGGAGCGCCGCAGGGCATACTCCAGCGCGATCCTCGCCTTGCCCGCCAGCGAACCGGCCATCTGGTTGAGCGTCACCACCCCTTCGACCTTGAAGATCGTGCGCAGCTGCAGATGGTCCTGCAGGTTTTCCCCCACGTCCGGGCTTTCGTGCCGCACCTCGACGCCGATTCGGTCCAGCACGTCCGGGTTGCCGATGCCCGACAGTTCCAGGAGATGCGGCGACTTGATCGCGCCGGCCGCCAGGATGACCTCCCCGGCCGCCTGGGCCCGCGCGGGCTGCCCCTTCAGCCGCAGCGTCACGCCGGTCACCTGCCGGCCGGACATCTCCAGCGACTGCACCTCGGCCCCGGTGAGCACGCGCAGGTTCGGGCGCTTCATCGCCGGGCGCAGGAAGCCCTTGGCGGTGTTCCAGCGGATGCCGCGCTTCTGGTTCACCTGGAAGTAGGACGCCCCGAAATTGTCGCCCCGGTTGAAGTCGTCGACCTTCGGGATGCCGGTTTCGGCACAGGCCTCGCGGAAGGCGTCCAGCACGGCCCAGGACAGGCGCTGCGGTTCGACGCGCAGGCCGCCGCCCTGTCCGTGCAGGTCGTCGTCCAGCGCATAGTGGTCCTCGGAGGCGCGGAAATGCGGCAGCACGTCGTCCCAGCCCCAGCCGGTCAGGCCGAGCTGGCGCCAGCCGTCATAGTCGCGGGCCTGACCGCGCATGTAGATCATGCCGTTGATCGAGGAGCAGCCGCCCAGAACCTTGCCGCGCGGATAGTTGAGCGACCGGCCGTTCAGCCCCGGCTCGGCTGCGGTCCGGAAGCACCAGTCGGTGCGCGGGTTGCCCATGCAGTAGAGATAGCCGACCGGGATGTGGATCCAGTGGTAGCTGTCACGTCCGCCGGCTTCCAGCAGCAGGACCTTCACGTCCGGATCGGCGGACAGCCGGTTGGCCAGCACGCAGCCGGCCGATCCGGCGCCGACGATGATGTAGTCCCACGTGCCCAGATCCTGCATGGTGCCTCCCAACACGCGCGTCGCAACCTGTCCGTCTCCGGAGCAGACTACCGCCGGCGGGGCCGGTCAAGGCGCAGTGTCGCACATCTGTCCTTCAACGCCTGCACAGCCCCGTCAGCCCGCACCGGGGCGCCAGCGTCGCAGCAGGCTGGCGTTGGTGACGACCGAGACCGAGCTCAGCGCCATCGCCGCGCCGGCCAGCGCCGGTGAGAGCAGCCCGAAGGCGGCCAGCGGAATGCCGATGACATTGTAGGCAAAGGCCCAGAACAGGTTCTGCCGGATCTTGGCGAAGGTCGCGCGCGAGACCGAGATCGCCTCCGCCACCATCAGCGGATCGGAGCGCATGAGCGTGATGCCGGCCGCCTCCATGGCCACGTCCGCGCCCGATCCCATGGCGATGCCGATGTCGGCAGCGGCCAGGGCCGGTGCATCGTTGACGCCGTCGCCAACCATCGCCACCGGGCCGCCGGCCGCCTCGCGCAGGCTTGCGATCGCCGCCGCCTTCCCTTCGGGGCGGACGCTTGCGCGCACGTCATCGAGGCCGAGCCGGGCGGCGACCGTCCGGGCAACGGCCTCCGTGTCGCCGGTCACCATTGCGGTGCGGATGCCCTGGGCCTTCAGCGCGTCCAGCGCCCCCCTGGCGGTCGGACGCAGCTCGTCGGCCATGGCGATGACCCCGACGGCGCGGCCGTCCAGCGCGACGATCACGCTGGTCTTGCCATCCGCCTCGAAGGTGCGTCGCAGCTGGTCTGCGGTGAACCGGTCGATCCTGAGCTGGTCCATCAGGGCCTCGTTGCCGATGGCGAGGGCGTGGCCGCCGATCACCGCAACCAGACCCTGGCCCGGCACGGCCTCGAACTCCTTCGGCGCCGCCAGCGGCAGGTTGCGCGCGCGCGCCGCGGCGACCATGGCATGGGCCAGCGGGTGTTCGCTCGCGAGCTGGGCGGATGCGGCCACCGAGAGCAGGCGGTTGCTGTCCTTGTCGAAGGCGACGATGTCGGTCACCACCGGTCTCCCCTCGGTCAGGGTGCCGGTCTTGTCGAAGGCCACCACCTTCAGCCGATGCGCCACTTCCAGCGCCTCGATGTCGCGGATGAGGATCCCGGCGCGGGCGGCAGCCCCGGTGCCGGCAACGAGGGCGGTCGGCGTGGCAAGACCGAGCGCGCAGGGGCAGGCGATCACCAGCACGGCGACCGCGCTCGACAGCGCCGCATCGACATCGCCGGCCATCGCCCACCAGCCTGCGAAGGTGAGGGCGGCGAGCAGCAGCACGACCGGGACGAAGATCGCCGAGACCTGGTCGACCAGCTTCTGCACGGGCGCGCGGGAGGCCTGTGCGCCTTCGACGAGGCGGATGATGCGGGCAAGCATCGTGTCCTCGCCCAGCGCGCCGACATCCAGCTGCAGCGCGCCGGACCCGTTGACGGTGCCGGCGGTGGCCCAGTCGCCCACGGTCCGGGTCACGGGCAGGCTCTCGCCGGTGATCAGCGCCTCGTCCAGTTCGCTGGTGCCGGCCAGGATGGTGCCGTCCACCGGCACGCGTTCGCCCGGGCGGACCAGCACGCGGTCGCCGAGCCGCAGGTCGGCCAGGGGCACCGTCTCCACGTCCTCGCCGACCATGCGGTTGGCCGTCTCGGGCCGCAGCGCCGCCAGGGCCCGCACGGCTGCCGAGGTCGAGCGCTTGGCGCGCACCTCCAGCAGCTTGCCCATGAGGACCAGCGTCAGGATGACGGCCGAGGCCTCGAAGTAGAGGTGACCTGCGCCGCCCGGCACGAAGACGCGGTAGAGGCTGTAGCCGAAGGCGGCCGAGGTGCCGAGGGCCACGAGCACGTCCATGTTGGCGCCTCCGCTCGCCAGGGCCCGCGCGGCGCCCCGGTAGAACCGGGCACCGACAAGGACCTGCACGGGCGTGGCGAGGAGCAACTGGACAAGCGGCGACGGCATCCAGTGCAGCCCGAAGGGCATCAGCACCATCGGCAGCACCAGCGGCAGGGTCAGCAGGGTGGCGAGCACCAGCAGCAGCAGGGTCCTGCGTTCGTCCGCGCGCTGGGCCGCTTCGACGCGTTCCCGGTCCTCGCGCGCGGCCTTGCCCGGCGCGTCATGCAGGCGGGCCTGGAAGCCGGCCTTTTCCACCAGCTCGATCAGCGGTGCAGGGGACATCTGACGGCGCAGCGTGATGGTCGCGCGCTCGAGCGCCAGGTTGACCGTTGCCCCGCTCACCCCGTCTGCGGCCGCCAGCGCGCGCTGCAGGCG
The DNA here is from genome assembly GCF_009915765.1 of Pannonibacter sp. XCT-53. NCBI lineage: Bacteria > Pseudomonadati > Pseudomonadota > Alphaproteobacteria > Hyphomicrobiales > Stappiaceae > Pannonibacter > Pannonibacter tanglangensis. The sequence goes on from NZ_JAABLQ010000002.1 coordinate 100,600, forward strand.
GGCAGCGCAGCCGCCGCAGGTCATGCCGGTGATGTCGAGCGTTACGGTCGGAGCAGTCGTCGCGCGGTGCGAAGCCATGGTGGTGACCCTTCAGGACGGGATGCTTGTTGGGGCAGGAGCGGCGCCGAAGCAGCGCGTCGCTCCTCAGTCCACCCCCAGATAGGGCTTCCTGCCGTGGTCAGGTCAAGCCCCTTCCGCACTGCACGACATTTTGGCGCGGAAGGCAGCGAATTGCCGCCAATTTGTGCAGATCCCCCCTTTTCATCATGCTGCAATGCGGTATTCTACCCTTGAGGAATTTGAGTTGATCCGACGTATTGAGGGATCAAATTGATGTTTTGATGATTTCACCGGGCGTAGTAGTGAGGGGAGAGACGGGGGCGTCTCTCCCCTCTTCTTTTTTGTCGCGCAGATGAGTCCGGTCATTCCGGTCCGGTGAGCGTCTCCGGTCTTGCCAGCAGCGTCAGCGGCGGCATCAGTGACAGGAGGTGCTGTGTATAGGCATGCTGAGGCCGGCTGAAGATCTGGTCGACCGGCCCCTCTTCGCACAGCTCCCCCTGGCGCAACACCCCGACGCGGTCGCACATCTGCCGGACGACGGCCAGATTGTGACTGATGAACAGCAGCGTCAGGCCCAGTTCGGCCTGCAGGTCCTTCAGCAGGTTCAGGATCTGCGCCTGGATCGACACGTCCAGCGCCGAGGTCGGTTCGTCGCAGATCAGGAACCGCGGGCGGGAGGCGAGCGCACGGGCGATGGAGATTCGCTGGCGCTGGCCTCCGGAAAAGGAGTGCGGGAAGCGCCGCCCGGCCGCTGCGCCCAGCCCGACATGGTCGAGCAGGTCGTCGACGATCCGGTCCGTCTCGGCGCCGCTGGCCGCAAGGCGGTGGAAGCGGATCGGCTCGGCGATGATGTCGCGGACGCGCATGCGCCCGTTCAGCGACGAATAGGGGTCCTGGAAGATCATCTGCATCTGTCGCTGCAGCGCAAGCTGCGCCGGCCGGCTGCGCGGGGCATGCAGGTCCTCTCCGGCCAGACGGATCCGCCCGGTGTCCGGGCGATGCAGCCCCGCGATCAGGCGGGCCAGTGTCGACTTGCCGGACCCGCTCTCGCCCACCAGTCCGTAGCTTTCTCCCGGTGCGATGCGCAGCGAGACCGACCTGACCGCCGTGATCGACGCGCCCCGGCGTCCGAACAGCCGTGCCCGGGCAGCGAAGTCCAGCGACACCGCGTCGACCTCCAGAAGCGGCGTTTCCCCGGTCTCGCCCGTCTTTCCCGTCTCGCCCGTCTTTCCCGTTACGCCTGTCTCGCCTGCCCCTCGGGCTGCCCTGCTGCTCCCCTGACCGAGCCAGTGGGTGCTCAGGTCGATCCGCCGGGCTGCCCCTGCATCAGACGCACTGCTCCCGGGCACGGGAAACCGCGCCAGCCGCAGGTCGGTGCGGGGCACGGCGGCCACGAGACTGCGCGTGTAAGGATGACGCGGCCGCCCGAGCACCTCGGCGGTCGGCCCCTCCTCGACGAGGCGGCCATGATGCAGGATGGCGACACGGTCTGTGGTGCCGGCGATGACGCCCATGTCGTGGGTGATCAGCAGCATGCCCATGCGGCGCTGCGCGCAGAGGTCCTTCAGGAGCGCCAGGATCTGCGCCTGGATCGACACGTCCAGGGCCGTGGTCGGCTCGTCGGCGATGATGACGTCCGGACCGGCGGCGAGCGCCAGCGCGATCACCGCGCGCTGCCGCAGGCCGCCGGAGAACTGGTGCGGATACTGGTCCAGCCGGGTCTGCGGATCGGGGATTCCGACCGCCGTCATCAGGTCGGCCGCGCGTGTGCGGGCCTCGGCGCGACCGAGCGGCAGGTGCACGCGGATCGTCTCGACCAGCTGCGCCCCGACGGTCTCCAGCGGGTTCAGCGCGGTCTGCGGGTCCTGGAAGATCATGCCGATGCGCCGGCCCCTGAGCGCCTTGCGCTCGGGGTCGGGCAAGGTGTCGATGCGTGTGCCGGACAGGTGGATGCGGCCGCCGGCGATGTGCCCCGGGGCGGGAAGAAGCCCGATCACCGCGCTGCCGACCGTCGACTTGCCGGCACCGCTTTCGCCGACAAGACCCAGGATCTCGCCCGGCTGCAGAGACAGGCTCACCCCGTCCACGGCCACGAACACGCCGTCGCGGGTGGGAAACTCGATGCGCAGGGCGTCGATCTCGAGCAGTGCCACCGGCCTACCTCAGTTTCGGATTGAGCGCGTCGCGCAGGACGTCGCCGAGCAGGTTGACCGCCAGCACGAGGAGCGCCAGCGCGCCGCCCGGAAACAGCGCGATCCACCATTCGCCGCCATAGAGGAAGTCATTGCCGGTGGCGATCAGCGTGCCGAGCGAGGGTTCGGTCGGCGGCATGCCGACGCCGAGGAAGGAGAGGGTGGCCTCTGTCAGGATGGCGACGGCCAGGTTGATCGTGGCGATCACCAGCACCGGGCCGAGCACGTTCGGCAGGATGTGGCGCAGCAGGATCAGCGGTGCCGGCAGGCCCATGATCCGGGCGGCAAGCACATAGTCCTTGGTCTTCTCCACCATCGTCGCCCCGCGCACCGTGCGGGCATACTGCACCCAGAAGGACAGCGACAGCGCCAGGACCAGCACGACAAAGGCCGGGGTCGCGTCATCCGGCCGGCCAACGAGCCCGTGCAGCGCGCCGTCGATGAGCAGGGCGATCAGGATGGCCGGGAAGGTCAGCTGCACGTCGGCGAGGCGCATCAGCGCCGCGTCGGCCCAGCCGCCGGCATAGCCGGCCGCAAGGCCGATGGCGATACCGGCAGTCGCGGCGATGGCCACGGCCGTCAGCCCGACGGCGAGCGAGACCCTGAGGCCGTAGAGGATGGCCGAGAGGATGTCGCGGCCCTGATCGTCGGTGCCGAGCAGGAAGCGGGCATCGCCGCCGTCCATCCAGAGGGGGGGCAGGCGCGCGTCGAGCACGCTGATCGTTGCCAGGTCGAAGGGGTCCTGCGGCGCGATCAGCGGGGCGAACAGGGCGGCGGCCACGAACAGCAGCGTCACGGTGGCCGCCAGGAGGGCGGTCGGCGAACGGCGCACCGCCGACCAGACGTCGCTTGCGGTCAGACGCTGCAGCCGCTCTGCCAGCCCGGCGCGGATCTTCCGGGCCGTCATGCCGGCACCCTCAGGCGCGGGTCGATCAGCGCATAGAGCAGGTCGACGATCATGTTGATGGTGACGAAGATGAGCGCCGTCAGCATCAGGTAGGCGGCCATGATCGGGATGTCCGCGTTCTGCACCGCCTGCAGGAACAGCAGGCCCATGCCGGGCCACTGGAACACGGTCTCGGTGATGGTGGCGAAGGCGATGATCGAGCCGAGCTGCAGGCCGGTGATGGTGACCACGGGCACCAGGGTGTTCTTCAGCGCATGGCGGAAATGCACCAGCCGGTCGGGCAGGCCGCGGGCCTGCGCGAAGCGGATGTAGTCGGCGCGGATCACCTCCAGCATTTCGGCCCGGATCAGCCGGGTGACCAGCGTCATCTGGTAGAGCGCCAGCGTCACCGCGGGCAGCACCAGGGCCTTGAGCCCCGAGGAGGTCAGGAAGCCGGTGGTCCACCAGCTTCCCAGCGCCACCACCTCGCCCCGGCCGAAGCTTGGCAGCCACTGCAGGCTGACGGCGAAGACGAAGATCAGCAGCATGCCGATGAAGAAGGTCGGCAACGAGATCCCGGCAAGCGACAGCGAAAGGATCAGCCGGGCCAGCCAGGTCTGCGGCCGCAGCGCCGTGTAGATGCCCATCGGAATGCCGAGGGCGAGGGCCAGCAGCGCCGAGGTGAAGGCCAGTTCCAGGGTTGCAGGCAGGCGCTTGGCGAAGAGGTCGGCGACGGGCTGCCGGAACTGGTAGGAGGTGCCGAAATCGAATGTGGCCGCACGGACGACGAAACGGCCGAACTGGACCACCACGGGATCATCCAGGCCCAGTTCGGTCCGCAGCGCTGCCTTGTCGGCTGCCGAGGTCTCGATCCCGGTCATCTGGTGCACCGGATCGCCGACGAAGCGGAACAGCGTGAAGGCGATCAGCGCCACGGCCAGCATCACGCCGAGGCCCTGCGCCAGCCGCCGGAGCGCAAACCCGATCATTCCAGCCCTCCGCGCCTCGTCCGTCTGCTCAAGCCCGTCCCTTGCACCGGCCGGATCAGTTCTTGGTGACGAAGCGGAACAGGAACTGGTCGTCGGCCCGCTGGGCGACGCTCAGCCGGTCCGTCACGCCCCAGGCCAGGCCCTGCTGGTGCAGCGGGATGTAGGCGACGTCCTCATGCAGGATGCGGAAGGCCTTGGCGATCAGCTCGTCGCGGGTGGCCTTGTCGTTTTCCGACAGGATCTGCGTGGCCAGGGCGTCGACGGTCTCGTTGCAATAGCCGCCGACATTGAAGGCGCCGCCCTTGCCGGCATCATCGCGGCAGGTGGCCAGGTTGGCCAGCACGTTCCAGCTGTCGAAGGAGCCGGGCGTCCAGCCCAGCATGAAGAACGAGGTGTCGAAGCCGCCGGAGGCCAGCACCCGGCCGAAGTACTTTGCCTTCGGCTCGGCATTGACCCGCGTGCGGATGCCGACCTTGGTCAGCATCTGGGCAACGGCCTGGCAGATCGCCTCGTCATTGACATAGCGGTCGTTGGAGCAGTCCATCACCAGCTCGAAGCCCTCCGGATAGCCGGCCTCGGCCAGCAGCGCCCGGGCGGCTGCCGGATCATGGGGCCAGCGCTCGAACTCGCCCGCGCGGCTGAACAGGTAGGGCGAGATCAGCAGGGCGGCCGGGGTCGACATGCCGCGCATGATCTTTGAACGGATCGCCTCGATGTCGATTGCCTGGTAGACCGCCTTGCGCACGCGCACGTCCCTGAACGGGTTCTTGCCCTTCACGCTGGCATGGCCGAGTTCCGCGCGCCGCTGGTCCATGCCGATGTAGATGGTCCGCAGCTCCGGCCCGATCAGGGCCCGGGTGCCGTCGGTTTCCTCGACCCGCTTCACGTCCTGCACCGGCACGGGAAAGATCATGTCGAGCTCGCCGGACAGCAGCGCTGCCACGCGGGTCGCGTCGGAGGCGACCGGCGTGAACTCGACGCGGGTCAGGTTGTGCAGGGCCACGTCCCACCAGCCGGAATGGGGCTCGAACACGGTCCGCACCCCGGGTTCGTGGCTGACGATGCGGAACGGTCCCGTTCCGTTGGCGGCGAGCGCGGCGTGGTTGGCGACCGTGTCGGAGGCGGAGGTGACCGCCACGGCGTTGTTCGCCTCGGTCCACTCCCGGTCCATGATCAGCCAGGTTTCCCACTCCGAATGCAGGATGGGGTTGGGGGCATCGAGCAGGAAGTCGACCGTGTGCGCGTCCACCGCCTCGACCCGGACCGTCGGTCCGAGCCGGGTGGCGAGGTCCGAGCCCTTGGCCCGCACCCGCTCGGCCGAGAACACCACGTCGTCGGCGGTGAAGTCGTTGCCGTTGTGGAACTTCACGCCCTTGCGCAGGTGGAACCGCCAGTGGGTCGGGCTGATCAGCTCCCAGCGTTCGGCCAGGGCCGGCTCGATCTCCAGCCGCTCGTTCCGCCGGACCAGGCCCTCGTAGACATTGCTCAGCGTGGCGAGCGTGAAGGTCTCGTTGAGGCTGTAGGGGTCAAGCTGGTTCAGCGGTCCCTGATAGGCATATTTCAGCGTTTCCGCCCGGGCGGGCGCGGAGACCATGAGCGGCAGTGCCAGCGCGAGCGCGCCGGCGGCAAGACATCCCGCCTGGCGCAGGTGGCGCGCCGCCTTGCCGAGGGCAGAAGAAAGATGACCCGCCTCTGGGCGGGCCGGACGGTCAGTGCGCTTCAGCATGGGCCCGTGCTCCGGACCCCTGCAACCTGAGGGTCGCAGGGTCAAGTGTCTGGAAGATCTTGCAATCTTGCGAAGATCATTTGACCATCATGGCAGGGGCGTGCCGGATCAGTCCAGAGCTAAATTTTTGTCTTATATGACAAATTCACCCTGTTGCAGCTGCGCTCCCGTTGCAATTTGGAATTGAATTGCTTCACGTGCCTGTGCCGGTCAGGCGGCCGAGGCACGGTCGAGCGCGGCCAGGATCGGTCCGGGACTGGCCGGGCAGGCAACGTCAAGTGGTGCCGTGCGTCCCCGGATCGGCACCTTGAGCAGGGGCAGGAAGGGATCCAGGGCCGCGCCGGAGGCCGTGAGCACATCCAGCGAGATCGCGGCCAGGGCGTTCTGCTCCTTGGCGACGCCCTCCAGCCGGCTGGCCACGTTGACCACATCCCCCAGCGCCGTCAGGCCGGAAGCCACGCCGTTGCGTCCGTCGAGGCCGATCCGCCCGAGGATGGCGGCACCGCCGTGCAGCCCGACAGCGATGCGCAACGGCGCCGACAGCTGTGCCGCGAGGTCGCGGTTGACCCGCTTGAGTTCATCGGCGAGATCGACGATTGCCGCCAGGGCCGAGCGTGATCCTGCGGCCATGCCGCTCTCGACCCCGAACAGCGCCATGATGCCGTCGCCCATCACCTTGTCGATCATGCCGTCGTGCTTGCGGATCACCCGCACCACGCTGTCGACATAGCGGTTGAGGATGAACACGACGTCGAAGGGCAGGCGTCCCTCGCTCAGCGAGGTGAAGCCGCGCAGGTCGACGAACATCACCACGACCGGCTGTTCCGTGCCCCAGCGATAGCGGTCCTGCAGGCCTTCGCGGGGCACCATCGTGCCGCCATGCAGCAGCGGCCGCACCACCAGGTCGGCCGCCGGGCGCACCTGGCAGGCGAGGCGCACGTTCTTGCCGGCGTGGATGCGCTGCAGCACCTGCTGCTCGGTCGTGCCGGGGGCCGGAAGGTCGCTGGCGCCGGAGACGATCAGCGTCCGGCAGGTGGAGCAGCGGGCCCGCCCGCCGCATACCGACATGTGCGGCACGCCCTTCATCCGGCTGATTTCGAGCAGGGTCGGGCCGGGGCGGGCGCGCACGGATTTCTCGCCGAGGTAATGCACCGTGATCGGACGGCGGCCAAGGCCCCCGAACTGGCGCAGCAGCGAGATGGCGATGGCCAGCAGCACCAGCGCGAAGAAGACAATGCGGCCGGCATCCGCCAGCACCTGCAGCTCGGCCGTCTGCTGCGGGGTGACCTTCAGCATGTACTGGCCTTCGAGCACGAGGCGGCGGGCGCCGTTGATCCAGCCGGTCACCGACAGGATCGGAACGGCAACGGCGATGGTCAGCAGCGTGCCGCGCCAGTTCGGATACCAGGGCTTCAGCCGCAGCCAGTAGTGGATGCCGATGCAGCCGTGCAGCCAGACGATCACCAGCAGCAGGCTCTGGGTCAGGCCCGACCCCGGCCACAGCACCGACAGCTCGTGCTGGTAGTCCATCACCGCGTCATAGCGGACCACGGCGCCACGGGTCATGAGGATGTGGCGGATGAGGAGATAGGGGATGGCCAGCCCCAGAAGCAGCTGGACAGCCTCCCAGGCCGGCATGCGGAACGTGCGGCGGCTGGCGATGCGGTACAGCGCAAGGCCGACGTGGACGAGCAGCGCACCGTAGAGAAGGACGGTGCCGGGCCATGTCCACCAGATGGCAAGGCGCATGTCCTGCATCGTCTGGGCCCAGTCGACCGAGACATTGCCGAGGGCATGGTTGAGGAAATGGCCGGTGGCAAAGACGAACAGGATCAGCCCTGACCACAGGCGGATCTGCTGGATCAGCGGGCCCTTGCCCGGCGGGGTGCGCATCTCCGGCTTGGCCATGGCGTGCGTGTCCTCTGTTCCGGCCTGCGGCGGCCTCTGCCTCGTGATGTCACCTATGCCGGTCAGGCGGGCCAAGCGCAACCCTGCCGCGGGGGGTGGATTTTGTTGCAGGGCTGGCGCATCTAGGGCGCGAGCCATGCGGCGACGAACGCAGCGCATACGAGGGTGACATGATCGTTTACGGCATCAAGAACTGCGACACGGTGAAGAAGGCCCGCGCCTTTCTGGACGCGGCCGGCGTCGCTTACCGCTTCCACGACTACAAGAAGGACGGCGTCGATCCGGAGGTCCTGCGGCAGGTGACGGAGACCTTCGGCTGGGAGCAGGTTCTCAACCGCCGCGGCACCACCTGGCGCAAGCTGCCGGAGGAGGAGCAGGCGGGGGTGCGCGACGCGGCCTCGGCCCTCGCCCTGATGCTGGCCCAGCCGTCGGTGATCAAGCGTCCGATCGTCGTCGCGGCCCGGCGCACGCTGCTGGGCTTCGATCCGGTGTCCTGGGAAACCGCGCTGGAGATGGGCGAGTTCGCCTGAGACGGCGGGCCGGGTCGCCCGGCCCCGTGCTCTCCCGCCCCGTGCTCTCCCGCCCGCTGCGGTCCCGTCGCGGGCCGCCTTGCCGGAGCCCTGCTACCAGGTCCGGCGGGGACCGGTGTCGATATGGTAATGGCCGTAGGCGTAGCGCTTGTAGCCCCCCACTTCGGGCTGGGCCTTGAGGAAGGCGACAACCGCCGCCGGATCGCCGCGCACGGTGAAGTCCACGGCCTTGCACTCCAGGTGATAGGAATTGCTGGCTCCGCCCTTCCACCAGTTTTCCAGCCACCAGCGCTTGGTGGAATGCACCGTGACGCGGCCGAAGCGGTCGGCCACCCGGTTCAGGACCTTCTTCAGGCTGCGGGGAACACACCATTCCGTGTCGTTGTAGGCCACGAGGTCGGAGGACGAGGTCATCCATCCGAGGCCGGTGATGCCGGACACGGTGCCGCAGCCGCTGGTGAGCAGCAGCACCGACACGAGCAGGGCCCTTGTGGCAACAGGCCGGATACGCACGGCATGACCCTCGTTCTGGGCACGGACACAGGCCCCAAGGGTCGGCGACAATCTTTAAGATTGTCATGAGAAAGAGGGTTAACGCTTTACCTTCGTTCCGTCCCGACAAATCTCCAAGACGTGCCGGGGCGCGTGCGTTGCGTCCCGGCCGCCCTGTCGGGCGCAGGGGGGGCAGACGGCGATGCGCTTCGGCCACGCGGCGGATTGCGCCGTCTGGCCGGAGCCCCTCTTCCCCGCTCCTGTCAGCAGAGCCAGCAGTTCTCGGGCAGCTTCGGCGCCTCGACCGGGCCACCGGCCTGGGTCCAGCCGATCATGCCTTCGGTGACGTGACCGACATTGGTGAAGCCGATGTTGTCAGCCAGGTACTTGGCCAGCACCGAGCTGCGGTTGCCCGAACGGCAGATCAGGATCAGTTCCTTCGACGGGTCATCGACCAGCTTCTGCAGTTCGGCCCCGAAGCCCGGGTTCACCTGTCCGGCCGGGTCGAAGAAGGTGACCAGGTTGACCCCGGCGATCACGCCGGTCTCCTGCCACTCCTGCGGCGTGCGGATGTCGATGACGGTGGCACCGGCGGCCATTCGTTCCTTGAGCTTGTCGTTGGTCAGCTCGGAAAAGCTCTTGCTCTTGACGCCCAGCAGCTCGACCTCGAACTTCAGCGTCGCATTCGGCGGGATGACGCCACCGGCGCCGCGCTCGCCATAGGCCAGCTCCGGCGGAATGATCAGCTCGCGCTTGCCGCCGACCTTCATGCCGACCACGCCCTGTTCCCAGCCCGCGATCACCCGGCGCTCGCCCAGGGTGAAGCTGAACGGCTGGCCCCGGTCGAGGCTGGAATCGAACTTGGTGCCGTCCATCAGCCAACCGGTGTAATGCACGGTCACGGTCATGCCGACATCGGCTTCCTCTCCCGTGCCCACGGTCAGATCCTTCATCTGCAACTCCTCTGCTGCGGCCGGAAGCGCCAGGAAGATCGACAGCAGGGCTGCCGCAATTCGCTTTAACATCAACGCGCCTCTTTGTGTCGCTGGCCGGGCGGCCAGACGGTCTTCATCCTGCCGACTTGGGGGCAGGCGGGGACGCGAGTCAAGCGGCGCGTCAGTCGGCCAGCGCATAGTAGCGCTGCGACAAGGCGCGCAGGCGCGGGGAGGAGAAGTATTTCAGCTTGGCCGGCGGCACGTCGTAGGAGATCCCCACCCGGGATCCCGCGCGCCAGCGGACCGTTGCCAGCGCCACTGTGTTGGTCAGCTCGTCATAAAGCACCAGTTCATCCGGCAGCAGCGTGTCTTCGGGGACGGTCAGCCGCGCGCCGCCCCGCGAGACGTCATAGATGCCGCAGTCGCAGAGAAACCGGTTGTCCGGGTCGGCGAGGCGGCCGGCCCTCAGCCGGGTGCGCTGCCGCGGGTGGCGGCGCAGGTCCGGGCCGGCGGGGCCGTGGCCGACGGTTGCACGCATGCGGGGCTCCTTTGCACCTGGGCGGCGACCGGGCTGTGCCGCGGGGCGGCTCAAGGCGAAGGGGCTGCCGCCCGGGCGTCCGCCTCTCCCGGTCCTCCGGGTCCGGCACACGGTCGCGCCGCAGGCTTGCCCGGGGCTTGCGTCCTGATGATGCGGCGTCAGGTCACGCGCCGTGTCGCGGCGACATCGCCGGAACCGGTGTCTCGGCCACCGGCGTCAGCACCCGGCCGTCGCGGAACCAGCCAACGAGATTGTCCACCACCAGCTGTCCCATCGCGTTGCGGGTTGCCACGGAGGCGGAGCCGACATGCGGCAGCAGCACGGCATTCGGCAGGTCGAGCAGCGCCTGCGGCACCTGCGGCTCGTTCTCGAACACATCCAGGCCGGCGGCGAGGATCGTGCCCTGCCGCAAGGCGGCCGCTAGTGCCGCCTCGTTCACCACCGAGCCGCGACCGATGTTGATCAGCACGCCCTCGGGCCCGAGCGCCTCGAGCACGCGCTCCCCGACCATGTGGCGGGTCTCCTCGCCGCCCGGCGCCACCAGCATCAGCGTGTCGACCGCCTCGGCCAGGCTGACGAGACTCGGATGATAGGTATAGGGCACGTCCGCCTGCCGGCTGCGGTTGTGGTAGTGGATCGCCATGCCGAAGGCCTCGGCGCGGGTGGCGATCGCCTTGCCGATGCGGCCGAGGCCCAGGATGCCGAGCGTGCGCCCGCGCAGCGTGCCGCGTGTCAGCGGGAAGGGGCCCTGGCTCTTCCACCTGCCCTCGCGCAGCCAGCGTTCGGCCGCCGGCAGTTCCCGGACGGTCATGATCATCAGGGCGATCGCCGTATCGGCCACTTCATCCGTCAGCACGTCCGGCGTGTTGGTCACGATCACGCCCTTCGTGCCGCAATAGGCGGCGTCCACATTGTCGTAGCCGACGCCGAAGTTGGCGACGATCTCCAGCTTCGGCAGCCGGTCGACAAGGGCCTTGTCCACGGGGCGGAAGGAAATGGCGATGCCCCGGATCCGGTCGGCGACCGCAGCCAGCATGGCGTCCCGGTCCTCTGCCTCATACAGCCTGTGCAGGGTGAAATGCGGGGCGAGCCCGTCGAGAATCATCTCGCGCATCGGGGCGGGAACCAGAATGTCGGGGCGGCTCATCGGCGTGTCCTTCCGCAGATCACAGGCAAGGCGGGCATATCAGACCACGTTGCCGGCGCTGGCAAGGGCCTGGCAGGCGTCCGTCCGCCTCTGTGTTCGCGCGAAGGTTGACCGGCTGCGGCCGCTTTGACAGAGTGCCGCAATCCTTGGAGGGGGAAGTCCGGTGTTTCGCCTGCCTCTTCCCGGGCGGGAGAAGACATGTCGAGCCTGCCAGAAATCGTGGACCGGATGTCCGTCGGGGCCGCCTGGATGGCTGTCGCGGCATTTGCCGGGGTCGGGCTCCTGCTCGGACTGGACGGTCTGCTCGAGTTCGTGTCCCACCGCTCGCTGCCCGGCGCCTCCGATCTTGCCCGTGTCCTTGCGCTCTGGGGGGCCTTCCTGCCGCTCTCCTTCCTGTGCAGTGCCCGCCGCGTCTGGGCGCCGGCGCATTTTGCCGGTCCGGCCGGGCGGCGTGGCGGGGCGCAGCGCGGACTGAAGCCGGGGCCGCGTCTGGTTCAGGGGGGCGTTGCCACGACGGCGCTGGTCATGGTCGGGCTGGGCTTCCTGCATCTCGGGCCTGCCACCCGGGACGGGGCCTGGTCCTTTTTCGAGGCGCTGGCGCTGCCGGCCGGATTTGCGCTGCTGGCGGTGCAGGCGCTTGTCGACACGCTGTTGCGCAGCCGTGTTCCCCGCCGCAGCCCGTCGCCCGGGGCGCGGCCATGACACCCGCCGACCCGCTCGTCGGGCTGGGCGGTCTCGTCTGCCTGGTCTCGCTGCTGCTCTTGCGGATGCCGGCAGCCATTGCGCTGCTGCTGATCGGTCTGGTGTTGCTGCTGGTCACAGGTGTTCCCCTGGCCGGCATTCCGGTGGTGATCCTGGCGGCGCTGGACCGGGACGACGTCATCGCGATCCCGCTCTTCCTCTTCTTTTCCCATGTGCTGGTGAAGGGCGCGGCGGCCGACACCCTGTGGCGGCTGGCGCGCAGCCTGTCGGGGCAGCGGGCGGCCGGTCCCCTCGTGGCGGCGGTCGTGACCAGCCTGCTGCTCGGGTTCCTGACCACCTCCGGCGTCGCCGCGACGGCGGCAGTCGGGGCGATCGCCCTGCCGGGGCTGCTGGCCAGCGGCTATCCGCGCCCGCTCGTGCTCGGGCTCCTCGCCGGCAGCGGGACGCTCACCCTCCTGCTGCCGCCCTCGATGCCGCTCATGGTTCTGGGGCTGGTGACCGACATTCCGGCCCACCAGATGCTGGCGGCCGGGCTGTGGCCGGGGCTGGGGCTTGCGGGGCTGCTGCTCGCCCTGTCCGTTGTGCTGGGCGCGCGCTATGGCCGGCTCCAGCCGGCCGTGCCGCTGGCCGTGCGGCTGGATGCGCTCGTCGCGGCCCTGCCGCTGCTGCTCCTGCTCGGGGCGCTCGCCGGGCTCCTGTTCGTCGCCCCGCTCTCGGTGGCCGAAACGGCGGCGGCAGCGGCGCTTCTCGCGGTGGTCGTGATTTGCGGCATCTACCGCCGGCTGTCGCTGCGCCAGCTGGCCGACACGGCCTTCGAGGCGGCGGTGGGGGCCGCGTCGCTCCTGGCCATTGCTGCCGGCGCGAAGGCGCTGCTGCTCGGTCTCACCGTCACCGGCTTCCCCGGCAGCCTGGCCGATCACGCCATGTCGCTCGCCGGCATCGTGCCTTTCCTGCTGCTTCTCAGCCTGCTGGTGATCGTGCTGGCGTTCCTGCTCGACGGGCTCGGCCTGCTGCTGGTCGTGCTGCCGGTCCTGCTGCCGGCGGCGGTGCAGCTCGGTCTCGATCCGGTCTGGCTGTCGGTCTATTTCGTCATGCTGCTGCAGGCGGCGCTGGTGTTGCCGCCGTCGGGGCTCAATCTGCTGATCATCCAGGGGCTCGCCCGGGCCGCCCGCGTCGAGGTGGTGGAAGGGGCCATCGTGTTCCTGCTGCCGCTTGCCCTCGTCGCGCTGGTCTGGTGCCTGTGGCCGGGCTTGCCCTTCGGCGACCCGGTGTCCTTCGTGCTGGTGCCCGCCGCCCGCTGAAGCGGGCGGCTCTGCTGTTGAATCAGGCCGGCTTGCCGGCCCTGCGCCCGCTGAAGCGGGCGGCTCTGCTGTTGAAACAGGCCGGCCTGCCGGCCCTGCGCCCGCTGACAAACCTGCTCACAGTCATCCCGGCCCAGCTGAGCGTGAGCGAAGCGCCGAGCCGGGATCCAGACATCAGCCGCGCGAAGCGCGACAAACGTGTCAGTCGAAAATCATATCCGTTGACTTGTTTATGGACTCGCTTGCGCTCGCACAGACATGCTGGATTCCGGATCTGCGGTTCGCTGAACGCTCACCTTGTCCGGAATGACGGCAAACTGACGAAACTCCGAAGTTTGTGAGCAGTCCGCGCCGCCCGCTGAAGCGGGCGGCTCTGCTGTTGAAACAGGCCGGCCTGCCGGCCCTGCGCCCGCTGAAGCGGGCGGCTGCCGCTGCGGTCAGGCGGGCGTCCACAGGCGGCCGAGGTCGAAGCCGTGCACGTCCTTCAGCAGCTCGACGAAGCCGCGGGCCGCATGGTCCAGCGAGGCCTTGCCCTTTTCCGCCGTGGCGCGGGCGGCATTGCCCACGGCACCGGCCGGGTTGAGGTCCTGCGCCTTCCAGCCGAACTGCTGCTGGCCATGTCCGCGCAGATACTTGAATTCCTTTATGAAATCCTGCTGTGTCGATGGGAAGTCGATGGCCTTGTCCATGCGCACCAGCTCCGGGTGCAGATGCAGCATGATCGAGGTCTCGATGTCGCCGCCGTGGATGCCATAGGTGAATTCCTCGGCCGGGAACACGCCCTCCGGCTGGCCGAAGCGCGACCAGGCCGTGGCCGTCACCAGCATCTCGTGGCTGATGCGCAGCTCCCGCGCCACGATGTCGATGATCGGCACATTGCCGCCGTGGGAATTGATCAGCACCAGCTTGCGGATGCCGGCCCGGGCGACGCTCTCGCCGATGTCGATCCACGCCCGCGTCAACGTCTCCCAGGAGATGGTCAGCGTGCCGGGCGAGGAGATGTGCTCGTTCGACTTGCCGATCTGCTGCACCGGCAGGAAGGTCACCGGCAGGTCGTCAGGCAGCAGCTCGAGGGTGCGGCGGATCTGCCCCTTGGCGATGGCCGTGTCCGTCCAGACCGGCAGATGCGGCCCGTGCTGTTCGATCGCGGCCACCGGCAGTACGGCAATCCAGCCGCTGGTGTCGGAGCCGGAGAAATCGGTCGTGGTCATCTCGTGCCAGAAGCGGCGCGGCAGGGCGGTCATGGAAGGCCTCGCTGGAGCAATCGGAAGGTCCGCCGAGATTAGCTGCCTGATCCCCTGCCGTCATGCCTGTTCTTGCGGCGTCCGTGCCTCTCCCGGCGGCTCACGCAAAACTGATCAAAGCCGTTAATCGCCGTTAACCGATTGGAAATGCACCTTCCGCAAAGTCAGCTGCATGCTGACCGCATTGTCTGCCCTTTCGGTCGGGGCCACCCAGCGGGGTGGAACCCAGGGCCAGTCGGGACCGCTCACGCATGATCCGCGTGACCGGGACGGCACCGTCGTATCTGCCCGGCAAAGTGCAAGCGATCCGGTCCGCCAGGCTGAACGCTCGGGCGCTGTCGCCACCTTCTCGGCTGCGGCGCTTCAGGCGCTGCAGGACAGCGACGCCCTGCAGCCGGAGGAGGATCGCAAGACGAAGGAATCCAGCGCGCCCGCGTCCGATGCGTCTGCCAGTCAATCCGGCCCGCAAGGCGAGACCGTGACTGCACAGTCTTCCGGGCTGGAGGCGTCGGCAGAGGAAACCGGCAGTTCGTCAGAAGAGGAAGACCCGAACCAGGACGGGTTGACCGAGGAAGAAGAGGACCAGGTCGAAAAGCTGAAGCAGCGCGACCGCGAGGTGCGGGCGCATGAGCAGGCGCATGCCCGGGTCGGCGGCCCCTATGCGGGTGCGCCCAGTTACACGTTCCAGCAAGGGCCGGACGGTGGCCGCTATGCCATCGGTGGCGAGGTCCAGATCGATACCTCGCCGGAAAGCGAACCGGAAGCCACGGTCCGCAAGATGCAGATTGTCATCCGTGCCGCGCTTGCCCCTGCCGAGCCGTCTTCGCAGGATCTGCGCGTGGCACAGCTCGCCCGCTCGCAGTTGCAGGAAGCCCAGTCGCAGGCCCGGGCCGAGGCCGCCGCCGAGCTGCGCGGCGAAGAGGGGGAGGGGGAAGCGGCCGCGCAGACCAGCCAGACCTCAGCCACTGCACCTGCGGACAAGTCGGAGCCCTCCCGATCGCGTCAGTCTTCGAATGAGGACAACGAAAGGTCCGCAGACGCTGAAAGCCGGCCAACTTCGGATGCTGCGGAGCGCCGCTCGAAGGAGACGGCCAGCGCCTATCGGCAGGCGGCAGACCGGCTGGTGGAGGCCGGCCGGCTTGCGGCAGGCACGGGTATTTTCGCCTGAGATCAACTGGTTCCGGTTGTTTCTGCCATCTGGCGCTTGAGTTTGTCACCCCTTGGCCGCAATTAGCATCGATATGTGTTTTGCCTTCCTTTTGCGCTCAACCGGATTCCCGTCATGTCCCATCTTGCCCGCGCCCGGCTTGCCGTGGCCATCGTGTTTTTCTGTGTCGGCAGTCTGGTCGGCACGTGGGCATCGCGCATCCCGGACATCAAGTCCTATCTCGGCCTGTCGGAGGGCGGGTTCGGCATTCTCCTGCTGATCATGGCCGTCGGCGGCATCCTGTCGTTTCCGCTGTCGGGCCGGGCAATCGACCGCTTCGGCGGCGTGACGGGCGCGCGGATCGGCATCGCGGTCTGCTTCCTTGTCTTTGCCCTGGTGCCGCTGGCCGGCTCCGTCTGGGTGATCGCGCCGATCCTTGCGGCCTTCGGTGCCATCATCGGGGCCTCGGACGTGGCCATGAACGCCTGGGCCGCCGAGGTGGAAAAGGCCATGGCCAAGCCGATCATGTCCTCCTTCCACGGCCTGTACAGCTTGGGCGCGGGCGTGGGGGCCGGGTTCGGCGGGTTCACCATCTGGCTCGGCTGGAGCGTCACGACCCATGTCTGGGTGGTGGTTGCCGTGCTGGCCGTAGCCTGTGTCGTCTTCCTGCGGGTGCCGTGGACCTCGCAGATCCACGAGACGAGCGGCAAGCGGCCGCCGCTCGTTGCCCTGCCGCGCGGGGGCCTGATCTTCATCGGCGGCATGGCCTTCTGCGCCGCCGTCAGCGAGGGCTCGGCCGTTGACTGGGCCGCGCTCTACCAGATCAAGGAACTCGGCATCGAGCCGTCCATGGCGGCCATCGGCTTCTCGGTCTTCTCCGTGGCCATGGTCGGCATGCGCTTTGCCGGCGATCACATCATCGCCCGCTTTGGCCAGATGAACACCGCGATCGCCAGCGGCATCACCGCCGGCATCGGTGCCATGATCTTCGTGCTCGGCAGCGATCCGTACGTGATCTGGCTCGGCTGCGGCATCATGGGCCTCGGCAATGCGGTCATCTTCCCCATCGCCTTCTCCCGCGCCGCCGCCGATCCGGACATGTCGCCGGGCGAGGCGCTGGCCGCCGTCTCGACCCTCGGCTACGGCGCCTTCCTGTTCGGCCCGCCGCTGATCGGCTTCATTGCCGAAGCCTCGTCGCTGCGGGCGTCCTTCCTGTTCATCGCCGTGCTGTCGTTCCTCATTGCCGTCTTCGCCTTCCTCGGCCGCCGGCAGGAACGTCGCATGCTGTGAGGCCGGGGCCAGCGGCGGTCCCGCCGGCGGCCCTTACAGGCTTTCGAGGAACCGCCGTGCGGCCTCGCCATGCTCGTGGCGCAGCCGGGCGGTGTCGATGGTCACCGGCTCGCCGTCGGTCACCGTCCAGGTCCCGCCCACCATCACCCGGTCGGCCCGGTGCGCGCCGCACAGGATCAGCGCCGCCAGCGGATCTCCCGCACCGGAGAAGCGCAGCTCGTCGAGGCTGTAGAACGCCAGATCCGCCATCTTGCCGATGGCGATCGCGCCGATGTCGTCCCGGCCGAGACACCGGGCCGAGCCTTCCGTGGCCCAGCGATAGGCATCCAGGTGCGTCACCGAGGCCGCGTCATAGGTCAGCCGGTTGATCATCAGCGCGTGGCGCAGCCCTTCCATCAGGTTGGAATTGTCGTTGGAGGCCGAGCCGTCGACGCCGAGGCCCACCGGCGAGCCGGCCGCCTCCAGCTCCTTCGTCCGGCACTGGCCCGACGCCAGCACCATGTTGGAGGTCGGGCAATGGCAGACGCCGACGCAGGCATGACCAAGCCGGTGCACCTCGTCGTCGTTGAAATGGATGCCATGCGCCAGCCAGGTCCGGCTGGTCAGCCAGCCGCAGTCCTCCAGGTAATCCACCGGGCGGCAGTTGAACTTCGCCTCGCAATAGGCGTTCTCGTCGTGGGTCTCGCCCAGATGCGTGTGCAGGCGGCAGTCGTGCCGCTCGGCCAGAACCGCGCTCTCGCGCATCAGCTCCCGTGTCACCGAGAAAGGCGAGCAGGGTGACAGCGCCACCTGCAGCTTCGCGCCCTTCGACCGGTCATGGTATTTCGCCAGCACCCTTTCGCAGTCGGCCAGGATCGTGTCCGTGTCCTGCACCACGCTGTCCGGCGGCAGGCCGCCGTCCTTCTGGCTGAGGTTCATGGACCCGCGTGTCAGCGTCATGCGCAGGCCCACCCGCTCGGCCTCCTCGGCCTGGATGTCCATCGCCGCTTCCAGCCCGCCCGGATAGAGGTAATGGTGGTCGGCGGCGGTGGTGCAGCCCGACATCATCAGCTCCGTCAGGGCGAGACGGGTGGCCAGGCGGAAGGTCTCCGGCGTCACGGCCCGCGCCCAGATCGGATAGAGCGCCTGCAGCCAGGGAAACAGCTCCTTGTTGATCGCCTCAGGGTGAGCCCGGGTCAGGGTCTGGTAGAAGTGATGATGCGTGTTGACGAGGCCGGGCACGATGACATGCCGTCCGGCGTCGAAGGTGCCGTCCACCGGCAGCATCGGCGTGCGGCCGCGCGCAACCAGCTCGGCGATGACGCCGTCCTCAATGACAATCCCCCGTTCCGCGCCCTCACTGAGGATGGCGATCGGGTCCTTGATCCACAAGCGCATGACAAATCCGGTCCTTCTGATCGGGATATGATCTGGACCTGCAGGCTTTGATAGCGGCGCTCAATTTCACCGCCCGAGTTCCGCACAGGGTCACCTGACTGCGGCTCCAGTCTTCGTCTGCCACAGGCTTCCGCGCAAGGGGGAAGTGCGGGCCGACCCGCCCTCTCGGTTCCGTCCCGCTTTATCCTTGTCATGTTTCTCAAGGGCTTACGGCGGCTTTTGTCGGGGTTCAATGAATCTTCACCTTGTCCCCGGGGGCGGCGTTGACTCTCGGGGAGGGCAGGCGCATAAAGAACAAAATAGGAACATTGACGTTGACAGACCTGCCTTCACGCTCCCCGTGAAAGGCCGGAACAACCCGGTTTTGCGCCATGCATGACTTCGAGACCCTCTCCCGGATGATGCGCCAGCATGCCGGGCCGAGGCCCGCAGGCAGCGGGCCCGCCAGCGCCGGGCTGCCCTCCCGGGGGCTGCACGAGTTTCATGCCGCCGCCGCCGATGCGGTCAGCCTGTCCGGGCTGGCGCTCGGGCTTGCGGCCCAGTCCGGCCGCCGGCGTCCGCTGCTGCATGTCGGGCGCAGCCTGTCCGAGGGCGAGACCGGCCCGCTGCATGGCATGGGTCTGGCCGAATTCGGCCTTGATCCGGCCCGCCTCTTGCCGGTCCGCCTGCGTGATCCCGTGGCCGTGCTGCAGGCCGCGCTGGAGGGGGCGGCCTGCGCGGCCCTGGACGCGGTGATCGTCGAGCTGTGGGGCGAGGTCCGGGCCTATGACCTGACCGCCAGCCGCCGTCTGGCGCTCGCCGCCCGCAATTCCGGCGTGCCCGTGTTCGTGCTGCGGGTGGGGGCTGCCCCTGTGGCAAGCGCTGCGGAAACCCGCTGGCAGGTGCGCGCGCTGCCCTCGGTTGCCCTTGCGGCCAATGCGCCGGGACGTCCGGCCTTCGACCTGACCCTTCTGCGGGCCCGCAACGGCCAGGAGGGCTTGCGCTATCATGTGGAGTGGGATCGTGCTCTCTCAAAACTCGTCTCCCGGCCGCTCACCGGCATTGCCCCGGACCGCGACCTCGAAACCGGCTCCGGCGCCGCAGCCCGACGCCGGGCGGCGCTACCTGGCGCTGTGGTTTCCCTTCCTGTCGACCGACAGGGCACGCCGCCATCAGGTCCGCAGCGGCGCGCCGGTTGACACGCGTCCCTTCGTGCTGGTCGAGAAGGCGCGCGGGGCGCTGCGTCTTGCCGCGCTCGACGCCAATGCCGCGCGGCTTGGCCTGCGCACCGGCATGGCGCTGACGGAGGCGCGTGCCGTCCTGCCGGGTCTCCTCACCGGCGAGGCGGCCCCGGAGGCGGATGCGGATCTTCTGGCTGCCGCCGCCTCGGCCTGCGAGATGTTCACCCCGCTCCTGGCCCTGAGGGGCAACGAGGGGCTCTTGCTCGACATCACCGGCTGCGCCCATCTCTTCGGCGGCGAGGTCGGGCTCGGCACCCGGGCGACGCGCCGGCTGCAGCGGCTGGGGCTCACTGTCCGCGCCGCCATTGCCGGCACGCCGCAGGCGGCCTGGGCGCTGGCGCGGGAAAAGCCGGGAACGGTCACCCGGCCCGGTCCGGAGGAGGAGGCCCTGCTGCGCGGCCTGCCTCTCGCCGTGCTCGAACAGGATGCGGAGACCGCGCTGGCGCTGCAGCGCGCCGGGTTCCGCAGTCTGGGAGATCTGGACGAGCGGCCCTCGCACATGCTGTCCGCCCGCTTCGGGGAGGCCTTGCCGGCGGCGCTGCGCCGGGTGCTGGGGCGCGAGGACCTGCGCCTCACGCCCTTGCGCCTGCCGCCCGAAATCATGGCGGAGAAGCATTTTCCCGAGCCGGTCACCGGTCTCGAGGCGCTGCTTGAGGCGCTGCGCACGCTGGCCGGCGATGCCATGGCCGCGCTGGAGCGGCGCGGGGCGGGCGGGCGTGCCTTCGAGGCGGCCTTCTTCCGCAGCGACGGCGAGGTGCGTCGGGTCAGTCTCGAAACCGCGCAGGGCCTGCGCGATGCGGCCCGGCTGGTGCGCCTGCTGGAACTGCGCATCGATGCCCTCGCCGATCCGCTCGACCCCGGTTTCGGCTTCGACGCCCTGCGCCTCGCCGTCCTGCGCAGCGATCCGCTCACCCCGCAGCAGGCGCAGCTCGACGGCTCCAGCGCCGCTGCCGCCGAGGCGGCGGAGGTCGCGGCCCTCGTCGACCGGCTGATGGCCCGCTTCGGCCGGGAGGCCGTGCAACGCCATGTGGCCCGCGACACGCATGACCCGGCGCTCGCCGCCGCCGTGGTGCCCTACCTGTCGGCGGCGGCCGGTGCCTCCTGGGAGCTTGTCGCGCCGGGAGGCGGGGAGGAGCAGGTGCCTCTGCGCCCGCTCACCCTGTTCCGCCAGCCGCAGCCGATCGAGGTCATGGCCGAGGTGCCCGACAGCCCGCCGCTCCGGTTCCGCTGGCGCCATGTGCTGCATGAGGTGACGCGGGCCGAAGGGCCGGAGCGGATCGCGCCGGACTGGTGGCGCCTGCCGCTGCTGCCGGGGGCGCAGCACCTCGCGCCGGTGCCCGTGACGCGGGACTATTACCGGGTGGAGGATGCCCGCGGCCTGCGCTTCTGGCTGTTCCGCGAAGGCTTCTACGAGGATCCGGCCGCGCCGCCGCGCTGGTTCCTGCACGGGCTGTTCGCATGAGCCGCTCCGCTCCGGCCCGTCTCCCGCTGCTGCCCGGCGCCTATGCCGAACTGGCGGCGGCGACGAATTTCTCCTTCCTGCAAGGGGCCTCGCCGGCGGCGGATCTGGTGCTGACCAGCCTGCTGCTGGGCCACACCGGGCTTGGCATTGCCGATCGCAACACGGTGGCCGGCGTGGTCCGGGCCTGGGGCACCTTGCGCGAGCTGCGCGAGGGCGGCGCGCTGCCGCCGCTGAAGCTGCGCCAGGGCGGCAGTCCGGGCGATTACCGCATCGAGCTGCGGCCGCTCGTTCCCGGCGGTGAGGATGCGGCGCTGCGGGCAGAGGTCCAGGCCCGCGCGCAGCGCTTCAGGCTCGTGACCGGGGCCCGGCTCTGCTTTGCCGACGGCACGCCGGACATCGTCACCTATCCGCAGCACCGTGCCGGCTGGGCCCGGCTCTGCCGCCTCCTGACCATCGGCAACCGCCGCGCGGTGAAGGGCTCCTGCCACCTGACGCTCAACGATCTGCTCGAGGATCCCGCCGGCCTCCTCTTCCTTGTCATGCCCGGCCGCCCGCTCGAGCCGGCGCTGGCGCGGGTCCTGAGCCGGCTCGAGGCGGCCGCGCCGGGCGCTGTCTGGCTCGGGGCGGCCATGCCGCGCCGGGGCGATGACCGCCGCCGGCTGGCGGCCCTGGGCGCCCTTGCCGACCAGGGCGGCGTGAAGCTTCTGGCCACCAATGACGTCCTCTACGCCGATCCGCAGCAGCGCCCGCTGCAGGACATCCTCACCTGCATCCGCCTTGGCCGCACGCTGGAAAATGCCGGCCGGCTGCTGGAGGCCAATGCCGAGCGCCACCTCAAGCACGCGGCCGAGATGGCCCGTCTCTTTGCCGACCACCCGTCCGCCCTCCTCGAAACGCAGCGCCTTCTCGCCAGCGTGGAGTTCGATCTTGGCCAGCTCAGCTACCAGTATCCCGACGAGCCGGTGCCGGCCGGCTGGCAGGCACAGTCCTGGCTGGAGGAGCTGACCTTCCGCCATGCGGCCGGGCGCTACCCGGCGGGAATTCCGCCCAAGGTCGAGCGGCTGCTGCATCAGGAGCTGGCGCTCATCGCCAAGCTCAACTATGCGCCGTATTTCCTCACCATCCACGACATCGTCCAGGTGGCGCGCGAGAAGGGCATCCTCTGCCAGGGCCGCGGCTCGGCGGCCAATTCCGCCGTCTGCTACGTGCTGGGCATCACCTCGGTCGATCCGGCCGAGCACAATGTCCTCTTCGCCCGCTTCATCTCCGAGGAGCGCAAGGAGCCGCCGGACATCGACGTGGACTTCGAGCACGAGCGGCGCGAGGAGGTGATCCAGCACATCTATGCCCGCTATGGCCGCGAGCGCGCGGGTCTGGCCGCCACCGTCATCCACTACCGGCCGAAGAGCGCCATCCGCGAGGTCGGCAAGGTGCTGGGGCTGCCGGAGGACGTGACCACGGCCCTGTCCGGCACCCAGTGGGGCAGCTGGGGCTCCGACATCACGCGCAACCAGGTGCGTCAGGCCGGGCTTGATCCCGACAATCCGCTCATCGCCCGGGCGGTGGATTTTGCCCGCCGCCTCATCGGCTTTCCCCGCCACCTGTCGCAGCATGTTGGCGGCTTCGTGCTGACGCGTGACCGGCTCGACGAGATGGTGCCCGTCGGCAACGCCGCCATGGCGGACCGCACCTTCATCGAGTGGGACAAGGACGACATCGACATGCTCGGCCTGATGAAGGTCGACGTGCTGGCCCTCGGCATGCTGACCTGCATCCGCAAGGCCTTCGAGCTGCTCAAGGATCACGAGCGCCTCGACATGACGCTCGCCGATGTGCCGCAGGACGACCGGGCCACCTATGACATGCTGTGCAAGGGCGATTCCATCGGCGTCTTCCAGGTGGAGAGCCGGGCGCAGATCAACATGCTGCCGCGCCTGAAGCCGCGCGAGTTCTACGATCTCGTCATCCAGGTCGCCATCGTCCGGCCCGGGCCGATCCAGGGCAACATGGTGCATCCCTATCTCAAGCGGCGCTCCGGCGAGGAGGCCGTGGTCTTTCCCTCGCCCGCACCCGAGCACGGGCCGGCGGACGAGCTGCATCAGGTGCTGGGCAAGACCAGGGGCGTGCCGCTGTTCCAGGAACAGGCGATGCAGCTCGCCATGGTCGCGGCGAAATTCTCCGACGTGGAGGCCAACCAGCTGCGCCGCGCCATGGCGACGTTCCGCAATGTCGGCACCATCGGCGAGTTCGAGGGGCTGATGGTCGAGCGCATGGTGGCGCGCGGCTATGACCGGGAGTTCGCCGAAAACTGCTTCCGCCAGATCCAGGGCTTCGGCTCCTACGGCTTTCCCGAAAGCCACGCGGCCTCCTTCGCCAAGCTGGTCTATGTCTCGTCCTGGCTGAAGTGCCATCACCCCGCGATCTTTGCCTGCGCCCTGCTCAATTCCCAGCCGATGGGCTTTTACGCCCCGGCGCAGATCGTGCGCGACGCGCAGGAGCACGGCGTCGAGGTGCGGGCCGTCGATGTCAACGAGAGCTACTGGGACAACACGCTGGAGCGCGGCCGCGACGGCCGGCTCGCCCTGCGTCTCGGCTTCCGCCAGGCGGAGGGCATTCACGAGGCGGAGGCCCGTCGTCTCGTCGCCGCGCGGCAGAATGGTTTTGCCGTGGTGGAGGACGTGGCGCGGCGGGCCCGGCTCTATGGCCGGCCGATGCGCGCGCTGGCCGATGCCGATGCCTTCGGCTCGATCGGGCTCGACCGGCGCTCGGCCCTGTGGGAGGTCCGCCGCCTGCCGCAGGATGACCCGCTGCCGCTCTTTGCCGCCGTCGATGCGCGCGAGCTGGGCGCGGAAGCCGATGCCGCCTTGCCGCGCATGGCGCTGGGCGAGCAGGTGGCGACCGACTACCAGACCCTGCGCCTGTCGCTGAAGGCGCATCCCATGCTGCTCCTGCGCGAGCGGCTGACGCGGGAGGGGGTCTGCAGCGCGGCCGAGACCTGCCGCCGGGCCGAAGGGCGCTTCACGCGCATGGCCGGGCTCGTGCTGGTGCGCCAGCGCCCGGGCAAGGGCAATGCCATCTTCATCACGCTGGAGGACGAGACCGGCATCGTCAACTGCGTGCTCTGGGCGCGCCGGTTCGAGGCCCTGCGCGGGGCCGTCATGGGCTCACGGCTGATGCTGGTGGAGGGCCGGGTGCAGCGCTCCGCCGAGGGGGTGATCCATCTCATGCTGAGCAATGTCATCGACCGCAGCGCCCTGCTCGGCGCGCTGTGGACGGCCGAAGCCCCCGGCTCGGAGGTGATCCCGCCGCAGCCGCAGCGGTCGCAGGGGGCAGGCCAGCCGGTCCGTCCCGCTGCCCACCCGACCTCGACGCTCGCCGTCCCGCCCCGCCACGTCCACCCCCGCGATGTCCGCATCCTGCCGAAAAGCCGGGACTTCCATTAGCGGGGGAGGGAAGCAGCCGCTCTCCATGTTCAACAAAAATAATTTTCGTTGAACATGCGGCGTTTCTCACTCCGCGCTGGCCGCGATGACCTCGACCTCGACGACGAACTCCTCGCGCGTGAAGCCACCGACGATCATCAGCGTCGAGGCGGGCGGGGGCAGGGCGGTGAACTCGTCCCGGGTCTTCATGTAGCCGGCCATGTGGTCGCGGGCGGTGACATAGGCGTTGATCCGCACGATGTCGGCCAGCGTCATGCCGGCCGCCTCCAGGATGTGCCGGATGTTGCCGAAACACAGCCGGGTCTGGGCTTCGACGCCCTCGGGGATCACGTCATCGGGGCCGATGCCGAGCTGTCCGGAGCAGAACACCAGCCTGTGTCCGGCCGGCACCTCCACGGCGTGGCTGTAGCGGGCAAAGGGCGGTCGGATCGTCGTCGGTGTCACGGCGCGGGTCATGCTGGCTCCTGTCGGGGTCGAGACGACGGGGCGCAAGGGCGCTTGTCGTCTCGTGCGGACGGGCCGATGCTTCAGGCCCGGTCCAAGCCTAGAAACCGCTGCTGCACTGCGCAAGACGTGGGCATGCCGAAGTGAGTGGCATGTGACCGGAAATTATGCACAGTTGACGCAGGGGCGGTCGGACGTCATCGGCAGATCCCGGCCGGGGCGGCAGGCACGTGACGAAAGGTCAGGCTGGAGCCGGACTGGCACGTCGCTTGCTAGACATGTTCAGCGTGATTGCCTGAACCGCTCCCAGGGCCTGAGGAGGCACAGCGGCAGAGCTTTGACAAAAGCAAACGGAGGCGGAAGACAACATGCGTATCATGACTTCTCTTGCAGGCCTGGGCGCCAGCCTGGCTTTCACCGCTGGCCTGACCGCCAGTGCCCTTGCTCTTGACGAAGTAAAGTTCGGCACGAACTGGCTCGCCCAGGCCGAGCACGGCGGCTACTACCAGGCTGTTGCCGACGGCACTTACGAGAAATATGGCCTCAAGGTCGAGATCGTGCAGGGCGGGCCGCAGGCGGCCAACCGGGCGCTGCTGCTCGCCGGCAAGATCCAGTTCTACATGGCCGGCAACATGCTGCAGCCGCTCAGCGCGCTGGCGGAAGACATCCCGGTCGTTGAGGTCGCGGCGATCTTCCAGAAGGACCCGCAGGTCCTCATCGCCCATCCGGACACCGGCATCGAGAAGTTCGAGGATCTTGCCAAGCTGCCGACCATCTTCATGGGGGCTGACGGCTTTTCCTCCTACTTCCAGTGGATGAAGTCCGCCTACCCGGGCTTCCGGGACGAGCAGTACAAGCCCTATGCCTTCAACCCGGGTCCGTTCCTCGCCGACAAGCAGTCGGCGCAGCAGGGCTACATCACGTCCGAGCCCTTCGCGATCGAGAAGGAAGGCGGGTTCAAGCCGAAGCTGTTCCTGCTCGCCGACGCGGGCTTCGAGACCTATTCCACGCTGATCGAGGCCCGCAAGGACTTCGTCGAGGCCAACAAGGATCTCACCCAGCGCTTCGTCGATGCCACCATCGAGGGCTGGTACAACTATCTCTACGGCGACAACAAGGCTGCCAACGAACTGATCAAGAAGGACAATCCGGAAATGACGGATGACCAGATCGCCTTCTCGATCGCCACGATGAAGTCCTTCGGCCTGGTGGAATCCGGCGAGGCGCTGGAAAAGGGCATCGGCTGCATGACCGATGCCAAGCAGCAGGCCTTCTATGACGCCATGGTCAAGTCCGGCGTGCTCAAGGCCGGCATCGACGTGAAGCAGGTCTACACGACCGAGTTCGTGTGCAAGGGCGTCGGCATGAACCTGAAGAAGTGAGATGATGCGGCTCCGGCGGGGATTCGATCCGCCGGGGCCGCTGCCTGCTCTCTTCTTCTGGTCCAACGGAGCCCGTGCGTCCCATGTCCGCAGTTCCCGAAGCCTCCCGTCCGGTTGCCGCCGGGCCGGTGACGGCCGTCTCCCGTCCGCTCGTCCGGCTGAGCGGCGTGTCGAAGACCTTCTCCAATGGCACCATCGCCCTCAAGGACATGACCCTTGACGTGGGGCAGGGCGAATTCATCAGCCTGCTCGGCCCCTCCGGCTGCGGCAAGTCCACGGCCCTGCGCATCATCGCCGGTCTGGGCGAGACCTCTTCCGGACGCCTCGACTGGCCCACGTCGGAGCACAATGCCGCCGGTCAGGCCGAGCCCGAAATCAGCTTTGTCTTCCAGGAGCCGACGCTGATGCCCTGGGCCACCGTGTTCGAGAATGTCTGGCTGCCGCTGCGCCTCAAGGGCGTCTCGCGCAAGGCCGCGGACGAGCCGGTGATGGAGGCCTTGTCGATGGTCGGTCTCGACCAGTTCCGCGATGCCTATCCGCGCGAGCTGTCGGGCGGCATGAAGATGCGCGTCTCCATCGCCCGCGCGCTGGTCACCCGGCCGAAGCTGCTCCTGATGGACGAGCCCTTCGCCGCCCTCGACGAGATCACCCGCTTCAAGCTCAACAACGATCTCTTGCGCCTGTGGGAACGCTTTGGCTGGACCGTCCTGTTCGTCACCCACTCGGTCTACGAGAGCGTCTATCTCTCCAGCCGGATCGTCGTCATGGCGGCGCGTCCGGGCCGGGTCGTCAGCGACCTGCCGATCGACGCGCCCTATCCCCGCGACGAGGACTTCCGCACCTCGACCGTCTACAACGACTATTGCCGGCAGGCGTCGGCCGCGCTGCACGCCGCCATGGATGCGAGGGACCATCTATGACCTTGCTCGATCCCGCAAAGGCCACGGCCGCCAAAGTCGCTCCCGCCGGGGTCTCGTCCGGCGCTTCTGCCGCCGGGGGCGCGCCACTGACCGGGCGGTCCGAGGATCTGGCGGACCGGCTGCTGCGCATCGCCATTCCCGTGGTCATGCTCGGGCTGCTCGTGCTGCTCTGGGCCTGGTATGTCGCGGCCTATGACGTGCCGCACTACATCCTGCCGAGCCCGGAGCGGGTGGTCCGGTCTCTGGTCACCGACTGGCCGATCCTGTCGGCGGCGCTCCTGGTGACGCTGAAGATCACCTTTCTGGCGCTGGGCCTTGCGCTCATCGGCGGCGTTGGCCTCGCCATCCTCATGACCCAGTCGCGCTGGGTCGAGCTGGCCATCTACCCCTATGCCGTGATCCTGCAGGTGACACCGATCGTGGCCATCGCGCCGCTGATCCTCATCTATGCCCCGACGACGCAGGCGGCCCTGCTCATCTGCGCCTTCATTGTCGCCTTCTTTCCCGTTCTCTCCAACACAACGCAGGGGCTGAAGTCGACCGACCACAACCTGCTCAACCTGTTCGAGATGTACGGGGCCAGCCGCTGGCAGACCCTGCGTTATCTCAAGCTCCCGGCCGCCTTGCCCTACTTTCTCGCCGGGCTGAAGATCGCCGGCGGCCTGGCGCTCATTGCCGCGGTGGTGGCCGAGTTTGCCGCCGGGTCCGCCGGAGCCCAGTCGGGCCTGGCCTACCGGTTGCTGGAATCGCAGTTCCGCCTCAACATTCCCCGCCTGTTTGCGGCCCTGCTGCTCTTGTCCCTGACGGGCGTCGTCATCTTCGCGCTGACCAGCGCGGTGTCCCACCTTCTGTTGCGCCGGTGGCACGAGAGTGCCATCCGCCGGGAGAACTGAATCCATGAGCGAGGTCTTCACGGTTCCCATCCGGGGCACGGCCTGCCTGCGCCGGGCCCGCGTGCCGGCTGCCCTGCTGCCGCCGTCGCTCGCCGGCACCGATCTGTCGGCTCTGGTCCCCGTCGACATCGAGTTCGAGAACGGCACGCTCCTGTCGATCACGCCGGCCGGCAGCCAGCCCCCGACCTGTGGCGATTACAGTTACGATCTCGATGGCGGGCTGGTGCTGCCCACCCTCGTCGACATGCACACCCATCTCGACAAGGGGCATATCAGCCCGCGCCAGCCCAATCCGGATGGCACCTTCATGGGGGCGCTCACTGCCGTCGGTGCGGATCGCGCCGCCAACTGGACGGCGGAGGATGTCCGGGCGCGGATGGAGTTCTCGCTCCGCTGTGCCTTCGCCCACGGCACCTCGCTGATCCGCACCCATCTCGACAGCATCCCGCCGCAGGAGAGCATCTCCTGGCCGGTGTTCCAGGAGGTCCGGGCCGACTGGCGCGAGCGGATCGACCTGCAGGCCGCCTGTCTTTTCGGCATCGACCGGCTCGATGCGGATGACGGCTTCCTGACCGCCATAGCCGACCGCGTGGCGTCCGCGCAGGGGGTGCTCGGTGCCGTCACCTACATGGTGCCGCGGCTGGACGAGCATCTCGATGCCATGATGAGGGCCGCCTCGGACCGCGGCCTTGATCTGGACTTCCACGCCGACGAGACCGGGGACAGCACGGCCCGCAGCCT
This sequence comes from Pannonibacter sp. XCT-53, assembly GCF_009915765.1. NCBI lineage: Bacteria > Pseudomonadati > Pseudomonadota > Alphaproteobacteria > Hyphomicrobiales > Stappiaceae > Pannonibacter > Pannonibacter tanglangensis. Next base: position 129,569 of record NZ_JAABLQ010000002.1, read on the forward strand.
GCGCCACATTGCCGAGGCGGCCATCCGCACCGGCTTCGAGGGGCGCATTGTCGTCGGTCACTGCTGCTCGCTCGCCCGGCAGGAGCCGGAGGAGATCGACCGCACGCTCGATCTGGTCGCGCGCGCCGGGCTCGGCATCGTGTCCCTGCCCATGTGCAACATGTATCTGCAGGACCGGCAGGCCGGCCGCACCCCGCGCTGGCGGGGCGTCACGCTGCTGCACGAGATGAAGGCGCGCGGCATCCCCGTCGCCGTCTCCTCCGACAACACGCGCGATCCGTTCTATGCCTATGGCGATCTCGATCTCGTCGAGGTCTACACCCAGGCCACCCGCATCCTGCAGCTGGATCATCCGGTCGGCGACTGGATCCGCACCGTCACCACCACGCCGGCCGAGCTGCTCGGCCGGCCGGCGCATGGCCGCCTGCGCGAGGGGGCGCCGGCCAATCTCGTTGTCTTCCGGGCGCGTGACTGGAGCGAGCTGCTGGCGCGTCCGTCCGGGCCCCGCACCGTTCTCCGTGCCGGCCGGTCCATCGACCGGACCCTTCCTGATTACCGCGAGCTGGACGCCCTTCTGGCGGTCCGGCCGAAAGTCCTTGCGGGAGTAGCCTGATGAGCGCGATCGAAACCCTCAAGTCCGAACTGGCCGGCCTTGCCCTCGAGGACAATCCGCAGATCGTCAGGCAGAAGAGCCGCGACTTCTTCTGGTACTCGCCCGTGCTCAAGCAGCAGCTTGACCATGTCACCGCCGACCTCGTCGTCACGCCCCGCACCGAGGCCGAGGTCATCCGGGTGCTCAGGGCCTGCTACGCGCTCGACATTCCGGTCACCACGCGCGGGGCCGGCACGGGCAACTACGGCCAGGCAATGCCCCTGTCGGGGGGTGTCATCCTCAATCTGGCCGACATGAACCGTGTCCTCTCCATCCGGCCCGGTGTCGTCGTGGCGGAGGCCGGGGCGATCATCTCGAAGATCGACGAGGAAACCCGCGCCCATTCGGGCCAGGAACTGCGCCTGCATCCCTCGACCTATCGCACCGCGACCATCGGCGGCTTCATCGCCGGCGGGTCGGGCGGCGTCGGCTCCATTTCCTGGGGCGGCCTGCGCGACCTCGGCAATGTGCTCAGCCTCAAGGTCGTCACCATGGAGGCCGAGCCGCGCGTCCTGCATCTCAAGGGCGCGGACCTGTCCCGCGTCATGCACGCCTACGGCACCAACGGGGTCATCACCGAGGTCGAGATGCCGCTGACGGCGGCCTATGACTGGGTCGACGTGCTGGTCGGCTTCGACGACTTCATGGACAGCGTCGTCTATGCCGATGCGCTGGCCAACCAGGACGGCATCCTGCTGAAGCAGCTCGCCCCTGTCGTCGCACCGCTGCCGCACGACTATTTCCTGCGCCACCAGAAGTACATCCGCCGCGACCAGTCCGTGGTGGTGATCATGGTGGCCCCCTTCGCCATGGACGCCTTCGCCACCTTCACCGCCTCGCAGGGCCGGGCCTCGATCCTCTACCGGTCGGACCAGGCCGACGAGGCAACGCTGAAGACCCTGCCGCCGGCCTATGAGCTGGCCTGGAACCACACCACCCTGCGCGGCCTGCGCGTCGATCCGACCATTACCTATCTGCAGGTTCTCTATCCCTATCCGGACCAGGTCGAGAAGGTCCGCCGCATGACCGAGCTGTTCGGCGACGAGGTGCCGGGCCATCTGGAATTCGTGCGCTTTGACGGCAAGATCACCTGCTTCGGCCTGCCGGTGGTGCGTTACACCACCGAGGCGCGGCTGGACGAGATCATCCGCCTGCACGAGGAGGCGGGCTGTCCGATCTTCAATCCGCATCGCTACACGCTGGAGGAGGGCGGCATGAAGCAGACCGACGCGCTGCAGCTCGCCTTCAAGCGCGAGGCCGATCCCAAGGGGCTTCTGAACCCGGGCAAGATGATCGCCTGGGAAGATCCGGACTATGATTTCAGTTCCAGCAAGGTGTTCCTGTTCTCGGGCCTCACGCCCGCCTGACCCTGGCTCTGGCCTGAACCCGTGCTCACGCGCTCAGGCCCCTCCACATGTCCTGCTCCGGAAGAGACCGCCCGATGCCACCGCGCCCGGGCCGTCCCTGACGGCTGGGCAAGGCCCCGGTCCGGGGCAACCTCCTCCTGCCGGTGATGCGCCATGAAGATCCTGCTGCTCTATGCCCATCCCGTCGAGACCAGTTTCGCCGCGGCGCTGCATGCAACCGTGCGCGAGACGCTCGAGAAGGCCGGGCACAGTGTCGATGATTGCGATCTCTACGCCGAGGGCTTCGATCCGCGGCTGACGCGCGAGGAGCGGCTGGCCTATCACGATCTCGACCGCAACCGCGCCACCGTCAGCCCCTATGTGGAGCGGCTGCTGTCGGCCGAGGCGCTGGTCATCGTGCATCCGGTGTGGAACTTCGGCTATCCCGCCATTCTCAAGGGCTTCTTCGACCGGGTGTTCCTGCCGGGCGTGTCGTTCCGGCTGCAGGACGGCAAGGTCGTCCCGGCGCTCGCCAACATCCGCAAGCTGGCCATCGTCACCACCTATGGGGGCTCGCGGCTGCGGGCCTTCCTTGTCGGTGATCCGCCGCGCAAGGTCGGGACCCGCGTGCTCAGGGCCGTCATCCATCCCCTCGCACGCCTGCGCTATCTGGCGCTCTACGACATGAACCGGGTCAGCGATGCGACCCGTTCCGCCTTTCTCGATAAGGTCCGCAAGACAATGGAGGTCTTCTGAACATGCGGGTGCTGGTCGTCTACTGCCATCCCTGCCCGGAAAGTTTCAACGCCGCCGTAAAGGAAACCGTGCTGTCGACGCTGGTGTCGGCAGGCCACGAGCTCCGGGTCATTGACCTTTACGGCGAGAACTTCCAGCCGGCGATGGGCGCGGACGAGCGGCGGGGATACCACGCGCAGGGCAGCAATGTCCGTCCCGTGGAGCGTCACGTGGAAGCCATCCTGTGGTGCGAGATGATCACCTTCATCTATCCGACCTGGTGGTTCGGTCTGCCGGCCATGCTGAAGGGGTGGCTGGATCGGGTCTGGGTGCCGCACGTGACCTTCGAGGTGCCGACCGAGACCACCGGCATGCGGCCCAAGATGCAGCACATCCGCAAGATCGCGGTCATCACCACCTGTGGGGCCACCTGGTGGGTGTCGAAGCTGATGGGCGAGCCTGGCCGCAAGACATTGCTCAGGGGCATGCGCGTCCTCTGCGCGCCGCGCTGCAAGACCCTTTATCTGGCTCATTACAAGATGGACAGCTCAACCCCCGACAGCCGGCGGCAATATCTGGACAAGGTGCGTCGCAAGCTCGCCCGTTTTTGAGCAGCCGCCACGCGAGTGTCATTTGACGGTTAAGGAACGCCGCTAGTGTCGCGTCGAATCGCCGGGGCTCGTGTCTCCGGCGGTCACAGGCTAGGCTGTGCCAACCGGCAGTGGAGTGATCGACGATGGCATTCAGTTACAAGAAGAGCGTGACTTTCCGCCTGCTGCAGGCGGCCAAGGCCCAGCGGGCTCGCTCAGGCGGTCATTTGATGCGCATTGGTCTGCATCCCGGTCAGGAACTCGTGCTCAAGGTGCTCGCCGATGCGGACGGTCGGACCATGAGCCAGCTGGCCCTGGCGCTCGGCGTGCAGCCGCCCACCGTCACCAAGATGGTGACCCGGCTGTCCGCCCAGGGTCTGGTGCGCCGCCAGGTTTCCGAAACCGACGGCCGTCTCGCCCGCGTGTTCCTCACCGACGAGGGCCGCAACCGCGTGCAGGACGTGGACAAGGCCTGGAAGCGGCTCGAGAAGGAAGCGATTGCCGGCCTTGACGATAAGGACCGCAAGAAGCTGCGCAAGCTGCTGCGCCAGATCGAGAAGAACCTGTCGCTGACCACCGAGATCGATCCCGAGCTCGACAACGACACCGACGATCTCGACGACGAGACGCCGACGGCCACCGTGGTGCCGCTCGCCGTCGAGGCCTGATCGCGGGCTGATCGCGGCCTGATCACGGCCTGAGACAGGTTCCGGGCGTGGCGTACCGCTTTCGCCCGGCAAGATCTTTCAGCCAGGCGGGGAGACGTCTAGTCTGGTCATCCGGTGGCGGGCCTGCGTCGCCGGATGACATGCCCTCCCGCCTGCGGACACCAGACCATGACCGAGCCCATCACGCCGCTGTCGCAGCCCGAACGCGAGGCGGCGGCAGAACGGCGGTCGCAGCTCATCGCCATCGGCATGATCCTGCTGACCTGCCTGTGCTTCTCCATCCTTGATGCCACGGCCAAGTATCTGACCACCTACAGCCATCTGCCGCCGCTTCAGATCGTCTGGATGCGGTTCGTCAGCCATCTGGTGATTGCCTTCTTCCTGTTCCGCCTCTGGGCCCATCCGGAGGTGTTCCGCACCGACCGGCCCTGGCTGCAGTTCGTCCGCGGCCTGACGATGCTTGGCACCACCTCGTTCAACTTTCTCGCCGTGCAGCACCTGCAGCTGGCCGAGACCATGTCGATCTTCTTCGCCGGACCCATTGTCGTCACCGCGCTGGCGGGGCCGCTGCTTGGCGAATGGGCCGGCATCCGGCGCTGGGCGGCGATCTTCGTCGGCTTCATCGGCGTGCTGATCATCGTGCAGCCGGGCAGCGGGGCGATGCACTGGGCGGTGATCTACTCGATCCTGTCGATGCTGTGCTACGCGCTCTATGCGCTGATGACCCGCATGCTCACGGCCACCAATTCCACCATCGGCATGCTGGTCATCCCGGCGGTGATCTCGTCCATTGCCATGACCGGGCCGGGGCTTGCCGTCTGGGTCGCGCCGCCGGACCTGTTCCACTGGGTGCTGCTGCTGTCGACCGGCGTCTGGGGCGGGCTTGGCCACTGGATCTTCATCGCCGCGCATCGCCGGGCGCCGGCGCCGCTGCTTGCGCCTTTCACCTATCTGCAGATCATCTGGATGATCGGGCTGGGCTTTCTTGTCTTCGGCGACGTGCCCGGCAGTTCGACGCTGATCGGCGCCAGCATCGTCGTGGCCTCGGGTCTCTACATCCTCTACCGCGAGCAGGTGGTGAAGAAACGCTGAGCGCAGGTCGGGCCGGCTGCGTCCGCCGTCCGTTCGGCAGTTGACGCGACCGCGTTCGCCTTGCCAAATGACGCCGCAGTTCAGGCGTGCGCTTTCGGGGGGAACACATGCAGGCGGTTCGCAAGGTCCGGGAATTTTCGCAGGCCGGAGCCGGCCTTGTCGCCGCGCTCGTCCTGCTCGCCGGATGTCTCTCCGGATGCCAGGCGATCGGCGAGGCGGAGCGGCCCCAGTCGCCGTCCCAGGCGGCCGGCTTTGCACCCGGCACCGAGGAAGCCTTCATGCTGGACGTGGGGCGCCGCATCTATTTCGCCGAGGGCTCGGCCGAGCTTGACGCGGAAAGCCGGCAGATCGTGCTGCGCCAGGCACAGTGGCTCAACACCAACACCCGCTGGCTTGCCAAGATCCAGGGCCATGCGCAGGAGCCGGGTGGCGAGGCGGCAAACAAGCGCCTGTCGGAGCGCCGGGCGCAGGCCGTCTATGACCTGCTCGTCGCCCAGGGCGTCGATCCCAGACGCATCTGGACCAAGGGCTACGGCATCGAACGGCCGGAAACCGACTGCGACCCGGCCGACTGTCCGCGCATGAACCGCCGCGTGGTGGTCAACCTGCGCGAGGAGTATGACGACACCGCGCCGCAGCGCTGAGCCCCCACGTCGGTTGCGCTGGCAACGATCGCGCGGCAAACTGAAAGCTTGCGGGAATCACGTCGGCGCGGCGTTCTGCGCCGGCCTCCGTCTCCGCAGGGGTAACGTTTGAGGTGGCGCGCATGAGCGACAATCCGGGGTCTGGGTCTGGGGCGCACCCCGACGAACCGCGCGGCCGCCGCCTGACGCTGGGCGACATCGCCGAACGGCTCGGCATCTCCACCGCCACGGTCTCGCTTGCCCTGCGCGATTCCCCGCTCGTCGCCAAGACCACCCGCGACAAGGTCAAGGACATGGCGCGGCAGGTGGGCTACATCTACAACCGCTCTGCCGCCTCGCTGCGCACCTCGCGCACGCAGATCGTCGGCGTCGCGGTCCACGACATCATGAACCCCTATTTCGCCGAGATCTTCTCCACCCTGGAGGATGAGCTGGAGCGGCAGGGGCAGATGGTCTTCATCTGCAATCACCGCGACAACGTCGAGCGCCAGCGCGTCTTCATCGACACGCTGCTGCAGCACCGTGCCGACGGCCTCATCCTCTGCGCCTCGGTCGGCACCCGGGCCGAGGAGATCAACCGCCTGACCGACCAGGGCATTCCGGTCACGCTGATCTGCCGTGATCTGGACGGGGCGCGGGCGCCGACGGTGCGCGGCGATGACGAGAAGGGGGCCTTTCTTGTCACCCAGCATCTGATCCGCCAGGGCCACCGGCGCATTGCCATGGCGGGCGGACGGCGGGAAACCTCGACAGGCCGTGACCGCAACGCCGGCTGGCGGCGGGCGCTGGAGACGGCTGGGATCGACCCGGCCAGCCAGCTCGACATCCCCGAACTGATGAGCCAGACCGACGGCCAGTCGGTGGTGCCGCGTCTGCTGGCGGCGCCCGAGCGGCCTTCGGCGGTCATGTGCTTCAACGACATGGTGGCGCTCGGCATGATGCCGGCCTTGCGCTGGGCCGGTGTCGAGCCCGGGCCCGGCATGGCCGTCACCGGCTATGACGATGTCGATGGCGCGGCCGCCCGCACGCCTTCGCTCACCACGGTCGCCAGCCATCCGGACCGCATCGGCTCCATGGCCGCCTCGCTGATGCTGCGTCAGGTCGGCGGCGAGGACGTGCCGGCGACGCGCCACCTGATCGAGCCGGACGTGAAGATCCGCGATTCCTCTCCGCCCCCCGGCGTCCGCCACGGCCGCCGCCTCGGGGCGTGAGGCTCCCTCCTACTGCGGCAAGGGCGCCAGGGGCCTTGCGGTCCTGGCCAGCTCGACGAGGCCGATGAAGGCTGCCCGGTGGCCGGCGCTGTCCTCGCCCTTCGCGCTGCGGGCCAGGGCGGCCACGTCCTCCAGCCTGTAGTCCCCGGTGAACCGTCCCCCTTTCAGGATGTCGCCGAAGGCCGCCACGGCCGTGGCAAAGCGGAAGTCCGCGTCGGCCGCCTCGAAGCTCTCGACCGCCATTGCCTGTGTCACCGGCTGTTCGATCAGCTTGCTGTCGCTTTCGCCGGGCGTCTTGTAGCGGATGCGCAGGAACGCCAGTTCGCCCGGGCTGGTCGCAGGCGCTGCGGGCGGCGTCCCCTGATAGCGCAGGGGCTCGCTCAGCCCGCCGGTCACGCCTGCGGGCGTGAACTCATACAGCGCCGTCACCGTGTGGCCCGCGCCGATGTCGCCGGCATCCACCTTGTCGTTGCTGAAATCCTCCTGGCGCAGGGCGCGTGTCTCGTAGCCGATCAGCCGGTAGTCCTTCACTTCGGCCGGGTTGAACTCGACCTGCAGCTTGACGTCGCTTGCCACCGTGAACAGCGTCGCGCCGACCTCTTCCACCAGAACCTTGCGGGCCTCGGTCAGGCTGTCGATGTAGGCAGCGTTGCCGTTGCCGTTCTGCGCCAGCGCCTGCATCAGCGCGTCATTGTAGTTGCCCTGGCCGAAGCCCAGCACCGACAGGGTCACGCCGCTCGCCCGCTGCCGTTCCACGAAGGCGGTCAGGTCGGCGACGTCGGTGAAGCCGACGTTGAAGTCGCCGTCGGTCGCCAGGATGACCCGGCTGACGCTGCCGTCCGTCCTGCCGGCCTCCGCCAGCGCATAGGCCTGGCGCAGGCCTTCGCCGCCGGCCGTGGAGCCACCGGCGTGCAGCCGCTCCAGTGCCTCGAGGATCCGGGCGCCCTCTGTCGCCGGCGTGGGCTCCAGCACCGTGCCTGCGCTGCCGGCATAGGCAACAATCGCCACCGTGTCCTTCGGCTTCAGCGTCGTCAGCAGCAGGCGGAAGGCGTTCTTCAGGAGCGGCAGCTTGTCGGGGGCGTCCATCGAGCCGGAGGTGTCGATCAGGAACACCAGCCGCGCCGGCGGCATCGCGCCGCGCTCGGGCAGCGCCGTCTTCAGCCCGATGCGCAACAGCCGCGTGTCCTTGTTCCAGGGCGTGGGGGCGATGGAGAGGCGGGTGGCAAAGGGCGCTGCGTCCTTCGCCGGTGCCGGATAGCCGTAGCTGAAATAATTGATCAGTTCCTCGGGCCGGATCGCGTCCGGCACCGGCAGCACGCCGTCCATCAGCGCCGCGCGCATCACGCCATACGAGGCCGTGTCCACATCGGCGGAGAAGGTCGAGACGGGCGTGTCCGTCACGCGGTGCACCGGATTGTCGTCGGCCTGCGGAAACCGGTCGCGGCCCTGGGCCTCGTAGGCAAGGTCCGCTGCCGGGACGGCGGGCTTGCCATGCAGCACAACCGGTCGGGGGATCGCCTGGGGCAGAGGCTGGGGGCTCGGCGGGGGCAGGGCATCGGTGGCCGCTGCCTGCGTGTCCGCCTGCGGTGTCGTCGTCTGGGCCGTATTCTGGGCCGTCGTCTGCGAGGTGGCCTCTGGCTCGCTGTGCTGCCAGGGGGCGAGCAGCACGATCAGGCCGACGGTTCCGGCCGCAAGGCCGGCGCCGGCAAGCCGCAGCCAGCCGGCGTTGCGGGGCTCCGACGGGGTGGGGTGAAGGGTCATGCCAGGCATCCTCGCGCAAGCGGTTTCCCAGTTCCTGCCCAACTGGGCCGACAGGGTCGGCAGCGACAAGCTTGGTCGTGTGTCTGTGTTTTTTCAAAGGCGGCCGGCGATTGATGCGAAAGGCGTGAACTTCGTGGCGCGACACCCTATATTGCGTCCAAATTCGACCTCAGCCTGCACGGTGCGAATCGGACCGGCATTCCGCCGCCGGCCCGGGACACCCGTTCAGGCCCATTCTCAGGACCCCATCTCATGACCTCTGCCGCTACCGAGCCGACCAAGCAGATTCCGGTGACCGTGCTGACCGGTTATCTGGGCGCCGGCAAGACGACGCTGCTCAACCGCATCCTCTCGGAGAACCACGGCCAGCGCTATGCCGTGATCGTCAACGAGTTCGGCGAGATCGGCATCGACAACGACCTGCTCGTCGAGTCCGACGAGGAGATCTTCGAGATGAACAACGGCTGCATCTGCTGCACCGTGCGCGGTGACCTGATCCGCACCGTGCAGAACCTGATGAAGCGCCGTGGCAGCTTCGATGCCATCATCGTCGAGACCACCGGCGTTGCCGATCCGGCCCCGGTGGCCCAGACCTTCTTCATGGATGACGACGTGCGCGCCGCCTCGCGGCTTGATGCCGTTGTCGCCGTGGTCGACGCCCGCCACGTGCTGCAGCGCCTCGCCGACACGCGCGAGGCCGAGGACCAGATCGCCTTTGCCGACGTGATCCTCCTCAACAAGACCGACCTCGTGTCGCCGGAGGAGCTTGCCGCCGTCGAGGCGCGGATCCACAAGATCAACCCCTATGCCGTGCGTCACCGCACCGAGCGCTGCGCCATCGACATCGCCAAGGTGCTGGACCGTGGTGCCTTCGACCTTGACCGCATCCTGTCGCTCGACCCGCAGTTCCTGAACACTGGTCATGGCCATGACCATCATCATCACGGCCACGACCACGACCACGATCACCACCATGATCATGATCATCACCATCATGACCATGACCATGCCTGCGGTCCGGACTGCACGCATGAGCATCACCACCACCACGATCATGACCATGATCACGGGCATCACGCGCATGACCATGATCATCACCACGACCATGATCACGGCCATGATCACGTCTGCGGCCCGGATTGCGATCACGACCATCACCACCATGATCATGACGACCCGCATTCCGTCCGCAGCATTTCCCTGCGCGCCGGCGAGCTGGATCCGGACACCTTCTTCCCCTGGATCAACCGCGTGACCCAGGAAGACGGCGCCAGGATCCTGCGCCTGAAGGGCATCCTGGCCTTCAGGGATGATCCGCAGCGCTACGTGCTGCAGGGCGTGCACATGATCGTCGAGGGCGATCACCAGCGTGACTGGAAGGAGGGCGAGCCGCATGAAAGCCGCCTCGTCTTCATTGGCCGCGAGCTGGATTTCGACGCCCTGAAGCAGGGCTTTGCCGCCTGCGCGGTCTGACGGGAGACCTCGACGTGCCGACGCTTGCAGCGGCCGATGTCTCGGGCTTCGTGGTCCGGGCCGGCTTCCTCCACGACACGCCCTATTTCGCCCTCGGCGGCGGCGAGGTCGTGTTCCTTGCCGGAACCCAGATCCGGGCGGCGGCGCATCGCGGCGGCCTGCTTGCCGCCGACGAGCGGCCGGATGGCTCGGCGCTCGTCACCGGTGGCGACGATGGTCGCGTCGCCGAGGTCCGGCCCGACGGGTCCGTCGCGGTCCTGTCGGAGCGTCCGCGCAAGTGGATCGACCTCGTGGCCTGCGGTCCCTCCGGGGCCGTTGCCTTCGCCAGTGGCCGCACGGCCTTCGTGCGCCTCTCCGATGGCAAGGAGAAGGAGTTTGCCCATGCCCGCGCCGTCGGCGGCCTTGCCTTCGCGCCCAAGGGGCTGCGTCTGGCGGTGGCGCGCTACGAGGGCGTGACGCTGTGGTGGGTCAACACCCAGGGCGCGCCGCAGCAGCTTGACTGGCCGGGTGCCCATCATGCCGTCACCTTCTCGCCGGATGGCAAGTATGTCGTCACCACCATGCAGGAGACGGCGCTGCACGGCTGGCGCCTCTCCGACGGACAGGACATGCGCATGACCGGCTATCCGGCCAAGGTGAAGTCCGTGAGCTGGTCCGTGAAGGGCAAGTATCTGGCGACCTCCGGCGCCAACGCCGCCATCGTCTGGCCCTTCTTCGGCAAGACCGGCCCGATGGGGCAGGCGCCGCTCCAGCTTGGCGCCCGGTCGGATTCGCTCGTGACGGCGGTCGCCTGCCATCCGAAGGAGGATGTGGCGGTCGTCGGCTATCAGGACGGCATGATCATCCTCTGCCGCTTCTCCGACAATGCGGAAGTGCTGATGCGCCGGCCCGGCAAGGCCCCCGTCTCGAGTCTTGCCTGGGACAGGCACGGTCTGCGCCTTGCCTTCGGCACCGAAGACGGGGAAGCTGGCGTGATCGCGCTCGAATAGGGAGACCGCCATGCTCGCCAGACCCTTCGCGCTTGCCGTGGGCCTGATGGCGGGCGTCGTCTCCTCGCAGCTGCCTGAGTTCGCCCAGCAGTATCGCCAGCGCCTCGGCGGGGCGATTGACGCGCTGCAGCTCGTGATGGCCGCAACGGCCGAGGATGCGGCCCGCAATGGCCTTGATGTCGACGGGGCGCTGGAGCATCTCAAGCGCAACCCGGACCCGCTCGTGGCCGCGCAGGGGCGGTCGCTGGAGGAGATGCGCGAGAAGCTGGCAGGCATGCGGGCGGAACGCGATGCCTATGAACGGTCCGACGCCTTCGGCCAGATGCTTCTTTTCCTCACCACCTCCGATCCGGACGTGGTCCGCGGCACGTACGAGGAGTTCAGGCCGGCCGTTCCCGCGACCGCCGAAGGCTTCGTCACGGCGCTGCTCGGAGGGCTTGCCGGCGTCGGGGCGCTGCGGCTGATCGGCGCTGTCCTGCGCGGTCTCTGGCGCGTGCTGGCGGTCCGCCCCGGCTGAGCCTCACGTCATGCCCCCGTCGTCGGGGAGCTTTCATTCGGTCCTGGAGGAGTGCATGGACACGGTCACCTCGACGGGCGGCATGGTTGTCGCCCCGCACATGGCTGCCGCGCGGGCGGGGGCGGAGATCCTCGCCGAGGGGGGCTCTGCCATCGAGGCCATGATCGCGGCGGCTGCCACCATCGCGGTGGTCTATCCGCACATGAATGGCATCGGCGGCGACGGTTTCTGGCTGATCGCGCCGCCGGGAGAGGACCCCAAGGTGATCGCTGCCTGCGGTCCGGCCGGCGCGAAAGCCACCCTTGCTGCCTACAATCGCGCCGGTCACGGCACGGTGCCGACGCGCGGACCGCTTGCCGCGCTCACGGTTGCCGGCACCGTCGGCGGTTGGCAGAAGGCCCATGAGGCCGCCGCCAGCCTCGGCGGCCGCATGCCGCGCCGCGAGCTGCTCTCTGCCGCCATCGCCCATGCCAAGGACGGCATCCCCGTCTCGCGCAGCCAGGCATATCTGACGGCGGCGAAGCTGGCCGAGCTCGAGGCCCAGCCGGGCTTTGCCTCGGTGTTCCTCAAGGACGGCAAGCCACCTGAGACCGGCGACGTGATCCGCCAGGAGCGGCTGGCCGACACGCTCGACCATCTCGCCGTTGCCGGCTTCGACGACTTCTATCGCGGCGATGTCGGCGCCTCGATTGCCGACGATCTGGAGCGCATCGGCGCGCCGGTCACCAAGGGCGATCTGGAGCGCTACGAGGCCCGCATCCGTCATGCGCTCAAGCTGCAGACAAGGGCAGGCACGATCTACAACGCCCCGCCACCGACGCAGGGGCTGGCCTCGCTGATCATCCTTGGCCTCTACGACCGGCTGACCGTCCCGGCGCGGGAAGGGTTCCCGATGCTGCATGGTCTTGTCGAGGCGACGAAGCGTGCCTTCCTCGTCCGGGACCGCATCGTCACCGACCCGGACCGCCTGCCGGAACCGCCGTCCAGATTCCTCGAGGCCGGCTGGCTCGATGCGGAAGCGGCCGGCATTTCGCCGGGCCGCGCGCTGGACTGGCCGGTCAGGTCCAGCCTCGGCGACACCATCTGGATGGGGGCGGTCGATGCCAGGGGCTGCGCCGTCTCCTTCATCCAGTCGATCTACTGGGAGTTCGGCTCGGGCTGCCTGCTGCCGAAGACCGGCATCCTGTGGCAGAACCGCGGGGCGAGTTTCTCGCTGCACCCGGAGGCGCTGAACGTTCTGGAGCCGGGACGCTTGCCGTTCCACACCCTCAACCCCGCGCTGGCCCGCCTGTCCGATGGCCGCGTCGTCACCTACGGCACCATGGGCGGGGAGGGGCAGCCGCAGACCCAGGCGGCCATCTTCACCCGCGCCATTCTCAACGGCCTGCCGGTCGGCGAGGCGATCGACGCGCCGCGCTGGCTGCTTGGCCGCACCTGGGGCGATGCGACGACGGCGCTCAGGCTCGAGGCGCGGTTCGATCCCGATCTGGTGCGCGCGCTGGAGCGGGCCGGGCACGAGGTGGTGGTGCTCGGCGAGGACTATTCCGATACGATGGGCCACGCGGGCATGATCATCCGCAACGTGCGGGGCGGGCTTGAGGGCGCGCATGATCCGCGCGCCGACGGCGGCGCGGCGACGGCCTGAGGACGGCCCGATGACGAGCTGACCGGGCAGGGGGAGACACGGCGATGGACGCCATCACGCGCATGCGCTGCTTCATCCAGGTGGTGGACAGCAACGGCTTTTCCGCCGCAGCCCGGGAGATGGGCCGCTCGAAGGCGCTTGTCTCGAAATACATCGGCGAGCTGGAGGATGAGCTCGGCGTGCGGCTTCTCAACCGCACCACGCGCCAGATCTCGCTGACCGAGGTGGGGGAGGCCTATTACAAGGAAGCCTCCGACATCCTGCAGCGGATCGACGACCTGCAGGCCTCCGTCCAGTCCACCCATCACGAGGCCCGCGGTCGCCTGCGGGTGTCCGCGCCGCGGTCGATGGGCGACGGCCTGATCAACCGGGCGATCATGGAGTTCCTCGTCGCCGAACCCGAGATCACCATCGACCTGCGCCTCGACGACCGCTTCGTCGATCTGGTGGAAGAAGGCTTCGACGTGGCCATCCGCGTCACGGATCTGGAGGATTCCAGCCTGATCGCCCGCAAGATCGCGCCCTTCAGCACGGTGGTCTGTGCCACGCCCGAGGTGCTCGCCCGTCACGGCACGCCGCAGCATCCCTCCGAGCTTGCCAGCCGGCCCTGCATTGTCGACACCAACTATCGGCACAAGACCAACTGGCACTTCGCCGAGAACGGTGAGCGTTTTGCCGTGTCCGTGCGCGGCCGGATCGAGGTGAACAGCGCCTCTGCGGCCCGCGATGCGGCGCTCTGCGGACTCGGCTTCCTGCGCACGCCGCGCATGTTCGTGCACCAGGACATCCAGTCGGGCCGTCTGGTCCCGCTGCTGCAGGGCTTCGAGCATGATGGTCCGGCCATTTATGCGGTCTATCCGCATCGGCGGCACCTGTCCGGCAAGGTCCGCTCCTTCGTCGATTTTCTCGCCGTATGGTTTGCCGACCGGCGCAAGGCCGGCGAGATGTGCTGACATCCCCGGGCCCGCGAGGGCCGGGAATGTCCTGTCGGGACGGCACCGTCGCGCCGGGCTCTGCCCCCGCTCCGGGTCCGTGGTGCGGGTCAGCGGCCGGCGGCGGCCAGTCGCTCCTCGGCCATGCGGTCGGCAATCCGCTCGGGCGTGACGTCTTCGGCGCGGGCGCGCTCGAAGATGCGCGTCAGCGTCGCGGCAATGGCCAGCGTCTTTTCCCGGACCAGCGCGTCGTCGCCGCCCGGGCGGGCCAGCGCGATGGAGATCACGCCGCCGGCGTTGATCGCATAGTCGGGCGCATAGAGGATGCCGCGTGCCTTCAGTGCCTCGCCGTCTGCCGGAGTGGCGAGCTGGTTGTTGGCGGCACCGGCGACGATGCGGGCGCGGATGGCAGGGATGGTCGTGGCATTGAGCCCGGCGCCAAGCGCGCAGGGGGCAAACACGTCCGCCTCGACCGCATGCGCCTCGCCCGGATCGACGGCAATGGCCCCGAAGGCGGCCACCGCCCGGTCCACCGCCGGGGCGTGGATGTCGGAGACGATCAGCTTCGCGCCGGCCGCGTGCAGCTGGCTGGCCAGGTCGAAGCCGACATGGCCAAGACCCTGCACGGACACGGTGCGGCCCGCCAGCGTGTCGCTGCCGTAGACATGCGCCAGCGCGGCGCGGATGCCGACAAAGACGCCGAGTGCGGTGTAGGGCGAGGGATCCCCGAGACCGGTGCGGGCCGTGCCGCGCACGTGGTCGGTGCGCTCGGCGACCGCTTCCATGTCGGCCGGCGAGACGCCCACGTCCTCGGCGGTGATGTAGGAGCCATTCATGCGCTCCACATGATGGCCGAAGGCGCGCATCAGGTCGGCGGTCTTGTCCTTGCGCGGATCGGCGATGATCACTGCCTTGCCGCCGCCGAGGTCGAGGCCGGCGAGCGCGTTCTTGTAGGTCATTCCGCGCGACAGGCGCAGGGCGTCCGTCAGGGCGTCGGCTGCGCTGGCGTAGGGCCACACCCGGCAGCCGCCGAGCGCAGGTCCGAGCCGGGTGTCATGCACGCAGAGGATCGCCATCAGGCCGGTGTCCCGGTCGTGGGCGAAGACCACCTGCTCGTGGGCGTCGAATTCCGGATGATCGAAGGCCGCGCCTGCCAGAGGGGCTGCGGGACGGGTCAGGGCATTCATGGGCACTCTCGCGTCCTGAGGGAAAATGCGCACCAGAAATTGCCCGTCTTCGGCGGAAAGAGATGATCAATCTTCCGGTATCTTTCACGGAATCGGGAAACTTCTCCTTCAATGCCTTGAAATTGAGAACAATCCGGCGTGTCGTCCGGGTGCGGTGCGAAACGGGCTTGCGGCAGTCATGTTCCTGCCGCCTTCTGGGGTCATTGCCAATCCTGCAAGAATCACCTCGTCCGGATCCGATCTGCCGATGCGCGCCTCCATCGCTTCTTTCCCGTCCCCGTTGCCGAACGCCCGGATGACGCAGCGTTCGCGCCGGGTGGCGCTTGCGCTTGCCGCGCTGTGGGGGCTGGTCGTCGCGCTGGCCGGGCTGGTCGTGGCCGGTCCGGCGCTGGCCCACCCGCACATCTTCGTCGAGGCCCGCAGCCGTCTCGTGGTCGACGAGACCGGCAAGGTCACGGCCGTGCGCCAGGTCTTCCGCTTCGACGATGCCTACACGGCGTTCGCCATCCAGGGCTTCGATGCCGACAATGACGGCCGCTACAGCCGGGAGGAACTGGCGGAACTGGCCAAGGTCAATGTCGAGAGCATGGAGGAGTTCGGCTTCTTCACCTTCGGCGACAACAGCCGGGTCGAACTCGACTTCACCCTGCCGCAGACCTACTGGCTCGAGGTCGTCGACGTGCCGCTCGCCGACTACTGGGCGATGAAGCCGGAGGATATCGAGGCGATCCGCCAGGACAGCGTCCGGCTCGGCCGGCCCATGCCGGAGACCGCGCAGCTGCTGGAGCTGCATTTCCTGCTGCCGCTGAAGGAACCGACCGACCTGTCGGCGCCGGTCACACTCGATGTCTATGACCCGACCTATTATGTCGACTTCCGTTTCTCGCGCGTCGACGGGGCGATCGGCATCGACGGCGCGCCCGACACCTGCCGGGTCGAGCGGCGCGATCCGCCGTCGCTGGATGCCGCCACCGCCGCCGCCCTTGCCGCCATCGGCCCGGATCAGCGCGACCTGCCGCCGGAGCTGGAGGAGGCCGCCGCCCAGCTGGTCAACCAGATGATCGTCACCTGCGGCGAGGCGGCCAGCGTGGCCGCAACCCCGCCCTTCCCCGATGTGACGCCGCTCAACCGCGATCGGGCTGCGGCGGCCGAAGAGGCGGCCAATGTCGATGCGGGGGCGCCGGACGTGGCGGCCGTCGGCGTCGAGCCGGTGGCCTCGCCCGCCCCGCCCGCCGCCGGGGCCGGCTCGCTTGTCTCGACCTTCTTCGGCCATGTCGCGCTGCTGCAGACGGAGTTCTACCAGAAGCTCATTGCGGCCCTGCGCGGCTTCCGCACCAACCCGGAGGCCGCCTGGCTGCTTGCCGGCATCTCGTTTCTTTACGGGGTGTTCCACGCCGTGGGTCCGGGCCACGGCAAGGCGATCATCTCGTCCTATGTGCTCGCCAGCGGCGACACGCTGCGCAAGGGCGTCATGCTGTCCTTCGTCTCCGCCTTTGCCCAGGCCCTGACGGCGATCCTGCTGGTCGGCGGAGCGGCGTGGATCTTCAACCTCACCTCGCTCGCGCTGCAGGAAACCGCCCGAACCTTCGAGACCCTGTCTTTCGCGCTGGTCACGGGGCTGGGTGTGTGGCTGGTCTGGGTCAAGGCGATCCGGCCCTACCTGCCGGGCCGGGCCGCCATTCCCCACGGGGCCCCGGGGCATGTGCATGTTGCTGGCGACGAGGCCGGCTGCGATGCCTGCGGCCATGTCCATGCGCCGACGCCGGCCATGCTGGCCGAGCCGCTGACGCCGGCGCGGGCCTTGTCCATCATCCTGGCCATCGGCCTCAGGCCCTGTTCCGGCGCGCTGATCGTTCTGGTCTTCGCCCTGTCGCAGGGCATGGTGCTGGCCGGCGTGGCATCCACCCTTGCCATGTCGCTTGGAACCGGCATCACGGTCGCGCTGCTGGCCTTCATTGCCGTCGGCGCCAAGGGTCTGGCCGCGCGTCTGGCCGGCAGCGAGGGGGTCTGGCCGGACCGGATCCATCGCGGCATCGAGATCGCCGCGGCGGTGACGGTGTTCGTCGTCGGCGCGACGCTGCTCATCGCCAATCTGGGCTGGGCCTGAGGCGACGCCTGCGCCGGCTGGCCCGGCCGGCCCGCGCCAGGTGTGCCCACGTCAGGTATGCCTGCGTCAGGTGTGCCCGCGTCAGGTGTGCCTGCGTCAGGTATGATCGTCGCGGCGGCGGAGTTCGATCGGCTGGCCGTGCGGCGTTGCGCGGGCCGCCTGATCCCAGGCGTCCTGCAGCCTCGCCAGTGCCTCGGGCGAGGCATGGCCCTGCCGCGTCAGGATCGTCTCGAAGGCGGCCAGCCAGGCAAGGTAATAGTCGCTGCCGTCGTCAGCCCGGCAGGCGGCCGTGCCGGATGCCGTCGCCCCTGCCTCCTGCCGCCTCAGCTCCGCCCCGAGCGTCTCGGCCCAGTCGCTCCAGCTGAACAGTCCGGCCTCATGCGCGGCCAGCGTCATGGCAAAGACCCGCGCCTCCCAGGGCGCGCGGAACACCGGTCCCGCGTCGGCCACCGGAATGGCCGGCGAGGCCGTCACGAGGTCAGAGGCGCTCAAGATGCGGCTCCCAGAGATCAGCTCGAAGCACCAGCGTCGGATCGCTGTCCGCGCCCCACACGTCCAGCCCCCGGAAGGCGACGCCGTAGAGCCACGTCGGGTTCTCGCCCTTGCCCATGGCATTGTCGTCGGCAAAGACGTGGCAGCCGTGGATCGCCTCGATGGTGCCGGACACGCCCCGCAGATAGCGCGGCAAGCGGGTATGCCCTTCCGGATGCCGGATACGGGCGCGCACCCGGTCGCCGACGGCAAACGCCGCCGGAGCCGTTGCCGGCCGTTCCACCGAGCTGCCCTTCGCCAGGACGGCTGCCACATCGGCAGCCTTCAGCACCCGCTTCAGCGGCTTGCCCGGGCCGGTCGCATGGCCGCCGGCCAGTTCCTCCGGGCTGATGAGGCCTGCGGTGAGGCACAGGCGTTCCAGACCCTTGGTCCAGATCTCGTAGTAGCTGGAGGAGAGGTAGTCGACGGGATGCAGGCTCTCGCGGGTGAAGCGCGAGGTGTCCAGCGTCCAGCTGCCGGTCGCCCCCATGGCGAGCGTGATGGCAAAGGCCCGCCGCTCCCAGGGGGCATGGAACAGCGGCTCGTCCGCCTCGATGCCGATCGGGCCGAAGCCCATCATGCCGCCCAGATCCGCGCCGCCGTTCATGCTCCGGCTCCGTCCGGTTGCGGGCCGGCACCGGGCGAGGTGGCGAGCGCCGTGCCGATCATGCTGTCCCGGTTGACCAGATCCGCCAGCGCCTCCGCGCTCCAGCCCTCGGTGCCGGCAGGGCGCATCGGCAGGACCAGGTAGCGCATTTCGGCGGTGGAATCCCAGACCCGGATCTCGGTCTCCGCAGGCAGGGTCAGGCCGAATTCGGCCAGGACGCCGCGCGGATCGCGCACCGCCCGGGAGCGGTAGGGGGGCGACTTGTACCAGACCGGCGGCAGGCCCAGCACGGTCCACGGATAGCAGGAGCACAGGGTGCAGACGACGAGATTGTGCCGGTCGGGCGTGTTCTCGACCACCACCATGTGCTCGCCCTGCCGGCCGGTGTAGCCCAGTTCTGCAATGGCCGCGGTCGCGTCCTGCAGCAGGCGCGCGCGGTAGGCCGGGTCTGTCCAAGCCCGGGCCACCACCCGGGCGCCGTTGCGGGGGCCGACGCGGGTCTCGTAGGTTTCGATCAGCACGTCCAGCGCGGCCGGGTCGATGTAGCCCTTGTCCGTCAGCAGGGTCTCGAGGGCCCGGACGCGCAGCTCGATCGGCGACAGGTCCGAGTGGTCACCGTGGTGATGGTCATGGTGATGGTCATGGTCATGGTCGTGCCCATGCCCATGGTCATGCCCGTGATCATGGTGGCCCCCGCCGCCCTGCGGATGACCGGTTGAAGACGTCATCGGGGTCCCTCCTCGTGTCGTGCCCTATTCGGCGGCGACGGCGCCGTGCCGGGCGTTCCGGTAACGGGCCACATCGGCACCGAAGGCGGCAAAGATCTTTTGCGACGGCACATCGCAGGAGACCCAGTACTCCGGGTGCCACTGGGTGCCGAGGGCAAAGGCCTTGGCGCCCTCCACCGACACGGCCTCGATGGTGCCATCCTCGGCCACGGCCTCGACCACGAGCCGGTTGCCGAGGTCGCCGAGGGCCTGCCGGTGCAGCGAGTTCACCTCGAACGAGGTGTTGCCGACCGCCTGGTGCAAGGCGCCGCCGGCGCGCACGTCGATGGGGTGGGCGATGGCGAAGCGCTCTTCCTGGCGCTCTGAGACGGGGGCGCGGTGATCCTTGCGGCCCTCCAGCTCCTGGATTTCCGTCAGCAGCGTGCCGCCGAGGGCGACGTTCAGCTCCTGCATGCCGCGGCAGATGGCCAGGACCGGAATGCCGCGCTCCAGCGCCCGCCGCAGCAAGGGCAGCGAGGTGGCGTCGCGGTCGGGGTCATAGGGGCCATTGGCCTCGGTGGCCTCTGCGCCGTAGAGATCCGGATTGACGTTGGAACGCGACCCGGTCGCCAGCACGCCGTCGACCCGGTCCAGCACGGCGTCGAGGTCGATGGCGCCGCCGAGCGACGGCAGGATCAGCGGAATGGCATTGGCGCCGTTCAGCGCGGCTTCCAGATAGGTGGAGGGGGCGGCATGCCAGCGGTAGCCGTCGATCGGCTTCACGTCGGCGGTGACGAGGACAACGGATTTCGACATGGATCGGGTCTTGAACTCTTGGCAGGCGCGCCGGCCCGGCCGGCGCAACTGGTCTGACCCTGCCACGATCCGGCGCCCGCGCCAAGAGGAGGCGGCGGACCGTCTTCAGGCTGCCTTCACGCCGCAGACTGGTCGCGCAGGGTGGAGAAGGTCGTCGGCACGTCCAGAGGCCCGTCCAGCTTGGCCACGAACTGCTCCAGATCAAAGTTCGTCTGAAGGTTGAGCCAGTACTGGGGCGTTGTCTCGAAGAACGCGGCCAGCCGCATGGCCGTGTCGACCGTCATTGCGGTCTCGCCCTTGATCAGGCGTTCAATCCGGGTCCTTGGGAGGTTCAGCAGCTTGGCAAGCCGACCGGCCGTCAAGCCTGCGGGCTCAAGATACAGCTCCTTGAGCAACTCCCCCGGGTGAAAAGCCGGGACATGAACGGACATGACGGTTTTCCTCCAGCCTTAATGATAGTCACAGATCTCGACGTCAGACGGCCCGATTTCTGTCCAGACAAAGCAGATGCGCCACTGGTCGTTGATTGCCAGCGCGTGCTGACCCTGGCGATCTCCGGACAGACGATGCAGCCGGTTGCCCGGCGGCAGTCTCAGGTCTTCGAGCCGCACGGCCGCATTGAGGACCGCAAGCAGCTTCTGCGCCCGATTGACCAGATCAGGCGGAAAGCCCTTGCCCGCTTTCCCGCGGGCGACGGCTTCGGTCTGCTTGTTCCGGTAGCTCTGGATCATCCAGCTTCACCCGTCATCGAGCCGGACAGGCCAGACTTGTCGAGTTTTGTACAGCGTGTATCATATCATGATACATCCCGCCATCAAGCCTCAGATGAGCCGCAGCTCCTGGGCTATGCGGTAAAGGTGGGCGGCGTTGCCGCTGCCGGCCTTGTCGCGGATGTTGAGGCGGTGCGATTCCACCGTGCGCACGCTGATGCCGAGCGCCTGCGCGATCTCCTTGTTGGTCTGGCCGCGCGCCACGCCCTGCAGCACCTCGCGCTCGCGGTCCGTCAGGCCGTAAGGGTCGCTGGGCGGCGGGGCCGGCCGGTTGTCCATCAGGCTCGGCCCGACGCGGGAGGAGAAGTAGTAGCCGCCATTGGCGACGGCCAGGATCGCGTTGATCATCTCCTTGGCCGAAATGTCCTTGAGCAGATATCCCCGCGCGCCGGCCTGCATGACACCGCGGACATACTCCGGATTGTCGTAGATCGACAGGATCAGCACGTTGATCTTCGGAAAGCGGCGGCGGACTTCGGCCGTGGCCTGCAGGCCGTTCATCTCCGGCATGGAAATGTCCATCATCAGGATGTCGGGCTCCAGCGTCTCGGCCATCTGCACCGCCTGCCGGCCATCCGTGGCCTCGCCCACCACCTCCAGCGGCGAGACGCCTTCCAGCCGGGCCCGGATGCCGGCGCGCACCAGTTCGTGGTCGTCGGCCAGCAGCAGGCGGATGGGCTTGTTCGGGTCGCGTTCGCTCACTTGTCCTGTCTCCTGCTCATCACCGGTCCTCGGGGCCGGTCCCGTGTCCTGTCTTCTGGTCCTGTCCTCGGGTCCTGCGACCCTTGCCTGCGTGCCGCTCCCGGCGCCAGTGCCGCTCAGGCCGCCGTCCCGTCGAGGATGTCCTCGTCCGGGCCGAGCGGCATCGACACCCGGATCAGCGTTCCGCGCATCGCCAGGCGTGACATGGTCATGGTGCCGCCGTGGGCGGCGATCCGTTCCAGCATGTTGCGGATGCCAAGTCCACCGCCGGCCCGCAAGGGCACCGGGATGCCGACGCCATTGTCCTGGATGGTCAGCGACAGGGTGTGCGTTCCCGCCTTCAGGTCGATGATGACCTCGTCGGCCTGGGCGTGGCGCGCCACATTGGTCAGGGCCTCCTGCACCACCCGGTAGAGGGCGGTCTTGGCCTTGTCCGACAGCCGCCGGCGGCAGCGGTCGGCCGAGATGCGCACGTGAATGCCGGACTGGCTCTCGAAATCCTTGGCGAGGCTCACGAGGGCGGCCGACAGGCCCATGTCGTCGAGAACGCTTGGGCGCAGGTCCTTGGAGATGCGCCGCACCTCTGCAATGGCGTCGTCGAGGACGCGCAGGCATTTCTCTGCCTGCTGCTGCAGCAGCACGCTGCCGCCGGCGCGCGAGTGGATCATCTCGATGCCGTAGCGGACCGAGACCAGCAGCTGCGAGATGCTGTCGTGCAGCTCGCTGGAGACGCGCTTGCGCTCCTGTTCCTGGATGTCGACGATGCGGTTGGTGAGGTCCTTCAGCTTGCTGTCGGCGAACTTCTGTTCCGAGAAGCTGACGGTGGCCACCGCGGTCAGGCTGAGCAGGATGGCGATCATGGTGATGAGGAAGATGACGAGCAGCGTCTGGCCGACGTTCTCGGTGAAGTCGGCGCGGACCATGGCGACCTCGCGGGCAATGTCGTCGATGTAGACGCCCGTGCCCAGCATCCAGCCCCACTTCTCCAGCATCACCGCATAGCCGAGCTTCTCGGCATCCTCGTTGGCGCTGGGCTTGTTCCAGACATAGCGGTGGAAGGCCCCGCCGGCCTCGGCGGCCGCCATCAGATTGCGGATGACGAAGTCGCCCTCCGGATCCTGCAGGTCCCACCACTTGTGACCGATGAGGTGGGGCAGCTTGGGATGCACCAGGTTGGTGCCGTCGCGGCTGTAGACGAAGAAGTAGCCGTCATCCCCGAAGTTGATCTGCGTCAGGATGCGCTTGACCTCCGCCTGTGCCGCCTCCCGGCCGCCCGGCTCCTCCTCGATCAGGTTGCCGATGCTGGTCAGCGTCAGGCTGACGATGTTCTGGATCTCCTGCCGCTTCGAGGCCAGGATCCGCTCCTCCACCGCCCGGGTCTGTTCCTCGATCAGGCGGGAGGCCTGCAGGAAGGTGATCCCGCCGATCAGCAGCGACACCGCAACCAGGGGCAGCACCGTGATCAGGAACAGTTTTGTCTTGAATGGCACGTTTCGACCACCTTCCCTTGTCGTTCCTTACGCTCTGATGCGGCGGTTACGCGCAATTCATGCGCGGTTTCCGTACTACTACTGAGAAACTGCGCAGAAACACGACTAGCGCCTCCCACAAAGGATCACCTAGACACAAGTGCTGATCGGTGCAACTGTTGGCGCCGATGGACCAAGGTCCATATCTGGGAGGATAAAGCATGGATCGTCGTTCGTTTATCAAGACTGCTGGCCTTGGTGCTGGCGGTGCCGTTGCTGCGACTGCTCTTGCAGCTCCGGCGATCGCCCAGTCCACAACCGACATGGTGATCGTGTCGTCCTGGCCGCGCGACATGCCTGGTCTCGGCGTGTCCGCACAGCGTCTTGCTGCCCGCATCGAGACGCTGACCGAGGGCCGCATCAAGGTCCAGTACTTCGCGGCCGGCGAGCGCGTGGGCGCCTTCGACGTGTTTGACGAAGTGTCGTCGGGCAATGCGCAGGCCTATCTCAGCGCCGACTACTACTGGAAGGGCAAGCACCCGGCCTGGGCCTATTTCACGGCCGTGCCGTTCGGCCTGACCTATGCCGAGATCGACGCCTGGATCAAGGTCGGCGGTGGCCAGCAGCTCTGGGACGAGCTTGCGGATGGCTTCGGCATGAAGAACTTCAACGCCGGCAACACCGGCGTGCAGATGGGCGGCTGGTTCAACAAGGAAATCGAGACCGCTGACGACCTCAAGGGTCTGAAGATTCGCATCCCGGGCCTCGGCGGCGACGTCATGGCCAAGCTGGGCGCGTCTCCGGTGGCCCTTCCGGGCGGCCAGATCTACGAAAACCTCGTGTCGGGCGCGGTTGACGCCACCGAGTGGGTCGGTCCGTGGAACGACTACTTCATGAAGTTCTACGAAGCCGCCAAGTACTACTACTACCCGGGCATGCATGAGCCGGGCGCGATGCTGTCGATGGGCCTGAACAAGTCCTGGTTCTCCAAGCTCTCGAAGATCGACCAGCTGATCATCGAGGCGGCCTGCAACGAGGAGAACGCCTTCTCGATGGCGGAAGCCAACGGCAACAACGGCCTGTACCTCAACAAGCTCATGACCGATCACGGCGTGGAACTGCGTCAGTTCTCCGACGAGGTCTATGATGCCTTCGGTGATGCCTCGGCCGCCGTGTTCGAGGAGACGATCCAGCACTCCGACCTGACCAAGCGCGTCCACGAGAGCTTCGTGAAGGCCCGCTCGGAAGTCGGCCGCTGGATGCTGCTCGCCGACACCGGCTACACGATCCAGCGCAACCGCGTGCTCGGCATCAAGGTCTGACGCCAGGCGCGTCCGGACCAGGGATGGGGCACGGCCCCATCCCTTTTTTTGGCAAACAAGAACCAAGACGACGGGGCGCTTCAACATGATGGCCATGACTCCGGGTCAGGGCGCCGCGCCTATTGGCGCGCGCGCGCTGGAAGCCCAATCTGGTGGTGTTCTCGCCATCCGCCTGTTCGGATGGATCAACCTGGCGGTGATGGCCGCCTATCTGCTCAACAACTACCTGACCAACTGGCAGGGCCTGCCCGGGGCCGGCACCGGTTCGCCGCTGGCCATGGCGCAGACGGCGCTTTACGGCGTGCTCGTGCTGCTGGCCGTGGCGCTGGTGCTCAGCAGCCGCGGCCTTGCGCTGCGCGTCGACAGCGACCGGGTCACGGCGATCAACACGTATCTGATCCGCTGGGCCTTCTGGGCCGTCGTCCTCGTCGGTCTTGTCGACAGCGCGATCTCGTTCCTGCGTGTCGAGGGGATGCTGGAGACCGTCGTCGGCACCCAGCTCGCCTCCGACCTCGGCCGGTCGCAGTTCCGGGGTGCCTATGTGCACATGCCGCTGATCGGTCTGTCGTTGCTGCTGGCCGCCGTGACGCGCACCCTCGGCTTTCACTGGCTCGGCCTGCTCGTCGTCATCTCGCAGTTCCTGATCGTGCTCGGCCGCTTCGTGTTCTCCTATGAGCAGGCGTTCCTCTCGGATCTGGTGCGCTTCTGGTATGCGGCCCTGTTCCTCTTCGCCGCGGCCTACACGCTGCTCGAGGAAGGTCACGTGCGCGTCGACGTGCTCTATGCCGGCTTCAGCACCACCTGGAAGGGCTTTGCCAACGCCTTTGGCTGCATCTTCTTCGGCCTGATCTTCTGCTGGACGATCCTGATCGTCGGCCTCGGAAACCGTCAGTCGATCATCAACAGCCCCATGCTCGCCTATGAGACGACGCAGGCCGGCTTCGGTCTCTACGTCAAGTATCTCATGGCCGGCTTCCTCGGCGTCTTCGCCGTGACGATGATGATCCAGTTCGTCGCCTATCTGTTTGCCGCCGTCGCCGACATGCGCGGCGATCCGGGTGGCCGCGATCTGTCCGGTACCGCGCAGCACTGACCCCCGCAGGATACGCATCATGGAACTGTTTTTCCTCATTCTGCTGATCGTGCTGATGGCGGCAGCGCTTGGCTCCGGGTTCCCGGTGGCCTTCGCCCTGCCCGGCTCCGCGATCATCTCCATCGGCCTTGCGGCCGGCGCCGGCTATCTCTTTGCCGGTGATGTCGACGCCTATTTCACCCATGGCGGGCCGGGCCAGTGGCTCAGCGCCGGCGTGACCAACTTCCGAGGGGTGTACTGGGAGGCGGATCGCGACACGCTGATCGCGATCCCCCTGTTCATCTTCATGGGCATCATGCTGCAGCGGTCGAAGATCGCCGAGGATCTGCTCGTGACGATGGCCAAGCTGTTCGGCCCCGTGCCGGGTGGTCTCGGCATCTCGGTCGTTCTGGTGGGTGCCCTTCTGGCAGCCACCACCGGCATCGTCGGTGCGACCGTCGTGGCCATGGGCCTCATCTCGCTGCCGGCGATGATGCGCAACAACTATTCGGTGCCGCTGGCCACCGGCACGATTGCGGCCTCGGGGACGCTCGGGCAGATCATTCCGCCGTCGATCGTGCTGATCATCCTCGCCGACCAGCTGTCGGGCGGTGTTGACCAGGCCGGCAACATCCGCCAGGCGCTGTACCGCGAGACGACCGGCTCGGGTCAGATGCCGTCGGATTTCGCCATTGCCTCCACCAGCGCGGGCGAGCTGTTCCTCGGGGCGCTGATCCCGGGTCTTCTGCTCGTCGGTCTCTACATCCTCTTCATCCTCGGCTTTGCCCTGATCAATCCCAAGGCGGCCCCGGCCGTTCCGCAGGAAGGCAAGTTCGACCGCAAGTTCCTGGCCGAGGTCTTCGTCACCCTGGTTCCGCCGCTGGCGCTCATCGTGCTGGTGCTCGGGTCGATCATGATGGGCGTGGCCACGGTGAACCAGGCCGGTGCGGTGGGTGCCATCGGTGCCATGATCATGGCCGGCTACCGTCTGCGCGAGGGCGAGGAGCGGGGCAAGTACACGCCGGCCATTCTGGCGATCATCGCCCTGCTTGGCCTGGGTGTGGTGCTCAGCTTCTATGACCTCAACATCAAGCGCATCACCACCTCGGACGACGTGATCGGCCTGACCTTTGCCGGTATCGCCGTCTCGCTGCTGCTCATTGCCTCGATCTGGAGCGGCTGGCGCACCCTGAAGATGCAGAACACGCTGCGCGAAGTGATGATGGAGACCGCCAAGGGCTCGTGCCTGGTGTTCATCATCCTCATCGGTGCGGCCATGCTGACCTCGGCCTTCCGCGCCTTTGGCGGTGAAGACCTGGTTCGCGACTTCCTGCAGGGTCTGCCCGGCGGGTTCTGGGCCCAGTTCTTCATGGTCATGCTCGTCATGTTCATCCTCGGCTTCTTCCTCGACTTCATCGAGATCGCCGTGGTGGTCGTGCCGATCGTGGCCCCGATCCTGCTCGCCGATCCGTCGGCCAACGTCACCGCCGTCTGGCTCGGCGTGATGATGGGCGTGAACCTGCAGACCTCGTTCCTCACCCCGCCCTTCGGCTTTGCCCTCTTCTATCTGCGTGGTGTCGCGCCGGCGACGGTCAAGACCATCCAGATCTACAAGGGTGTCATCGCCTTCATCTGCCTTCAGCTGATCGCCCTGGCCATCGTTGGCCTCAACCCGATCCTTGCCAACTATCTGCCGAACCGCACCGCGCTTCTGGCCGAGACCGCGCCGCCGCCGAAGAACCCGCGCCTGCAGTACTGCCTCGACACCTATGTCGGCGAACGCTTCAAGGCGGAAGGCCCGGGCATCCTCGCCGCCATCGAGACGGCCTCGCAACTGGATGTCTCCTACCTGCCGGATGACCTGCAGAAGGAAATCAAGTCTGCCTGGACGGCGGCCGGCAAGGTGATCCCGCTGATGCAGGACATCGAGGCAACCAAGGCTGCCGTTGCGGCTGCGGCGGTCGACTACCGGCCGATGCACAGCCTCGTCCGGGCCCTCGAGCGTGATGCCCGCAAGATCGACGAACAGCTCAAGGAGCTGGAAGTCATCGTGCAGCGCTCCGGTCCGGGCGGCATCTATTCCGAGGCCCGCGGCGCGGCCGCCAAGGCCCGGATCGAGGAGCTGCGGGCGGAGAAGGCGGCCCTGCTCGCCCAGATCCCGGCAGAATGGACGGCCAAGCATGATGCCTTCGCCAAGATCCAGGATGCCGAGAACAAGGCACGCAACCTGTACCGTCGCACCGTCGATGACGCCGGCGAACCCCTGGCCAAGGTCCGTGCCGTCCTGACCGGGGCTGCACCGCTGGCTGCCATGGAGCCGCGGTTCAACGACCTCAAGGATGCGATCCTGTCCAAGGACAACGCTGCGGTTCAGGCCCAGCTCGAGCTGCTGCGCACCGACGTGACGGCGATCGAGGGGACGGCCGAGATCCGCAAGGGCATCAACGAGGCCCGCAAGATCCTGCGCACGTCGACGCCGGATGCCCAGGCCGCCATTGCCGAGATCGACAAGTCGATTGCGGCGCTCAAGGCGGATCTGGTCTGGCGCCAGAAGGGCGCGGCCGAGCTGCTGCCGCAGCTGGATGCCTATGACAAGGTCACCGGCGACACCATCGGCCTGCGTCAGCTGCCGCGTCTGCCGGATCATGTGGCCACCGGCCTCGTGGGCTGCCTGTCGCAGCACCGGGATATTTCGCTGAACTTCTGATCGGCGATACTTGACCTGAAGGCGGCGGGGTAGAACTGATGTTCTCCCCGCCGTTTTCGTTTTTTCGAAGGGAACCCGTCCATGCTGAGGGTCGCGCGTGCCCTGTCCGGGCTCAACCATGCAGTCGGCCATGCCGTGTCCTGGCTGATGCTGGCCATCGTCCTCGTGCAGTTCGGGGTGGTGATCCTGCGCTATGTCTTCGGCACCGGCTCGATCTGGGTGCAGGAGGGGATCATCTACATGTTCGGCTTCCTGTTCCTGCTGTCGGCCGGCTATTCCCTTGCCCTTGACGGTCACGTGCGGGTCGACATCTTCTATCGGGATGCGGCGCCACGGACCAAGGCGCTGGTCGACTGCGCCGGCTCGATCCTCTTCCTGCTGCCGATGTGTGCGGTCATCCTCTGGCAGTCCTGGCCCTTCTTCATGATGTCCTGGATGATCCGCGAAGGCTCCCGCGAGACCTCGGGTCTGCCGGCGCTCTACCTGCTCAAGGCGGCGATCCTGCTCTACGCCGGCCTGCTGGCGCTGCAGGGCGTGGCGCTGATGCTCAGGGCCATCGCGGCGCTGCGCGGCGACCGCGAGGCGCTGGCCACCTTCCCGACCCACCAGAGCTGAAGGGCCCGGCCATGGAGCTCGTTCCCCTGCTTGACGTCCTGATGTTCGTGGCGGTCGTGGCCTGCCTGATGTCCGGCTTTCCCGTTGCCTTCACGCTTGCCGGCGTGGCGCTGGTCTTCGCGCTGCTGGGCCATCTGGCCGGCGCGTCGCTGTCGCTCGGGGCGATCCCCTTGCGCATCTTCGGCATCATGACCAACGAGACGCTTCTGGCGGTGCCGCTGTTTGTCTTCATGGGGGTGATGCTCGAACGCTCGCGCGTGGCCGAGGACCTGCTCGAGACCATGGCGCGGATGTTCGGCAAGATGCCGGGCGGGCTTGGCCTGTCGGTGTTCCTCGTCGGCGGCCTGCTGGCTGCCTCGACCGGCATCGTCGGCGCCACGGTCGTCACCATGGGCCTGTTGTCGCTGCCGACCATGCTGCGCAACGGCTACAATCCGCGCCTGGCGACCGGGGCGATTGCCGCATCCGGCACGCTCGGCCAGATCATCCCGCCCTCCATCGTGCTGGTGTTCCTGGCCGACCAGCTGTCGAATGCCTACCAGACCGCGCAGCGCGAGCTGGGCAACTGGTCACCCGATCCCTTTTCCGTCGGGGACCTTTTCGCCGCCGCCCTCATTCCCGGCCTGTGCCTTGTCGGCCTCTACATCCTCTACCAGCTGGTGATCGCGGTCGTGCGGCCCCAGGACGCGCCGCCGATGCAGATGGCCTCCGGCGAGCGCGTGTCGCTCTCTGCCCTGGTCCGGGTGCTCATCCCGCCGCTTGCGCTGATCGTCGCCGTGCTCGGCTCGATCCTCGCCGGCGTCGCGACGCCGACGGAGGCTGCGGCGGTCGGCGCGGTCGGTGCCGCGCTTCTGGCGGCGCAGCGGGCGGAGGGGGCCCGGCCCTGGGTCGTTCCCGGCGCTGCCCTGTCGCTTCTTGGCGCGCTCGTCCTGTCGCGCCTGTTCGACCTGCGCGTCGCCCGGCTCGAGATCCCGCTGTCCGACTGGATTGCCATCGGTGCGGCAGCGGTCCTCACGCTGGTTGGCTCGGTCTGTCTCGGGCTGGCGCTGCGCAGCGTGGCGCGCGGCGGCGTGCTCAGGGCCGTGCTGCGGTCGTCCACCCAGATCACGGCGATGGTCTTCACCATCATGATCGGCGCCACCTTCTTCTCCCTCGTCTTCCGTGATCTTGGCGGCGACGAGCTGGTCCACGCCCTGCTGAAGGACCTTCCGGGCGGGGCCGTCGGGGCGATGCTGGTGGTGATGGCCGTGATGTTCCTCATGGGCTTCTTCCTCGACTTTCTCGAGATCGTCTTCATCGTCGTGCCGCTGGTCGCGCCGGTGCTGCTGCAGCTGCCGATGCCGGACGGCTCGGCCATGCATCCGGCCTGGCTCGGGGTGATGATGGCGGTGAACCTGCAGACCTCGTTCCTCACGCCGCCCTTCGGTTTTGCCCTCTTCTACCTGCGCGGCGTCGCCCCGCCGGAGGTGAAGAGTTCCGACATCTACCGCGGCATCATTCCCTTCGTGATCCTGCAGCTCCTGATGCTGGTGATCCTCTGGTACGTCCCCGCGCTTGCCACCTGGCTGCCGCGGGCGATCTACGGCTGACGCGGCGGCGCGACGGTTGTTGCGCTGCGTCATGCCGGACGGCTTGATCGGCCCCGTCCCTGCCGGTCACACTGGCCGCCACACGGGTCCCCTGACCGGCGCAGCAGGGTCAGGGACCAGCATCAGGGAGGAGGGCGGATGCGCGGGGCGGCCGGAGGGGCGCCCTGCCGCGTGTCGGTGGCCTCGCCTGTGGAGGAGGCGGCATGGCACGCAAGACGGTGGCCCTTGACGACAAGTATGACCTGACGGCCGGGCGCATTTATGTGTCCGGCACCCAGGCGCTGATCCGCCTGGCGCTGATGCAGAAGGCACGCGACCGCGCCGCCGGCCACCACACCGCCGGCTATGTCACCGGTTACCGCGGCTCACCGCTCGGCGGTCTCGACCAGCAGTTCGAGCGCGCCGCGCGTCAGCTTGCCGCCGAGGACATCCTGTTCCGGACGGCCATCAACGAGGATCTTGCCGCCACCGCGCTCTGGGGCACACAGCAGGCCGCGATGCGCGGCGAGGGCCGGTTCGAGGGGGTCTTCGGCTTCTGGTACGGCAAGGGGCCGGGCGTCGACCGCAGCGGCGATGCCTTCCGCCACGCCAATCTGGCCGGCACCGCTCCGCTCGGCGGCGTGCTCGCGCTGATGGGCGACGATCACACCTGCGAAAGCTCGACCACCGCGCACCAGAGCGAGTTTGCCTTCGTCGACGCGATGATGCCGATCCTCAATCCGGCCGGGGTGCAGGAGATCCTCGACTTCGGCCTCATCGGCCTTGCCCTGTCACGCTATGCCGGCGTGTGGGCCGGGCTGAAATGCGTCAAGGATACGGTCGAATCCACGGCCACCGTCGACGGCCGTCCCGACCGCGTCATCCTTAGGCTTCCGGAGTTCGTCCTGCCGCCCGAGGGCGTCAGCATCCGTCCGCGCGACCATCCCCTCGCCCAGGAGGCGCGGCTGCACCAGGTGAAGCTGCCGGCGGCGCGGGCCTTCCTGTCCGCCAACGCGGTGGACCGGCTGGTGCTCGCCGGCGGGCCGTCGCCGCGCATCGGCCTTCTCACCACCGGCAAGAGCCACCTGGACACGCTGCAGGCGCTTGCCGATCTCGGTCTCGACGAGGGAGAGGCAGCGCGTCACGGCCTGCGGCTCCTGAAGATCGGCTGCCCCTGGCCACTCGATGCCGAGGCCGTGCGCCACTTCGCCGAGGGGCTGGAGCTGGTGCTGGTCATCGAGGAGAAACGCGCCCTCATCGAGCCTCAGGTGAAGGAGGCGCTCTACGGCCGGGCCAACGCGCCCGTGGTGATCGGCAAGCGCGACGAGGCGCAGGAGAGCCTGTTCCAGAGCCACGGCGCGCTCGACAGCAACCGGATCGCGCTGGCCATCGGCCGGCGTCTTCTCGCCCGCCGGCCGGACGAGCGCCTTGCCGCCCGGCTGGCGGAGGTGGACCGGCTGCAGCAGGCGCTGGCCGCCAGCAGCGATGTGGCCACGCGCATCCCCTATTTCTGTCCGGGCTGCCCGCACAATTCCTCCACCCCGATTCCGGAGGGCAGCCGCGCCTATGCCGGCATCGGCTGCCACTACATGGTGCAGTGGATGGACCGCAACACCGAGGGCTACACCCAGATGGGCGGGGAGGGCGCCAACTGGATCGGCGAGGCCCCCTTCTCCACCCGCGCGCATGTGTTCCAGAACCTTGGCGACGGCACCTACAATCACTCCGGCTCCATGGCGATCCGCGCGGCCCGGGCCGCCGGCGTCACCATGACCTACAAGATCCTGTTCAACGATGCCGTCGCCATGACCGGCGGACAGCGCAACGACGGTGGCCTGACGGTGCCGCAGATCGCGGCCCAGGTCGCCGCCGAAGGCGTCGGCCGCATTGCCGTGGTCACCGATGAGCCGGCCAAGTACCCGTCCGCCACCGCCTGGCCGCAGGGCACGACCATCGACCACCGCGACGATCTCCTGGCCGTCGAGCGGGAGCTGGCTGCCCATCCGGGCCTGTCGGTGCTGATCTACGACCAGACCTGCGCGGCCGAGAAGCGTCGCCGCCGCAAGCGCGGTGCCATGCCCGACCCTGACCGTCGCGTCGTCATCAACGACCTGGTCTGCGAGGGCTGCGGCGACTGCGGCGTCCAGTCCAACTGCGTCGCGATCCAGCCGCTGGAGACCGAATGGGGCCGCAAGCGGCGCATCGACCAGTCGGCCTGCAACAAGGACTTCTCCTGTCTCAAGGGCTTCTGTCCCAGCTTCGTCACGCTGGAGGGCGCGGTGCTCAGGGGCGCGCGGGCGATCCCCGAACCGCCGGCCGTTGCGGCGCCCGAGACGTCCGCGCTCGACGGCGTGCGCGGCATCCTGATCACCGGCGTCGGCGGGACGGGCGTGGTCACGGTTGGCGCGATCCTCGGCATGGCTGCCCATCTGGAGGGGCGGGGCTGCGGCCTCATCGACATGGCCGGCCTGGCGCAGAAGGGCGGCGCGGTGACGACCCATCTCAAGCTTGCGCCGCGACCGGAGGACATCTCCACGCTGCGGATCGCGGCCGGCGGTGCCGATGTGCTGATCGGCTGTGACATCGTGGTCGCGGGCAGCGCCCGGGTGCTGGCCGCCTGCGATCCCGCCCGCACGGTGGCGGTCGTCAACACCCATGAGGTCATGCCGGGCGATTTCGCCCGCAATGCCGACTTCTCGCTGCCGGGTCGCCGGCTGGAACGGGCGCTGCGGGCGCGCTGCCGTCCCGGGCAGGCGCTGTTCCTCGATGCGCATGCGGCGGCCGAACGCCTGTTCGGCGACAGCATCGCCGCCAACCTGATGATGCTCGGCGCAGCCTGCCAGACCGGGGCCGTGCCCCTGTCGCCGGACAGTCTCGAAGCCGCGATCCGGCTCAATGGCGTGGCTGTTGCCATGAATCTCGCCGCCTTCCGCTGGGGCCGGGTTGCGGTTGCCGATCCCGCGGCGCTGCAGCGGGCGCTGGCCGGTGCCGGCGTCCCGCAAGCCGTCGGCAGCAACGATCCGGCGCAGCAGAGCCTCGAGACCCTCCTTGCGCGTCGCGTCGCGTTTCTGACCGCCTATCAGGATCCCGCCTATGCGGAGCGCTACCGCCGCCGGATCGAGACGCTCGCCGCCCGGGAGGCGGCGGTGCTCGGGACGACAGGCGGGGCGGAGGCCGGCATTGCCCGGGTGGCCGCACAGCAGCTCTTCCGCCTGATGGCGATCAAGGACGAGTACGAGGTCGCGCGGCTCTACACCGATGGCCAGTTTGCCGCGCGTCTTGCGGCCGGGTTCGAGACGCCGGGGCGGATGGTGCTGCATCTGGCCCCGCCGCTCTTGTCGCGCGTCGATCCCCGCACCGGTCGTCCGGCCAAACGCGCCTTCGGTCCCTGGATCCTGCCGCTGTTGCGGCTGCTTGCGAAGGGCAAGCGGCTGCGCGGCACGGTGCTGGATCTGTTCGGCCGCACGGCCGAGCGGCGGATGGAGCGGGGGCTGCTGGCCGATTACGAGGCAACCCTCGACGAGATCGCGGCGGACCTGACCGCTGACCGGGCCGAGGCGGCCCGGGCACTGGTCGCCTGGCCGGAACAGATCCGCGGCTTCGGCCCGGTGAAGGAGGCCAGTGTGCCGGCCGCCCGCAGCCGGCAGGCGGCAGCACTCGCGGCCTTCCGCACCGCCGGACGTGTTCCCGAGGCGGCTGAATAGCCGCCTCCCAGACTGCTGACAAACTTCGGCGTTTCGTCAGTTTGCCGTCATTCCGGACAAGGTGAGCGTTCAGCGAACCGCAGATCCGGAAACCAGCATGTCTGTGCGAGCGCAAGCGAGCTCGTAGACAAATCAATGCGACAAGACTTGTGACTGACAAGCTTGTCGCGCTTCGCGCGGCTGATGTCTGGATCCCGGCTCGGCGCTTCGCTCACGCTCAGCTGGGCCGGGATGACTGTGAGTGGGTTTGTCAGCAGTCTGCGAGGCGGCTGAATAGCCGCCTCCTTCACAGGATGCCCGGCTGAATAGCCGCCTCCTTCACAGGATGCCCGGCTGGACAGGCGCCTCAGGTCCAGTCGACGGTCGAGGTCAGCATGTAGCCGGAGCCGTAGATCGTGCGGATCAGCGGCGTTCCGCCCTCGCCGGACAGTTTCTTGCGCAGGCGTGACACGCGGACGTCGATCGACCGGTCGAGGCTTTCGTCCCGGCCGCCGTGTTCGAGGAGATAGTCGCGCGACAGCACCCGTTTCGGAGCCTTGAGCAGCGCCTCCAGCAGCGTTGCCTCGCCGGTGGACAGGAAGCTCTCCTCGCCGTTCGGGCTCACCAGCCGGTGGGACGAGGGGTCGAACACATGGCCGGAGAACCGCGCCACGCGACCGTTCCCGGCCGGCTTCGGCCGGTCGGCGGCGCGCCGCAGCACCGAGCGCAGCCGGGCCACCACCTCGCGCGGGTCGAAGGGCTTCACCACATAGTCGTCGGCGCCCAGTTCCAGTCCCATCACCCGGTCGGAGGAATGGCTGCGGGCCGACAACACCAGGATCGGGACGAAGGTCCGGCGGCGGATCTCGTTGATCAGCACCATGCCCTCCATGTCCGGCAGGCCCAGGTCGATCAGGCAGGCTTCCGGCACCTGCCGGTCCAGCGCTTTCAGCATGTCGGCGGCGGTTGCGAAACTCTCCGTCCTGAACCCGAACTGCGCCAGCGTTTCCGCCAGCAGCGCGCAGATCGCGGCTTCGTCGTCGACCACATAGACCAGACCGGCGGTGGGGGCGGGGCTCGGGATCTGCTGGCTCATGGGCTCACGATGGCTTTCAGGGTTTCGGCCAGCTTGCGGCTGTCGAAGGGCTTGGCCAGCACGGGAAAGCCGGTGTCGCCGCCCGCGCTGCACGCCCCGGTCTCGCCCGCGCCGCCCTCGCCCAGATCGGCATAGCCGGTCATCAGGGCAATGCCAATGTCGGGGCGCAGGCCGCGCACCTTGCGGGCCAGCGCAAGGCCATTCATCTGCCCGGGCATGACGATGTCGCTCAGCATGGCCCGGATCTCGCCCACGTCTGCGGCCAGATCGGCGGCGTCGGCCGCGCCTTCTGCCGTCAGCACGGTGTAGCCCAGATCCTTGATCTGCTGCGCCACCGTTTCGGCCACCGCCGGGTCATCCTCCACTAGCAGCACCAGTTCGCCGGCGCCATGCGGCAGCGGTCCGCCCGCGTCCGCTGCCCGGCTGCCGGTGCCGCTGGCGCTCAGGCGCGCCGGCAGCAGCAGGATCACGGCGGTCCCCTCGCCGGGCGCCGATTCGATCCGCACCGAGCCGCGGACCTGCTTAGCGAGGCCATAGACCATCGACAGGCCGAGGCCGGATCCGGTGCCGAAGGGCTTGGTGGTGAAGAACGGCTCGAAGACCCGCATCCGCGTGTCGTCGTCCATGCCATGGCCGGTGTCGCGCACGACGATCCGGGCGTAGGTGCCCGGCGTCACGCCGGCCGCGACCGCGTGCTTGGCGGCCAGGGTGGCCGGCGTCAGGCTGACGCTGATCTCGCCGCCGTCGGGCAGCGCGTCCCGGGCGTTGAAAACGAGGTTCACCAGTGCCGTTTCGAGCTGCGAGGGGTCCAGCCGCGCCGTCAGCGGGTCGGTGCAGGCCTCGAAGCGCAGGCGGATGGTCGGCGGCAGCGAGCCGGCCAGCAGCGTCGCCGTGTTGTCGAGCACCTTGTTCAGCGAGGTGTCGATCACGTCCTGGGCCTTGCCCCGGCTGAAGGCGAGCAGGCGCTGGGTCAGGTCCGCGCCGCGCTGTGCCGCCTGCAGCATGGGGGCCAGATGTGCCTCCACGTCCGACGCGCTGACGGCGGCGCCCTTGCGTTTCAGGCTCAGCAGGTTGCCCGTCAGGATCGCCAGCAGGTTGTTGAAGTCATGCGCCAGTCCGCCTGTCAGCTGCCCGACGGCGTCCATGCGCTGCGACTGCACCAGCGCGGCCTCGCTGCGCTTCTGGTCGCTGGCGTCCAGCGACAGCACGAAGATGCCGAGCGTCCGGCCGTCGGCGGTCATGTCGGGGATCAGGGTCGAGCGCATGTAGGCCAGCTCGCCATCGGGCTTGGCGCGGCTGTACTCGTAGGAGACCGCGTTGCCCTCGAAGGCCCATTCGATGTAGGGCCTCAGCTCGGCATAGAGATCCGGTCCCAGCACTTCCGCCGGCGAGCGGCCGACGATCGAGGCGACCGACTGTCCGAACCAGTCGGCATAGCGCCGGTTGGCAAACCGGAACACCGGCCCCGAACCGACATAGGCGATCAGGGCCGGCACGTTGTCGGTGACCAGCCGCAGCCAGTCCTCGCTCTGCTGCAGCGCGCGCGAGCGCTCCGCGACGGTGCGCTCGAGCTTTTCCTGCCGCCGCCGCTCGGCGGTGATGTCGGTGTAGGTGGTGACAAAGCCGCCCTGCGGCAGCGGTGTGCCGCTGACCGCGATCACCTGTCCGTTGGGGCGCACGCGCTCGAAGTAGTGCGGCTCGAATCGCGCGGCGCGCTCCAGCCGCCGCTGGATCTTGCCCTCGATGTCGCCGGGGCCGTATTCGCCCCGCTCCGCATTCACCCGCAGGAAGGCCTCGAGATGCGTCCCGCGCCGCGCCAGTGCGTGCGGCAGGTCCAGCATCTCGTAGAGGCCCCGGTTCCAGGCCACCAGCCGCAGGTCCGCGTCAAACACCGAGAAGCCCTGACTGATATGGTCAAGGGCAGCCTGCATCAGGTCGATCTGGGCCTGCTGGGACGAGGTCTCGCTCATGCTGTCGACTGTAGGCAAGCCTGCGCGCCGGCGCCAGTCACCCATGCGGCGGACCGCACTGCGGTGGGGCGGGCGGCAGGGTCATGCTGCCCTGCAACAGGTTTCCAGGGTTAACGAAACATTTCGTCACAATCTGCACATACTGGCGAAATCTGCCTGCCCTAGCGTCTGTCCTGCGTGTGGGGACGGCCCGCTGCACCCCTCCCTCGATTGGGGGGCTGTACAGCGGGGAGGAGCCGTCGTTCCATGCGTGAACAAGCGCGACCCCGACCAACGGGGCGCACATCAAGGGTGGAACACGCTATGGCAAGGCTGGCCGACGTCGCGGGAGGCGACGTGGACACCTTCCCGAAGATCCTTTTGCGCAACGCGCGGGATCTCGGGGAGCGGACCGCGGTGCGGGAGAAGGCTTTCGGGATCTGGCAGAGCTGGACCTGGGCCGAAGTCCTTGAAGAGACCCGCGCCTTTTCCCTCGGGCTGCGCAAGCTGGGGCTCCAGGCGGGCGACAAGGTCGCCATCGTCGGGGCGAACCGGCCGCATCTCTACTGGTCGATGGTCGCCGCGCAGGCGCTCGGGGCCATTCCCGTTCCGGTCTATGCGGATTCGGTGGCGGAAGAGATGGCCTACGTGCTGGGCCATGCCGAGGTGCGCTTCGCCATCGTCGAGGACCAGGAGCAGGTCGACAAGCTCCAGTCGATGGAGGAGCTGACCTGTCTCCGCCACATCGTCTATGACGAGCCGCGGGGCCTGCGCGACTACGACCACACCCATCTCAGCCATTTCGCCGCCGTGCAGGACCTGGGGCGCGGCCTGCTGGCGCAGGATCCGTCGGCGGCCCGCGCCTGGGAAGCGGGTTTTGCCGGGCACAAGGGCTCCGATATCGCGGTGATGCTCTACACGTCCGGCACCACCGGCCGGCCCAAGGGCGTCATGCTGTCCTTCGACAATCTCGTCATCTCGGCCCGCAACGGCAATGCCTTCGACCGGCTCGACGAGACCGAGGAAGTGCTCGCCTACCTGCCGATGGCCTGGATCGGCGACCACGTCTTCTCGCTGGCCCAGGCCTATACCGCCGGCTACTGCGTCAACTGCCCGGAGAGCCTCGAGACCGTCGATCTCGACCGTCTGGAGATCGCGCCGACCTATTTCTTCGCCCCGCCGCGCGTCTTCGAGGGCATGCTGACGCGCATCATGGTGCGCATGGAGGACGCCGGCCGCCTCAAGAAGAAGATGTTCGACTTCTTCATGGGCGTGGCGCGCCGGTCGGGCGAGAAGATCCTCAACGGCGAGAGCGTGCCGTTCTCCGACCGGCTGCTGTACCGGCTGGGCGAGCTTTTCGTCTACGGGCCGCTCAAGAACCGCATCGGCTTCACCCGGCTCAAGGTGGGCTACACGGCCGGCGAGGCGATCGGTCCGGAAATCTTCCGCTTCTACCGCTCGCTCGGGCTCAACCTGAAGCAGCTCTACGGCCAGACGGAAGCCAGCGTCTACATCACGCTGCAGCCGGACGGCGAGATCTACGGTGATACGGTCGGCAAGCCGGCGCCCCAGGTCGAGCTGAAGATCGCCGACAACGGCGAGGTGCTCTACCGCTCGCCGGGCGTCTTCGTCGCCTACTACAAGAATGACGAGGCCACCCGCTCGACCAAGACCGAGGACGGCTGGGTGATGACCGGCGACGCCGGCTTCATCGCGGACAACGGCCACCTCAAGATCATCGACCGCGCCAAGGACGTGGGCAAGCTCAACGATGGTGCGCTGTTTGCGCCGAAATACATCGAGAACAAGCTCAAGTTCTTCCCCAACATCAAGGAGGCCGTGGCCTTCGGCAACGGGCGCGACTATGCCACCGTCTTCATCAACATCGACCTGACCTCGGTCGGCAGCTGGGCGGAGCGCAACAACGTCAACTATGCCTCCTACCAGGAGCTGGCGGCCAATCCGCAGGTCTATGACATGATCCGCGACCACGTCGACCAGGTGAACCGGGATCTCGCCGCCGAACCGATGATGGCCGGGGCGCAGATTCGCCGCTTCCTGATCCTGCACAAGGAGCTGGATGCCGACGACGGCGAGCTGACGCGCACGCAGAAGGTCCGCCGCTCCTTCATCGCCGACCGCTACGCGCCGCTGATCGAGGCGCTCTACGACGGCTCCACCTCGCGCCATGTGCGCACCGAAGTGACCTTCGAGGACGGCCGCACCGGCATCATCGAAGGCACGGTGGAAATCCGCGACATGACACCCCACGCACCGCGACACCAGCTCCGGGAGGCCGCCGAATGAACGCCGTGACGTCTGCAAGGGTCCTTCCGGCCGAACCGGTCGCCGCGCCCGAACCCCGGCGCGAGGTGCTGCTCAAGGTCGACAACGTGTCGCTGGCTTTCGGCGGCGTGAAGGCGATCACCAACATTTCCTTCGACATCCGCAAGGGCGAGATCCGCGCGATCATCGGTCCGAACGGCGCGGGCAAGACGTCGATGCTCAATGTCATCAACGGCTTCTACCACCCGCAGGAAGGCACCATTACCTGGCGCGGCGAAGTGCGCCGCAAGATGCGGCCCTACGAGGCGGCCAGCCAGGGCATCGCCCGCACCTTCCAGAACGTGGCGCTGTTCAAGGGCATGACCACGCTCGACAACATCATGTCCGGCCGGTCGCTGAAGATGCACCGCAACTTCTTCTGGCAGCTGCTGCACTACGGACCGGCCCGGGCCGAGGAGATCGAGCATCGGCGCAAGGTCGAGGACATCATCGACTTCCTCGAGATCCAGGCGATCCGCAAGACGCCGGTGGGCAAGCTGCCCTACGGCCTGCAGAAGCGCGTCGAGCTGGGCCGGGCGCTCGCCATGGAGCCGGAGCTGCTGCTGCTCGACGAGCCGATGGCCGGCATGAACCTCGAGGAAAAGGAGGACATGAGCCGCTTCATCCTCGACGTGAACCAGGAGTTCGGCACGACCATCGCCCTCATCGAGCATGACATGGGCGTCGTCATGGACCTCTCCGACCGGGTCGTCGTGCTCGACTACGGCAAGAAGATCGCCGACGGCCCCCCGGCCGAAGTGCAGGCCAGCCAGGAAGTCATCGACGCCTATCTCGGCGTGTCGCACTAGGGGGTCCCGTCATGCTCTACGACATCTTCGTTGATCCCTTCGTGCAGATGGGATCCCAGCCGGACTTCCTCATCCAGGTGCTCTGGGAAGGCTTCGTCTCCGGCATTCTCTACGCGCTGATCGCGCTGGGCTTCGTGCTGATCTTCAAGGCGTCCGGCGTCTTCAACTTCGCGCAGGGCATCATGGTGGTGTTTGCCGGCCTGACGCTGGTCGGCCTGCACGAGCAGGGCATCCCGGCCTTCGTCGCGCTGATCCTGACCATCGGC
Source organism: Pannonibacter sp. XCT-53 (assembly GCF_009915765.1). Taxonomy (NCBI): domain Bacteria; kingdom Pseudomonadati; phylum Pseudomonadota; class Alphaproteobacteria; order Hyphomicrobiales; family Stappiaceae; genus Pannonibacter; species Pannonibacter tanglangensis. The sequence goes on from NZ_JAABLQ010000002.1 coordinate 170,132, forward strand.
GTCATGGGCGTGCTGGCCTATGGCATCGAGCGGGTGGTGATGCGGCCGCTGGTCAACCAGCCCGACATCATCCTGCTGATGGCGACCATCGGCCTGACCTATTTCCTTATCGGCTTCGGCGAGTTCGTCTTCGGCGGCGAGCCCAAGCGCATGATCACCGAGGAACTGTGGCTGCCGACCGGCTCCACCGCGATCGAGTTCGGCGAGCGCGGCCTGATCATCCTGCAGCACATCGACATTGCCGCGGCCGTCATCGCCATCCTGATGGTCGGCGCGCTGGCGCTGTTCTTCAACAAGACGCGCATCGGCCGGGCCCTGCGCGCCGTCGCCGACGACCACCAGGCGGCGCTGTCGGTCGGCATCTCGCTGCACCAGATCTGGGCCATCGTCTGGTTCGCCGCCGGCATCGTGGCGCTGGCCACCGGCATCATGTGGGGCGCGCGGTCGGACGTGTCCTTCGCGCTGGAGATCGTCGCCTTCAAGGCGTTGCCCGTGCTGATCCTCGGCGGCTTCACCTCGATCCCCGGCGCCATCATCGGCGGTCTCATCATCGGCTTCGGCGAGAAGCTCGGCGAGATCTACTGGGGTCCGCTTGTCGGCGGCGGCATCGAGAGCTGGCTCGCCTACATCATCGCGCTGATCTTCCTGCTGTTCCGTCCGCAGGGCCTGTTCGGCGAACGCATCATCGAGCGCGTGTGAGGAAAGATCCATGTTCTACCGCGAAGCAGGCCAGTTCAAGACGAGCTACGAGGCGGATCAGGCGCTGTTCCCGATCCGTCAGGACCGGATCGCCATGGGTCTCATCCTGGCCGTTGCCTTCATCGGCATCCCGGCCCTGGCGAACGACTTCTTCCTGACCTCGATCATGATCCCGTTCCTGGTGTTCTCCCTGGCTGCCATCGGCCTGAACGTCCTGACGGGGTTCTGCGGACAGCTGTCCCTTGGCACCGGTGCCTTCATGGGGGTAGGCGCCTATGCGGCCTACAAGCTCACCTCCATCTTCCCCGATGTGAACGTGATCCTGCTGGTCCTGCTGTCCGGGTTCTTCTCGGCCGGCATCGGCGCGATCTTCGGTCTGCCGTCGCTGCGCATCAAGGGCCTCTACCTGGCCGTGACGACGCTCGCCGCGCAGTTCTTCCTCGAGTGGTGCTTCATCCGCATTCCGTGGCTCTACAACTACAACGCCTCGGGTGCGATCGAGATCCCGCAGCGCGAGATGTTCGGGATCATCGTCTCCGGCGCGGAGGCCGCACCGATCACCCGCTACTTCATCGTGCTCACGATTGTCGTGGCCATCGCCTTCCTCGTCGCCAACGTCATCCGTGGCCGCATCGGCCGCTCCTGGATGATGATCCGCGACATGGACATCGCGGCCGAGCTGATGGGCATCCGTCCGCTCCGCGCCAAGCTGCTGGCCTTCGCCGTGTCGTCCTACATCTGCGGCGTGGCCGGTGCGATGATGGTGTTCTTCTGGCTCAACGCGGCCGAACCCTCATCCTATTCGATCACCCTGTCGTTCCAGATCCTGTTCATGGTGATCCTCGGCGGCCTCGGCTCCATCTCGGGCGCCTTCCTGGGGGCTGCCTTCATCTGGATCCTGCCGCTGATCCTGCGCTTCCTGCCGGGTCTCGTGGGCATCGACGTGGCGGCGGAGGCCGTGCACCACGTCCAGTTCATGATCGTCGGCGCGCTGATCATCTTCTTCCTGATTGTCGAGCCGCATGGCCTCGCCCGGCTGTGGCAGATCGGCAAGCAGAAACTCAGGGTGTGGCCCTTCCCCTACTGAGGGGCCCATCCGCGCTTGGCCAACCGGGGGAGCGGACCGTCCCGGGGGAGGAGGCCAGAGATCGGTTCGCGGACGCCGGCCCCGGCTGGTCGTCACTTGGGAGGAAAGACGAGATGAATTTCAGAGCATGCATCCTGGGAACGGCCCTGGCGCTCGGCCTTGCCGCACCCTTCAGTGCCGGCGTCGCTGTCGCCGAGGAGACCAACTACATCCCGCTCCTCAACTATCGCACCGGCGCCTTCGCCGGGTCGGGCATCCACATCGCCAACGGCATGACCGACTACCTGATGATGCTGAACGAGCGCGATGGCGGCATCGGCGGCGTGAAGCTGGCCATCGAGGAATGCGAGACCGGCTACGACAGCCAGAAGGGCGTCGAGTGCTATGAGTCCACCAAGGGCAAGGGCGCGCTGGTCTACAATCCCTATTCGACCGGCATCACGCTGCAGCTGATCCCGAAAGCCGCGGTCGACAAGATCCCGGTCCTCTCGATGGGCTACGGCCTGTCGGCGGCGGCCGTCGGCAACACCTTCCCGTGGGTGTTCAACGTGCCGGTCACCTACTGGGACGGCGCCTCGGTCATCATCAAGTACATCGCCGAGCAGGAAGGCGGCCTCGACAAGCTGAAGGGCAAGAAGATCGGCTACATCTTCCTTGACGCCGGTTTCGGCCGCGAGCCGATCCCGCTGCTGGAACAGCTGGCCAAGGAATACGGCTTCGAGCTGCTGCAGTACCCGGTGCCTGCCAAGGAAATGCAGAACCAGGCCTCGCAGTGGCTCAACATCCGGCGTGACCGTCCGGACTACATGGTCATGTGGGGCTGGGGCGCCATGAACCCGACCGCCGTCAAGGAAGCCGTCAAGACCCGCTTCCCGATGGACAAGTTCATCGCGGCCTGGTGGTCGGCCGGCGAGGAAGATGCCGGGGCCGGCGGTGAGGCGGCCAAGGGCTTCAAGACGCTGAACTTCTCCGGCGTGGGCCCGGATTTCCCGGCGCTGGCCGACATCCGCAAGCATGTCGTCGACGCCGGCAAGTCGCAGACCAACCCGGAAACCATCGGTGGCGCGCTCTACAACCGCGGCGTCCTCAACTCGGTCATCATCGCCGAGGCGATCCGGACCGCGCAGGAAAAGACCGGCAAGAAGGTCCTGACCGGCGAGGACATGCGCATCGGTCTGGAATCGCTGAACATCACCGAAGCCCGGCTTGCCGAGATCGGCCTCAGCGGCTTCGCCCATCCGATGAAGGTCACCTGCGAGGATCATGCCGGGTCGCATCCGGTGTTCATCCAGGAGTGGGACGGCACCAAGTGGGTCAAGGCCTCTGACTGGATCGAGCCGATGAAGGACAAGGTCCGTCCGCTGCTGGAAGCCGCTGCCAAGGACTATGCGGAAAAGAACGCGCCCTGGCCGGCCCGCACCGAAGCCTGCCCGAACTGAGCCTGGCTCAACAGATCCCGCCGCGCCGTGCGGCGGGATCCTTCCCGGACACCAGAGACGCGAGACCGGAGACGAGTTCCATGTCCGTACATGCAGCGACCACGTCAGGCCCGACCGGCAGCAGCCCCATCCTGTCGGTGAACAACATCGAGGTGATCTATGATCACGTGATCCTCGTGCTCAAGGGCGTGTCCCTCACGGTTCCGGAAGGCGGCATCGTGGCCTTGCTGGGTGCCAACGGCGCCGGCAAGACCACGACGCTGAAGGCCATTTCCAACCTGCTCAGCGCCGAGCGCGGTGATGTCACCAAGGGCAACATCCAGTTCAAGGGCGAGCAGATCCAGGACCTGTCGCCCAATGATCTGGTGCGCCGCGGCTGCATCCAGGTGATGGAGGGTCGCCACTGCTTCGGTCACCTCAGCATCGAGGAAAACCTGCTGACGGGGGCCTATACCCGCCGCGACGGCTCGGGTGCGATCAAGGCCGATCTGGAGATGATCTACGAGTATTTCCCGCGCCTGAAGGAACGCCGGCACAGCCAGGCCGGCTACACCTCGGGCGGCGAACAGCAGATGTGCGCCATCGGCCGCGCCATGATGAGCCGGCCGCGCATGATCCTGCTGGACGAGCCGTCCATGGGTCTGGCGCCGCAGCTCGTCGAGGAAATCTTCGAGATCGTGAAGCAGCTCAACGAGCAACAGGGCGTGTCCTTCCTCCTGGCCGAACAGAACACCAACATTGCCCTGCGCTACGCCACCTACGGCTACATCGTCGAGTCCGGTCGCATCGTGCTGGACGGGGATGCGAAGTCGCTGCGCGAGAACGAGGACGTGAAGGAATTCTACCTCGGTGTTGGCGGGGAGGGGCGCAAGTCCTTCCGAAACGTCAAGCATTACAAGCGCCGCAAGCGCTGGCTGGCCTGATCCGCTCCGGACGGGGCAGGGGCAGTCCCTGGGCCCGCTGCGGGAGGGGGGCGACAGCCTTAACAGCAACAGGCACCGGGGCAGGGGCAACCGCGCACCGGTGTCGGGATCGACGGAGGCCCCGCCCGGTGGGACAGGGGGCTCCTTCGCCGAACGGAGAGACAGCGCCGGACCATGGGGCCTTGCAAGAGGCCGGTGGGACGGACGAGTGAGGACAGAGCCATGACCGGTGAACAATTCGAGGCGCGCGACCGGCAACCCCCGGCGCAGCGCGAGGCGGAGCTTTTTGCCCGGCTGCCGGAAGCCATTGCCCATGCCATGGCGGCCGCTCCGGGGTGGGCGCGGCATCTGGCGGGCACCGAGCCCCGGGCCGTGTGCGACCGCGCGGCGCTCGCGGCCCTGCCGGTCCTGCGCAAGTCCGACCTGCTGGCGTTGCAGCGCCAGAGCCCGCCTTTCGGCGGCTTTCTCGCCGGTGACCTGAAGGGCGCGCCGCGGGTCTACATGTCGCCGGGTCCGATCTTCGAGCCGCAGCCGGATGGCGAGGACCCCTGGAACGCAGCCCGGGCCCTGGCGGCGGCCGGCTTCAAGCCGGGCGACATGGTGTTCAACACCTTCTCCTACCACATGACGCCCGGCGGCTTCCTGCTCGATCATGGCGCGCGGGCGCTCGGGTGCACCGTGTTCCCGGCCGGCGTCGGCAACACCGAGATGCTGGTCGAGGCGGCCGCGATCCTGCAGCCGGACGGCTATGTCGGCACGCCCGACTTCCTGAAGGTCATTCTCGACAAGGCCCGGGATGCGGGACGCGACCTTGGCTCGATCCGGCGGGCACTTGTCTCCGGCGGGGCCCTGTTCCCCTCGCTGCGGGCCGAATACGCCAGCCGCGGCGTTGCCGTCCGCCAGTGCTATGCCACGGCCGAACTGGGTGTCATCGCCTATGAATCCGAGGCGGCCGACGGCATGATCGTCAACGAGGACTGCATCGTCGAGATCGTGCGTCCGGGGACGAGGACGCCCGTCGCGGACGGCGAGGTCGGCGAGCTGGTGGTGACCACCTTCAAGCGTGCCTATCCGATGATCCGCTTCGGCACGGGGGACCTGTCCGCGATCCTGCCGGGCCGTTCGGCCTGCGGTCGGACCAACATGCGTCTGGCCGGCTGGCTCGGGCGGGCCGACCAGCGCACCAAGATCAAGGGCATGTTCGTCGATCCGGTGCAGATCGCCGACGTGCTGGCCCGGCATCCGGAGCTGGTGAAGGCCCGCCTGTCGGTGTCGCGGCGCGACGAGCAGGATGTCATGGCGCTGTTTGCCGAGAGCATGGCGCAGGACGCCGCTCTGGTGGCCAGGGTGGCCGAGACGCTGCGTGACGTGACCAAGCTCAAGGGGGCCGTCACGCTCGTGCCTCCGGGCAGCCTGCCGAACGACGGCAAGGTCATCGTCGACGAGCGCGATTATTCTGCAGCGCCGGCCTGAGGCAACGCGCCGCAGACTGATCCGGGATGGGGAAACGGGCGTACTGGACAAGAATTCCGAGTGACTTATGTTGCCGCAAAACATAATGCGCAATCGGTCGCTGTCCGTCGTGCCCCCGGAGTACCCATGACCCTTCAGTTTTCGTCCAGGATGCCGGCGCAGGCCGGCGAGGAAATGCGGGCGATCCGCCTTCCCGGTGACCATCCCCAGGTCAAGGCCGGCAAGATCGGTGTCCTGCTTGTTAATCTCGGCACGCCCGATGCCACCTCCTACTGGCCCATGCGCCGGTACCTGCGCGAGTTCCTCTCCGACAAGCGCGTGATCGAGTGGCCGAAGATCGTCTGGTATCCGATCCTCTACGGCATCGTGCTGATGACCCGGCCGAAGAAGTCCGGCCATGCCTATGACGAGATCTGGAACAAGGAGCTGGACGAGTCGCCGCTGCGGACCATCACCCGCAGCCAGTCCGACAAGCTGGCCGAGCAGATGGGCAACCAGAACGGCCGTCTGGTGGTTGACTGGGCGATGCGCTACGGCCAGCCGTCGATCCGTTCCCGGCTCGAGAACCTGAAGGCCCAGGGCTGCGACCGCATCCTCGTGTTCCCGCTCTATCCGCAGTATTCCGCCACCACCACCGCGACGGTGAATGACGAGGTGTGCAAGGCGCTGCTCGACATGCGCTGGCAGCCGGCGATCCGCACCGTTCCGCCCTATCATGACGATCCGGTCTACATCGAGGCGCTGTCGCAGTCGGTCGAGCGGCATCTGGCCGGGCTCGATTTCGAGCCGGACGTGATCCTGACGTCGTACCACGGCATTCCGCAGTCCTACTTCAAGAAGGGCGATCCCTACCACTGCCACTGCATGAAGACGACGCGCCTGATGCGCGAGCGGCTTGGCATGGACAAGGAGAAGCTGCGCGTCACCTTCCAGTCGCGCTTCGGCCCGGAGGAGTGGCTGCAGCCCTACACCGACAAGACCGTCGAGGCCCTGGCCAAGGACGGCGTCAAGAAGATCGCGGTGATGAACCCGGGCTTCGTCGCCGACTGCCTCGAGACGCTCGAGGAAATTGCAGGCGAGGCGGGCGAGATCTTCGAGGAGGCCGGGGGCGAGCACTTCACCCACATCCCCTGCCTCAATGACAGCGATCTCGGCATGGCCGTCATCGAGACCGTCGTCCGGCGCGAGCTGGCCGGCTGGCTCTGAGCCGACGCCCGGCCGGCCAGTCCTCTGCCCGGCCTGCCGCAGGCTGACCTTCACCCCCGCCGTTCGCTGCCGAGCGGCGGGGGTTTCGTTTGTGCGGGCTGCCCGTCAATGCGTCTGGCCCTCTGCCGGGATCCGTCGCATACTCCGGCCGCGTCCATGAGGCTGGAGTCGGGAGACCGGAATGCCGCAGATCATTGGTTTTGACGTTGCCCTGATCGTTCTTTTCCTCGTCGTTGTCCTGCTGGTCTTCTCCGGCGTGAAGACCGTGCCGCAGGGGTACAATTTCACGGTCGAGCGCTTTGGCCGCTACCGCCGCACGCTGACGCCCGGCCTGAACATCATCGTCCCCGTCGTCGACAAGATCGGCCGCAAGCTGAACATGATGGAGCAGGTGCTCGACGTTCCCTCGCAGGAGGTGATCACCCGCGACAACGCCACGGTCACCGCCGACGGCATCACCTTCTACCAGGTGCTGGATGCCGCCCGGGCCGCCTATGAGGTGGCCGGGCTCGAGAACGCGATCCTCAACCTGACCATGACCAACATCCGCTCGGTGATGGGGTCGATGGATCTGGACGAGCTCCTCTCCAACCGCGACGAGATCAATTCCCGGCTCCTGCGTGTCGTCGATGCGGCGGCGGAGCCCTGGGGCGTCAAGATCACCCGCATCGAGATCAAGGACATCAACCCGCCGCGCGATCTGGTCGACAGCATGGCCCGGCAGATGAAGGCCGAGCGCGACAAGCGCGCCGCCATCCTGGAGGCCGAGGGCAAGCGCCAGTCGGAGATCCTCAAGGCCGAGGGCGAGAAGCAGGCGCTGATCCTGCAGGCCGAGGGCCGGCGTGAATCCGCCTTCCGCGATGCGGAGGCGCGGGAGCGCGAGGCCGAGGCGGAGGCCAAGGCAACGAAGCTGGTCAGCGAGGCCATCGCCTCCGGCGACGTGCAGGCAATCAACTATTTCGTGGCCACGAAATATGTCGAGGCGTTCAAGGAACTGGCCACGTCCCGCAACCAGAAGACCCTGATCCTGCCGATGGAGTCCACCGCGCTGCTGGGCTCGCTCACCGGCATCGGCGAGATCGCCCGCGAGGCCTTCGGCAAGGCGTCGGCCGAGCGCGCCACGACCGCTCCGGCGGCCCCGGCGCGGGTGCCTTCGGTGCCCCCGTCCCCTGCCGCAACCGGCGACGAGGGCTGAGCCATGGGGCTGTTCGAGCGCATCCTGTTCGAGCTGGGGCCCTGGAGCTGGTGGGTCCTCGGCATGGCGCTGATCGCGCTGGAGGTCGTGGTGCCGGGCACCTTCTTCCTCTGGTTCGGCATTGCCGCCTTGCTGGTGGGCGTGCTGGCGCTGATGGTGGTGCTGCCCTGGCAGGTGGCGCTCGGGCTCTTCATCTTCCTCGCGCTGCTGAACCTGATCGTCGGCCGGCGCCTGCTGCGGCGGGCCGAGGCCACCGCAGGCGACCCGCATCTGAACCAGCGCGGCAGCCGCTATGTCGGCCGCGAATTCGTGCTGGCCGAGCCGATGGTCCAGAACAGCGGCCGCCTGTCGATCGACGATACGGTCTGGCGCATCACCGGGCCGGATCTGGCGGCGGGCACGCGCGTGCGCGTCACCCGCATCGACGGCGCGCAGCTGGTGGTCGAGCCCGCCTGACGGCCCGGTCCGCGCGGCCGGGTCGCGGTCCCGCCCCGGCATCCGGCCGGGACGGCCGTCCTCAGGGGTTGTGGCCCAGCGGCAGCGGCGGCTCCTCGGCCATCAGCAGGATGTTGATGCGGCGGTTGGCGGCCAGGAACGGGTCGTTCGGAAACAGCGGTTCGGTGTCGGCCTTGCCGACGACCGAGAAGATCTGGTCCTCCGGCACGCCATACTCCGTCAGGATCTTGCGCGTCGCGTTGGCGCGGTCCGCCGACAGCTCCCACTTGCTGTAGTTCGGGTCGACGGCGGCGCTGCCGGTGGTGGTGTGGCCGGTGACCTGGATCCGGTTCGGCATTTCGGCCAGCACCGGCGCGATGCGGGTCAGCAGCCGGCGGGTGGTCTCGTAGGGGAACCTGGAGCCTTCCTGGAACATGGCGCGACCGTCCTGATCGACGATCATGATGTTCAGCCCCTCTTCGGTCTCCTCGAAGATGATGTTCTGGGAAATCTCGGTGATGTCTGGCATTTCCTGCAGTGCCTGGCGCAGGGAGGCGGCGGCGGTGGCAAACTGGCGCGAGCGCTCGACATCGGCCTGCACGGTGTCGTGGGTGTTGGCCTCGGGGCCCTGCTTGCTCTTTTCCTCATGCGCTTCCGAGGCGAAGTCGGAATCCATTTCCTGCTCCACCTGGCTGACGTTCTTGAGGTAGTCGCGCACCGGCACGCCCTCGACCTCGATGATGCCGGTCCGGCGCTCGGTCTCCTTGACGCCGAAGGCATCCTTGACGGAGCCGGAGACGATCTGCAGCTTCTGCTGGTTCTGGGTCGAGAACGACAGCAGCAGCACGAAGAAGCAGAGCAGCAGGGACATGAGGTCGGCGAAGGTCACCAGCCATTCCGGTGCGCCGCCGCCGCCTTGAGGTTTCTTGCGAGCCATGGGTCCTGCCTCTGCCGCTTCGGATCAGGCCGCGTCGGCCAGGCTCGCCCTTGCGCTTTCGGGCAGGTAGGCGAGGAGCATTTCCTTGATCAGGGCCGGGGACTTGTTTTCCCGGATCTGGCAGATCCCGTCGATGATCAGCGTCTGGTTGATCTCTTCGGTTTCCAGCTTGTCATCGAACTTGTCGCAGAGCGGCAGACAGATGATGTTGGACACCAGCGCGCCGTAGAGCGTCGTCAGCAGCGCGACGGCCATGGCGGGACCGATGGCGGAGGGGTCGTCCATCGAGGCCAGCATCTGCACCAGACCGACCAGCGTCCCGATCATGCCGAAGGCCGGCGCGCTGTCCGCCAGCGCCTTGTAGAAGCGCTTGCCCTGGGTCAGGCGCGTCAGCGTCATGTCGCGCTCGCGTTCCATGGCGTCGCGGATGAAGTCCAGTTCGTAGCCGTCGGCGATGTATTGCGCGCCCTTGGCAAGGCTCGGATCGGACACGTCCACGTTCTCGAGGCCGAGCGGGCCGCTCTTGCGGACGATTTCCGCCAGACGCACGATCTCCTCGATCATGTCGCGCGGATTGATGTTCTTGCTCATGAAGCCGACCTTCACGCCGGCGCCGGCGGCCGTCAGCAGACCCTTGAGCGGGAACCGGATGATCGTCGCCATGAACCCCCCACCGAACACGATGATGATGGAGGGAATGTCGATGAACTGGCCGAGCGTCCCGCCGTACAGGATCGCCCAGATCACCAGTGCAAAACTGCCGACAATGCCGATGATTGACGCAAGATCCATCTGAACACGCACCCGGACAAAATGGCGGTCAACGCCGTTTCATGCGGTGCGAGCCTAGGTCGAATTTAGCTAATGATTCGCTAATGACCCGGCGGATTTGGCGGATTTGCAAGTCGTTTCACGGCTTGTTCACCATGATGTACGCTACGGGCCGACCGTTCTTCAGGCGGCGCCGATCCGCAAAAGGTCGTGCAGGTGCAGGATGCCGACCGGGCAGCCGTTCTCGACCACGAAGACCGACGTGATCGACGAGGCGTTGATGAACTCCAGTGCCGCGGCCGACAGCATCTCGCCCGAAATCGTCTTCGGCTTGCGGGTCATGATCTCCTCGACCGCCTTGTCGAGGAAGTTGGTCGAGATGTGCCGGCGCAGGTCGCCGTCCGTGACGATGCCGACCAGCTTGCCGGCCTCGTCGATGACGCCCACCACGCCGAAGCCCTTCTGCGTCATCAGCACGATGGCGTCCCGCATGAGGGCGCCCAGCCGGATGAGCGGAATGCTCTCACCCGAATGCATGATGTCCTTGGCCAGCCGGAGGCTCGCGCCCAGCTTGCCGCCCGGATGGAACACCCGGAAATCCTGCGCCGTGAAGCCGCGTGCCTCCAGCAGCGCCACGGCCAGGGCGTCGCCGATGGCCAGCTGCATCAGCGTCGAGGAGGTCGGGGCCAGACCATGCGGGCAGGCCTCCGTCACCTTCGGCAGCATCAGCACGATGTCGGCTGCCTTGCCGAGCGCGCTGGTGTCGGAGGAGGTGATCGCCACCAGCGGCACGCGGAAGCGGCGGGTGTAGGCGATGATGCTGGCCAGCTCCGTCGTCTCGCCGGACCAGGACAGCGCCACGACCACGTCTTCCTGGGTGATCATGCCGAGGTCGCCGTGGCTTGCCTCGCTGGCGTGGACGAAGAACGCCGGCGTTCCGGTCGAGGCCAGGGAGGCGGCCATCTTGGTGCCGATATGGCCGCTCTTGCCGATGCCGGTGATGATCACGCGGCCGCGAATGCCGCGCAACAGCGCCACCGTCCGCGCGAAGGGGGCGCCCAGCCCGTTGCCGAGGCAGGCGCGCAGCGCCACCAGTGCCGCGATCTCCGTCTCCAGGGTGCGGTCCGCCGATGCCAGACTTGCTTCTGCATCCACGGTCGAAACGGCATCCTGTGCCGGAAGATGTGCACTTTGCATGCGTCTTGTCCCGTTGGGGCGTCTTGCCCGGGCCCCCGCCCTGGAAGGGACTCTCTAAGCCAGGCGGCGGGGCGAGGCAAGGGGAGCCACAACCGGCTAAGTGCTTATGCGTTCCCCGCCCCGGCCCTGCGGTGGCTCGGGCAGGGGCGGCCTTCGCGTCCTCAAGTGGTTAAGAAGTGGTTCTTGGCAACGCGCTATTAACCATGTTGCCCCACCATGGCGGCAAGTTCGAGCTTTCTGTGACCCCGGTGATGTTGATGGACCGCCGTCTGCCATTCCTGCTTCTGCTTGTGCTGGGCAGTGCCCTGCCTGCGGCTGCACAGCAGCTTGGCGGCTCGGGCCTGCGTGGCTCGGCGGCCCCGGAGGACAGCCTGTCGGGCCCGGCCACTCCGCCGCTGTTTCCGGCCGCCTCCGAGGAGGCCGGAACCGATCCGGTGACCACCGGCTCGGTCGGAACCACCCCGGCCGGCCGCCTCGGCGTCACGGCCGAACGCGGCTCGTCCGGGCTCGTGGCCGGCGGACGGCAGGATCGGGTCCGTCCCTTTGCCGACCGCCTCTCGGCCGTGCGCCGCGCTCCGGCCCTCGGCGGGACGGGCGGGACACTGGCCGATGACGTCTTCGATGGCGACACGTCCTATGACGCGCCGACCGGTCTGCGGGTCGGCACCTTCACCATCATCCCGCAGGTCACCGTCACGGGCGGCTGGTCAACCAATGCCGAGGGGTCGTCGAGCGGCCGGGGCAATGCGCTCTACGCCATTTCGCCCGACATCGCTGCCACGTCCAACTGGTCGCGGCACGAGCTGTCCTTGTCGCTGCGCGGCTCCTACTCCGGCTTTCCGGGCAGCCGCATCGAGAGCGAGCCCTCCATCACCGGCACCACCGCGCTGCGTCTCGACCTGACCGACACGACCGAGATCAACACCAGCGCCGGCCTGACCTACGCGCGCGAGACCCAGTCGACCGCGGAGAACCCGTCGGGCCAGGGCGATGTCTACACGATGACCGGCTCGGCCGGCGTCACCCATGCGGCCGGTCTCATCGGCCTGACCCTGCGCGGCGACGTGGAGCGGACCGCCTACACGCGCGAGCCGGTGGGGGGCTCCAACAACCGTGACAACACGGTGCTGTCCGCCACGGTGCGCGCTGATGCGCTGACCGGCGCGACGTTGCAGCCCTTTGTCGAGGTGACTGCCCTGCGCCGGGCCTTCGACTACACCTGCGATGCGGCCTGCGTGAAGCGCGATGCCACCGGCTACGAGCTGAAGGCGGGCACCACCGTTGCCGCCGGTCCGAAGCTGGCCGGCGAGATCGGCGCCGGCTGGCGCGTCGAGCGGATGGATGCCAAGGCGCTCGGTGACCTGTCCGGGCTCGTCGTCGACGCCTCGCTGGTCTGGTCGCCGTCGCGTCTCACCACGGTCACGGCCGGTGTCGGCACCACCTTTGCGCCGTCGTTCCTGCCGACGGCCTCCGGCTCGATCCTTTACTCGGGTGACCTGCGCCTCGCGCATTCGTTCTCGGACCGCTTCGTTGCCGAAACCGGGGTCGGATACCAGATACGCAAGTACGAGGGCACCAGCATCGAGGAGCGCACCGCCAGCGCCCTTGCCGGCGTGACCTATGCGGTCACCCGCAATGTTGCCCTGACCGGCAACTACACGTTCCGCGCCTTCGACAGCAGTCAGGCGGGCGCCGACTACAACGAAAGCCGGCTGCAGGCCGGTGTGCGTATCCGCCGGTGATCGCGTCATGATCCCGGCGCGGCAGGATTTCAGCACGGCAGCAGCGGGCCCCTTCAGGATCGGGCAACCGCGCTTCCGTGTGGTTCACAGTCCCGAGGGCCGGTCCGTCCGCACGCGGACGGGGCGTGTCGCGGATCAGGTTCGGTTTGGGTGCGGGGGCACTTCAGGCTTGAGGAGGCCTTGATGACGAAGATCGGTATGACCGGAGAAGCTCAGTCCCGGCCGCGTGGCCGCTCTTTCAAGGGAGGCCTCGTCGCGGCCTTCTCGCTGGCGGCGCTGGTGTGGGCGGATGTCGCCCGCGCGGATCCCCGCTTTGATGCCTTTGTCCGCAACATGTGGCCGGAGGCGCGGGCCGCCGGCATCTCGGCCGCCACCTACAACTCCGTCTTCACCGGCATGTCGCCGGACCCGGACACCATTCGCCTGATGTCGGCCCAGTCCGAGTTCGTGAAGCCGATCTGGGATTATCTCGGCAGCGCCGTGTCCGACACGCGCATCCAGACGGGTCAGCGGATGCTGCAGGAACACGCCGCCGTGCTGCGCGAGATCGAGGCGCGCTACGGCGTCGACCGTCATGCGGTGCTGGCCGTCTGGGGCATGGAGACCAACTACGGCGGCTTCATGGGCAAGCACAATGTCATCCGCGCGCTGGCGACGCTGGCCTATGGCGCGCCGCGCCGGCAGGAGTTCTGGCGTTCGGAGCTGATCACGGCCCTCGCCATCCTTCAGGGCGGGCATGTGCGCAACGAGCAGATGATCGGCTCCTGGGCCGGGGCCATGGGCCACACCCAGTTCATGCCCTCCAGCTGGAAGCAGTATGCGGCCGACTACAACGGGGACGGCAAGCGTGACATCTGGACCAGCGTGCCCGACGCGCTCGCCTCCACGGCCAATTACCTCAAGGAGCATGGCTGGCAGACCGGCAAGACCTGGGGGTACGAGATCAAGCTGCCGCGCGGCTTCGACTATTCGCTGGCCGACGACAGCACGACCAAGACGATTGCCGAGTGGGAGCGGCTTGGCATCGTCCGCGCCAACGGGCGGGACTTCCCGCGGGCCGACGACCGCGCCGTGCTGGTGCTGCCGGCGGGCGCCGCAGGGCCGGCCTTCCTCATGCTGCGCAACTTCTTCGTCATCAAGCGCTACAACAATGCCACGTCCTATGCGCTCGCCGTCGGGCACCTGGCCGACCGCATCCGGGGCGGCAACGCCTTTGTCGGCGACTGGTCGCGCGAGCATCTGCCGCTCAACAAGCAGCAGACGATCCAGCTGCAGACGGCCCTCAACCGCAAGGGCTTCGATGTCGGCAATCCGGACGGGCTTGCAGGACCGGCCACCCGCAAGGCCATTCGCGCCTACCAGAAGTCACGCGGGATGATCCCGGACGGCTATGCCTCGGTGATGCTGCTCGCGCGGATGCAGCAGGGCGGCTGAGCGCTTCCGCGCCGGTCCGCTTCGGCCTATAGTGTGCGTCGCACCGGAGGAGGCCGCTGACGTGCCGCGCATCTCGCGTATCTGCCGTTCCATCACGGCTGTCCTTGCCATTCTTGTTCTCGGCCTTTGCCTGGCGCTCACGCCGGGCCAGGCCCAGAACGGTCCGATCACGCCACCGCCCTCCGAAGACGGCTTCAATCCCTTTGCGCCGCTGATGCGGCTCTTCGGCGTGACCGAGCGGGAGCGGCCGGTGCAGGAGAAGGCGCCGGCGGCGGTCCGTCCGCCGCGTCAGCCCAGCGGTCCGCCCGCGTTCGTCGCCGCGCCGAAGGATCCGGATGCCGGCGTCATCCTCGTGGTCGGTGACCTGATGGCCGATGGTCTGACCGAGGGCCTCAATTACATCCTGGCGCAGAAGCCCTCCGTGAAGGTCGAGAAGCTGACGGAGCCGGGGGCGGGGCTCCTGGGCACGCCGCCGGTCGCCTGGGCCGACCGGGTGCAGGCCCGCCTTGCTGCCGGCGATGTCCGCGCAGTGGTGATGATGCTGGGCTCGACCGACGTGCTTGCTGCGCCCGCGCCGGCGTCGCCTGCCCCCGCAACGGGGGCCGATCCGGCAGCGCCTGCACAGCCGCCGGTCCAGAGCGCCGGTGCTGCCGTGCCCGAGCTTGGCTCGCCGGCCTGGCGCGAGGCCTATCGCCAGCGGCTGGGCGCCGTCATCCAGGTGGTGCGGCGCGAGCGCAAGCCCTTCCTCGTCGTCGGTCTGCCTCCGGCGGAAGCTCCGGAAACGGCGCAAGGGTTCCAGCTCGTCAATGACGTCCTGAAATCGACCGCCGAAGGCGCCCGCTCCACCTATGTCGACATCTGGACGGTGTTCCTTGACGACAACGAGGCCTATGCGGTGTTCGGCCCCGATGTCGAGGGGCAGCGCCGGCGGCTGCGGGCCAATGACGGCGTCGGCTTCACCTGGGCCGGCTATCGCAAGGTTGCCTTCTTCGTCGAGCGTGAACTGGCCCGGGTGCTGGGCGGTTATGGCAACCAGGCCTTCGAGGGTGTCGCCGATGACCCGGATTTCATCGTCCTCACGGGCCGGACGGTGCCCTCCGACGACACGCTGGCGGGCGGGCCGGAGGTGGTGGACGAGTTCGCCCCCGAGCCTCCCGCCTCGGTCCGTGCGGCGCAGCGTTTCCTTGTCCTCGGCGAGGCGCCCGAGCCCGTGCCCGGCCGCGTCGACGCCACCCTGCTGGACCCGCGCTGATCACCAGTGTCACCCCGGGCGAGCAACGCGAGACCCGGGGCCTACTCGTTCGCAGAGCGGGAGAGTTGGTCGCGGCGCTGCAAAAGCCTGTTGTCCAGCGGAGGCAATGAAATGCCGGCAGTCCGCAAAAAAACGAAGGGCGGCCAATGGCCGCCCTCATGATTTCACTGTTTCAGCGCCTCAGCGCGGCAGCAGGCTGGAGCCGGTGAGGAACTCGTCGATGGCGCGGGCGGCCTGGCGGCCTTCGCGGATCGCCCAGACGACCAGCGACTGTCCGCGCCGCACGTCGCCGGCGGCAAAGACGTTCGGCAGGCTCGTCCGGTAGTCCTCGGTGTTGGCCTTGACGTTGCCGCGCGGGTCGAGCGCGAGCCGGTCACCGGCCTCGGCGATGAAGGTGTCGCTGCGCGGGCCGGAGAAGCCGATGGCCGCCATCACCAGGTCGGCGCGCAGGATGAACTCCGTCCCCTCGATCGGCCGGCGCTTCTCGTCGACGCGGGCGCAGCGCACGCCGGTGACGCGGCCGTCTTCCGAGACGAGGCCGAGCGTGGCGGCGGAGAACTCGCGTTCGGCGCCTTCCGCCTGGGAGGACGAGGTGCGGAACTTGGTCGGCCAGTAGGGCCAGACATTCAGCTTGTCTTCCTTGAGCGGCGGGATCGGGCGGATGTCGAGCTGGGTGACCGACAGGGCGCCCTGGCGGAAGGCGGTGCCGACGCAGTCGGAGGCGGTGTCGCCGCCGCCGATGACGACGACATGCTTGCCGCCCGCCCAGATCGGGGCCTGGCCGGAGACATCCTCGCCGCCGACGCGGCGGTTCTGCTGCACCAGGTAATCCATCGCCCAGTGCACGCCTTCCAGGTCCATGCTGCCGATGCCGGGATCGCGCGGCCGTTCCGATCCGGCGGCCAGCAGCACCGCGTCATGGCGCTCGGCGAGTTCCTCCAGCGTTACGGTCACGCCGACGTTGACGCCGTAATGGAACGTCACGCCTTCGGCTTCCATCTGCGCCACGCGGCGGTCGATGGGGCGCTTCTCCATCTTGAAGTCCGGGATGCCGTAGCGCAGCAGGCCGCCGGCCTTGGGCTCGCGCTCGTAGACATGCACCGTGTGGCCGGCGCGGGCGAGCTGCTGCGCGGCCGCCATGCCCGCCGGACCCGAGCCGATGATCGCCACGGTCTGGCCGGTCTTGGTGGCCGAGGGTTCCGGCTTGATCCAGCCCTCGCTCCAGCCCTTGTCGGCCAGCGCCTGCTCGATGGTCTTGATGCTGACCGGCATGTCT
Organism: Pannonibacter sp. XCT-53; assembly: GCF_009915765.1. Classification (NCBI taxonomy): domain Bacteria; kingdom Pseudomonadati; phylum Pseudomonadota; class Alphaproteobacteria; order Hyphomicrobiales; family Stappiaceae; genus Pannonibacter; species Pannonibacter tanglangensis. The sequence goes on from NZ_JAABLQ010000002.1 coordinate 187,198, forward strand.
TCCAGGTTCAGCGTGCAGGCCTCCTCGCACGGGGCGGGACAGACGCGGCCGGTGAACTCCGGGAAGTTGTTGGTCGAGTGCAGGTTGCGCAGCGCCAGCTCCCAGTCACCCTGATAGACCAGGTCGTTCCAGTCCGGGATCTGGTTGTGCACCGGGCAGCCGGTGGGGCCATGGCAATAGGGAATGCCGCAGTCCATGCAGCGCGCCGCCTGGCGCTCCACATCGCCGTCGCTCAGCGGCAGCGTGAACTCGCGGAAATGGCGGATGCGGTCGGACGCCGGCTGATACTTCTGGTCCTGACGATCGATCTCGAGAAAACCGGTAACCTTGCCCAAGGTAACCTCCTTCAAAAAGCCTGTCGGTGACGGGCCGCCTCGACCCTGCGGGAGGCGGCACCTGGCGATGTCGGCCGCCCCGCGGGTGCTCCGGCGGGGCGGGGAGGGGCGGCCTTACTCGGCCGCCACCATGCCCATCCGTTTCTCTTCCATCTCGCGCAGCGCGCGGCGGTACTCGACCGGCATCACCTTGACGAACTTCGGACGGTACACGTCCCAGGCGTCAAGGATCGCCTTGGCCTTGGTCGATCCGGTGTAGGCGACATGGTTGGAGAGCAGCTGGCGCAGGCGCTCGTCGTCGTGCCGGGTCATGTCGCCGGTCACGTCCACGCGCCCCTTGTGCTCCAGGTCACCGCCGTGGTGATGCAGCTTCTCCAGCAGGTCGTCCTCCTCGCTCACCGGTTCGATGTCGACCATCGCCAGGTTGCAGCGCGAGGAGAAGGTGCCGTCCTCGTCCAGCACATAGGCGATGCCGCCCGACATGCCGGCCGCGAAGTTGCGTCCCGTCTGCCCGATGACCACGACGATGCCGCCGGTCATGTATTCGCAGCCGTGGTCCCCCACGCCCTCGACCACCGCGACGGCGCCCGAGTTGCGCACGGCGAACCGCTCGCCGGCCACGCCGCGGAAGTAGCACTCGCCCTCGGTCGCACCGTAGAGCACGGTGTTGCCGACGATGATGGACTCTTCCGCGCGGATGCGCGCCTTGTCCGAGGGACGGACGATGATCTTGCCGCCCGACAGGCCCTTGCCGACATAGTCGTTGGCATCGCCCGAGAGCGTCAGCGTCACGCCGCGCGCCAGGAAGGCCCCGAAGGCCTGGCCGGCCGTGCCGGTCAGGTTGATCTTCAGCGTGTCGTTCGGCAGGCCCTTGTGGCCATACCGCTTGGCGATCTCGCCCGACAGCATCGCGCCGGCGGAGCGGTCGACCGAGCAGATCGTCTCCTCGACGACCGTCGGCGTCTTGGCCTCCAGCGCCGGCCGCGCGGCCGCGATCAGGCGACGGTCAAGGATGTCGTCGATCGGATGCTGCTGGCGGCTGGTCCAGCGACGCGCCTCCGGCGTTGCCTCCGGCTGGTAAAAGATGCGGCTGAAGTCGAGGCCGCGCGCCTTCCAGTGGTTCACCGCCGTGTCCTTGTCGAGGAAGTCCGAGCGGCCGATGATCTCGTCCAGCCGGGCGACGCCCAGCGAGGCCATCAGCTCACGCAGCTCTTCCGCGACGAAGAAGAAGTAGTTGATCACATGCTCCGGCGTGCCCTTGAAGCGCTTGCGCAGCACCGGATCCTGGGTGGCGATGCCGACCGGGCAGGTGTTCAGGTGGCACTTGCGCATCATCAGGCAGCCGGCCGCGATCAGCGGCGCGGTGGCGAAGCCGAACTCGTCCGCACCCAGCAGGGCGCCGATGAGCACGTCACGGCCGGTCTTCAGGCCGCCGTCGACCTGCAGCGCCACGCGGGAGCGCAAGCCGTTCAGCACCAGCGTCTGCTGGGTTTCGGCCAGGCCGATTTCCCAGGGGCTGCCGGCGTGCTTGATCGAGGTCAGCGGCGAAGCGCCGGTGCCGCCGTCATAGCCGGAGACCGTGATGTGGTCGGCGCGTGCCTTGGCAACGCCGGCCGCCACCGTGCCCACGCCCACTTCCGACACCAGCTTGACGGAGATGTCGGCGGCCGGGTTCACGTTCTTCAGGTCGTAGATCAGCTGCGCCAGATCTTCGATCGAGTAGATGTCATGGTGCGGCGGGGGCGAGATCAGGCCCACGCCCGGCGTCGAGTGACGCACCTTGGCGATGACCGCGTCCACCTTGTGGCCGGGCAGCTGACCGCCTTCGCCGGGCTTGGCGCCCTGCGCGACCTTGATCTGCAGCATGTCGGCATTGACCAGATACTCGGTCGTGACGCCGAAGCGGCCGGAGGCCACCTGCTTGATCGCCGAGCGCTGCGGGTTCATCGAGCCGTCCGGCAGCGGCGTGAAGCGTTCGGCTTCCTCGCCGCCTTCGCCGGTGTTCGACTTGCCGCCAATCTGGTTCATGGCCACGGCCAGCGTCGTGTGCGCCTCGCGGCTGATCGAGCCGAAGGACATGGCGCCGGTGACGAAGCGGCGCACGAGCGCCTCCGCCGGCTCGACCTGCTCCAGCGGGATCGGCGTGCGTCCGAGTTCCTCGGCACTCTTGATGCGGAACATGCCGCGGATCGAGAAGCGGCCGGTCTCCCGGTTCGACAGCTCGGCGAACTCCCGGTACTTGTCCGGCAGGTTGCCGCGCACGGCGTGCTGCAGCGTGGCGATGGAGTCCGGCGTCCACATGTGGCTTTCGCCGCGGATGCGGTAGGCATACTCGCCGCCGACATCCAGCGAGCGGCGCAGGATCTCCACGTCCTCGAAGGCTTCGCGGTGACGCATCACCGTCTCGTCGGCCACTTCCGTAAGGCCGATGCCCTCGATGGTCGTGGCGGTGCCGAAGAAGTACTTCTCGACGAAGGCGGACGACAGGCCGACCGCGTCGAAGATCTGCGCGCCGCAATAGGACTGGTAGGTCGAGATGCCCATCTTGGACATGACCTTCAGGATGCCCTTGTCGATCGACTTGATGTAGCGGTAGACCACCTCGTCGGCGTCGACTTCCTCGGGGAAGTCCATCTCGTGATGCATCGAGAGCAGCGTCTCGAAGGCCAGATACGGGTTGATGGCTTCCGCGCCATAGCCGGCCAGAACACAGAAGTGATGGATCTCGCGCGCCTCGCCGGTCTCCACGACCAGGCCGACGGACGTGCGCAGGCCCTTGCGGATCAGGTGATGGTGCACGGCGGCCGTCGCCAGCAGCGCGGGGATCGCGATGCGGGCACGGCTGATCAGGCGGTCGGACAGGATGATGATGTTGTCACCGTCCCGCACGGCCTTCTCCGCCCGCTGGCACAGCTCGTCCAGCGCGTCCTCCATGCCTGCGGCACCCTTGGTGGCGGCATAGGTGATGTCGAGCGTCTTGGCCGAGAACTGGTTGTCCGCGATGTCGCCGATGCGGCGGATCTTTTCCAGGTCCTCGTTGGTGAGGATCGGCTGGCGGACTTCCAGGCGCTTGGCGTGCGACAGGCCCTTCAGGTCGAACAGGTTCGGACGCGGACCGATGAACGAGACGAGGCTCATCACCAGTTCCTCGCGGATCGGGTCGATCGGCGGGTTCGTCACCTGGGCGAAGTTCTGCTTGAAGTAGGTGTAGAGCAGCTTCGACTTGTCGGACAGGGCCGAGATCGGCGTGTCCGTGCCCATGGAGCCCACGGCTTCCTGGCCGATGGTGGCCATCGGCTGCATCAGGAGCTTGATGTCTTCCTGGGTGTAGCCAAAGGCCTGCTGGCGGTCGAGCAGGCTCTCGCCGGCGACAGGGGCGCGCTCACGCACGCCCGGCATGTCTTCCAGCACGATCTGCGACCGGTGCAGCCAGTCCTTGTACGGGTTCGCCGTGGACAGCTGGCGCTTGATCTCGTCGTCCGAGACGATGCGGCCCTGTTCCAGGTCGATGAGCAGCATCTTGCCCGGCTGCAGTCGCCACTTCTTGACGATCTTTTCGTCCGGGATCGGCAGCACGCCCACTTCCGACGACATGATCACATAGTCGTCATCGGTGACGATGTAGCGGGCCGGACGCAGGCCGTTGCGGTCCAGCGTCGCGCCGATCTGGCGTCCGTCGGTGAAGGCCACGGCGGCCGGGCCGTCCCACGGCTCCATGATCGCGGCGTGATAGGCGTAGAAGGCGCGGCGGTTCTCGTCCATCAGCGGGTTGCCGGCCCAGGCTTCCGGGATGAGCATCATCGCCGCATGGGCCAGCGAGTAGCCGCCCATGACCAGGAACTCGAGCGCGTTGTCGAAGCACGCGGTGTCCGACTGGCCTTCATAGGAGATCGGCCAGAGCTTGGTGATGTCGTCGCCGAACAGCGGCGAGGAGACCGAAGCCTGGCGGGCCGCCATCCAGTTGACGTTGCCGCGCAGCGTGTTGATCTCGCCGTTGTGCGCGACCATGCGGTACGGATGCGCCAGATCCCAGGACGGGAAGGTGTTGGTCGAGAAGCGCTGGTGCACGAGGGCCAGGGCCGAGGTGAAACGCTCGTCCTTCAGGTCCTTGTAATAGGCACCGAGCTGGTAGGCCAGGAACATGCCCTTGTAGACAAGGGTGCGGCTCGACATGGAGACCACGTAGAAGCCGTGCTTCACCGCATCGCTTTCCGCGCGCACGGTGTTGGAGATCACCTTGCGCAGCACGAAGAGGCGACGCTCGAAGGTGGTCTGGTCGCTGCCTTCGGCGGCGGCAATGAAGACCTGACGGGAATAGGGCTCGGTGGCCGCGATGTCCGGGGCCTTGGACAGCGACGCGTTGTCGACCGGCACGTCGCGCCAGCCGATCACCGTCTGGCCTTCGGCCGCGACCACGCGCTCGACGATCTCGATGCACTTGGCGCGCAGTGCCGGGTCCTGCGGCAGGAACAGGAAGCCGACGCCATACTTGCCGGGCTCCGGCAGGGTCACGCCCTGGGCCGCCATTTCCGCCGCGAAGAAGGCGTGCGGGATCTGCACCAGCATGCCGGCGCCGTCGCCCATCAGCGGGTCGGCGCCAACCGCGCCGCGGTGGGTCAGGTTTTCGAGGATGTTCAGGCCATCAGCGATGACCTTGTGCGACTTTTCGCCCTTGAGATGCGCAATGAAGCCGACGCCGCAGGCGTCGTGTTCGCGAGCGGGGTTGTAGAGCCCTTTGTCTGCCGCCTCGCGCAGACGCGTGGCGATGGGAGTAGTGGTCTGGGTTTTCACGCCCATCTCACCCTCGACCATGGCCATGGCTGTGCTCGTCGTCAGCTCACTCTTCATCATATGCGCCCTCACTGTGTCCGCAGTGGCGCCGCGTGACCTGCCGGGGACACCGCGCGCGCTCCCGTTCACCCGAACGGACGCGTGCGACACTCTCCCTCAGCCTCTGTCGCGGCTCTCTCGTAATGTAACGCTTCGCCCGTTGAAAGCGAACCGTCGCGCTGCCCGACGGTCGTCCGCCAGGCGTTTTTCCGCCCGGTCTGGCCGTCCCGCCCTGGGAGGGCGCGGTCCGGCTGCACCGGTTGGACGGCGACCTGTTTCCTCTGCGCCGGCCTGCCCTACGGTTCGGGGTCCGCGCGCCTTGCCCCGGTTCGCCCGGGACGTCTCAGGTCTGCCTGTTGCTGTCAAAAGGGACAGCATTCCTGCCCTATTCTGGGCCGGGGGAACATGACAGATTTCAAACGGGGGGGCAAGACCGTTTCTGAGGGGTAAATTCGTGATTGTTTCGCGCTGTGCCCCGTTTTTGATTTTTCGCTTCACTTCGCCGCGCATGGGGAAAGAAAATTTCACACATGTCGTTCAATTAGTGTTGTGCAGGTGCCTCTCCGGGCGTCACGGCCGATTGATTTCCTATTGATCGCGGCCCGGCGCACCGTCGGAGCTGCCTGATGCGGGCCGATGAACGGTCCGGACCAACAGGCCTCGGGAGACTGCAAGAATGACCAAGATGATCCTTTCCGCCGCTGTCGTTGCCGGTGCCGTTGCCACGGCCTTGTCCGGTCTGTCGACGCAGGCTGTGGCGCAGGACGCCAAGGAGAAGTGCTACGGTGTGTCGCTGGCCGGCAAGAACGACTGCAAGGCCGGTCCGGGCACGACCTGTGCCGGCACGTCCAAGGTCGACTACCAGGGCAATGCGTGGACGCTGGTTCCGAAAGGCACCTGCACCGAGATGAAGCTGCCGGACGGCCGTGTCGGCTCGCTGACCGAACTGACCCGGGACCTGCCGAAGTCCTGAGCTTCGCGAGGGACTGCCCGGCCGGACCGGGTGGCTCGGGACCGGGTGGCTCCGGGCCGGCGGCGGTGGCGCCGTTGCCCGCCAGACCGGAGCCCCCCGGAGACCGGAGCCCCTCGCAGACCGGAGACGGCACGTCGCGTGCCGGCCTCCTCACCCTTCCGCCCTTCATCGTCCGCCTCCTGTCGCCCGCCCGCCATCCGGATCGCCTCGCCGCTCTGCGGTTGCGGTCCGCGGCTCCGGGCGACAGTCCACCTTCGGTCCTGCAGGACCTCAACCGCCGGATCTGCCATGTCCAATGCCCCTCGTTCCCGTGTTCCGTCTGCGCTGCCTGCCCGGGCCGGTGCGGGTCTGAAGGGCGAGCATTTGCCCGCGATCCTCGCCGGGCGGCCGGAGGTCGGCTTCTTCGAGATCCATGCCGAGAACTACATGGAGGCGGGCGGGGCGCCGCACCGTTACCTCGAGGCGATCCGCGCCGATTATCCCCTGTCGCTGCACGGGGTCGGGCTCTCCATCGGTGGGGCCGGGCCGCTCGACCGGGCGCATCTGGCGCGGTTGCGGCAGGTGGCCGACCGCTATGAGCCGGGTCTCTTCTCCGAGCATCTCGCCTGGTCCAGCCATGACACGACCTGTTACAACGACCTGCTGCCTCTGCCCTACACGGAGGCGACGCTGGCGCAGGTCGTCGCCCATATTGATCAGGTTCAGGACGTGATGGGCCGGCAGATGCTGCTGGAAAATCCCTCCACCTATGTCGCCTTTGCCGAAAGCACCATTCCGGAAGCCGAGTTCCTGCGCGAGATCGCCTGCCGCAGCGGCTGCGGCCTGCTCCTCGACGTCAACAATGTCCACGTGTCCTGCACCAATCACGGCTGGTCGGCGGAGGCCTATCTGGAGGCCTTTCCGCTCGACCGGGTCGGCGAGGTCCATCTCGGCGGGCATGCGCCGGATCTCGACGACGACGGTCTGCCCCTGCTGATCGACGCCCATGACCGCGCCGTCGATGCCGAGGTCTGGAGGCTGCTGGGGCTCGTGCTGGCGCGCACCGGGCCGCTGCCCACGCTCGTGGAGTGGGACAATGACCTGCCTCCCTGGCCGGTCCTTCTGGACGAGGTCCGGGCGGCCGACCGGGTGATCGGTGCCCTGGCCTGCGGCTGCGGGCCGGAGGCCGGCGACCAGCGTCAGGGTCGGGTTGCCCATGGCTGAGCGGCTGCCGTTCGGTCCGGGGCGCGACGCCTTCGCGGCGGCGCTGCTGTCGCCCGACCTGCCGGTGCCCGAGGGCGTGACCGGACCGGGGGGACGGCCTGCGGGACGCCGTTTCGGCGTCTACCGCAACAATGTCGTGGTCAGCCTGACCGAAAGCCTGAAGGCGACCTACCCGGCCGTGGCGCGTCTGGTGGGGGAGGACTACTTTTCCGCTCTGGCGCGCCTCTTCATTGGCGCGCATCCGCCCGTCTCGCCGATCCTGTCGCGCTATGGCCAGGAATTCTCCCGGTTTGTCGCGGATTTCTCTCCTCTTGCGGCCTATCCCTATCTCGCCGACGTGGCATCCTTCGAGTGGGCCTGGCTGCAGAGCTACCATGCCGCCGACGCCGTGCCGCTCGATCCGGCGGAGCTTGCCGCCATCTCTCCGGAAGTCCTTGCAGACATTCGCTTTCTGCCCCATCCGGCAGCGCGGCTCCTGGCGTCGGCCTTTCCCGTCTTCGACCTTGTCGTCGCCAACCGCTTCGAGCCGGACAGGCCTCTGTCCATTGATCTTTCGGAAAGCCAGACCGTGCTCTTCTCACGCCCCGACATCGACGTGATGTTCCGGGTGCTGCCCCGGGGGACGGCGGTGGTGGCGGAGGCCCTTCTTGCAGGGCAACCCCTTGGACAGGCAGCGGAATTGGGCCTTGCAGCCGAGCCCGGGCTGGCCTTGCCTCAGGCGCTTTCGGTCCTGCTGGCCGCCGGGATCTTCACAGGGGTCGCAGATACGGTCTAAGATATTGACGGGATGGGGGATTTCTTGATGACGCGGGTGATCGAGTTCTTTGTGCGGCTTTATGTTGCCGTCTTTTCGCTGCTGGAACAGGTCACGCGCGGCTGGTTCCTCGGGGCCTTCGCACGCTTTGCCTTTGCCGGTATCCTCTTGATGTATTTCTGGAATTCGGCGCTGACCAAGATCGGATCCGGCCCGCTCGGCTTTCTCCACCCCTCCACCGGCGCCTTCGCGCAGATCCTGCCGCAGATGATGGAGGCGGTGAGCTACGACCAGGCGCAGATCCCGTTCTTTCCTTACCATGTCCTTGTTATTGCAGGGACTTGGGCGGAATTCGTGCTGCCGGCCATGGTCGTTCTCGGCCTCTTCACCCGCTTCGCCAGCCTCGGCATGATCGTCTTCATCGCAGTGATGAGCTATGTCGACATCACCGGTCTCGGCGCCGACGCCACCGCCATCGGAGCCCTGTTCGATGGCAATCCGTCGGCCATGATCTCGGACCAGCGGCTGCTCTGGTGTTTTCTTCTGACCGTTCTGGTGCTGAACGGTCCGGGCAAGATCTCGCTCGACTGGGTTCTGGCACGGCTCTACGCCCGCCGCGCCCGCTATTACTGAGCAGCTTGCAGCCCGGCCGGCGGACTGCTTTAAAGAGGCATGATCTTTTCCAGCGACAATTGGGCCGGCGCCAGCGCTCCGGTCTCCGAAGCCCTGACGCGGCATGCCTCAGGTCTCGTTCCCGCCTATGGCAATGACCCTCTGACCGACGCGGTGACGCGGCGATTTTCGCAGATATTTGAACGGGATGTCGCTGTCTTCTTCGTCGCGACCGGCACGGCGGCCAACGCCCTTGCCCTGTCGGCCTATGCCCGTCCGGGCGGGGTCATCTTCAGCCACCAGTCGGCCCATATCCAGGTCGATGAATGCGGCGCGCCCGAGTACTTCACCGGCGGCGGCAAGCTGCGCGGTCTGCCGGGGGCAAACGGCAAGATCGACCCGGCCGACCTGATCCGGCTGATGGGCGAGCATCCGGACGGCAACCCGATGCATGGTCAGGTGAGCGCCGTCTCGATCTCGCAGGCAACGGAATGCGGGACCGTCTATCGCCCCGATGAAATCCGTGCGCTCGCCGAGGCGGCCCACGCCCGGGGCATTCCGCTGCACATGGACGGGGCGCGCTTTGCCAATGCGGTCGCCTTTCTGGGCCTCAGCCCGGCCGAAGTGACCTGGAAGGCCGGCGTCGATGTCCTGTCCTTCGGGGCGACCAAGAACGGCTGCTGGTGCGCGGAAGCGGTCATTTTCTTCAATCCGGACAGTGCCTTGCAGTTTGCCTATCTGCGCAAGCGGGCCGGCCACCTGTTCTCCAAGAGCCGTTTTGCCGCTGCCCAGTTTGAAGGCTACCTGGCTGACGGTCACTGGCTCGCCAATGCCGGCCACGCCAACGCGATGGCGCGTCGTCTGGCGCAGGGGCTCGAGGCTGCCGGCAACCGGCTCGCCTGGCCGGTCGAGGCAAACGAGGTCTTTCCCGTCCTCTCCCGGGCCACCATCGCGCGCCTGCGTGCGGCCGGCGCGCTGTTCTACGAGTGGCCGGCAGACGGTGTGGACCCGGACCAGTCGGCCGTCCGTCTCGTGGCGTCCTTTGCCACGGACCCGGCCGACGTCGACCGCTTTGTCGCGGTCGCTGCCGGCTGATCCCTGCCCTCGATGGCAAAACGCCCGGTCGATCCGACCGGGCGCTTCGTGCTGCGGCAAGGGGAGAAGCCGGCAGCGGAAACTCAGTGGGTGCTGGCCTCGATCTGGCGCGGCTGACCGGCCGTGATCTCGATCTTGCGCGCCTTCATCGCCTCGGGGATTTCCCGCACCAGGTCGATGTGCAGCAGCCCGTTTTCCAGATGGGCGCCGTCAACGCGAACGAATTCGGCGAGCTGGAAGCGACGCTCGAAGGCACGCGAGGCAATCCCGCGGTACAGGACCTCGCCGGCCCCGTCTTCTGCCTGCTTCTCGCCCTTCACGGTCAGCACATGCTCCTTGGCTTCAAGCGAGAGATCCTTCTCGCCAAACCCGGCAACCGCCATGGTGATGCGATAGGCGTTCTCGCCGGTGCGCTCGATGTTGTAGGGCGGATAGCTCGGCGTGTCGGAGTTGATGCTGTCGAGCATGGACAGCAACTTGTCAAAGCCGACAGTCGAACGGTAGAGGGGGCTGAAGTCGAAATGACGCATGATCTATTGTCCTCGTTTGAGCAACATGACTGATCTGACCTGTGTCTTCCCCGATCCGGCGGAAGACAGGTCTTGTCTGCAGGCCCGTCTGGCACCTGCTGACAAAAAGGTGGTGGCGCCTTTTTCCGCTTTCAAGAGGTGCCGGATGAACGGCAGATGAACGGGCCCTTCCGGTCCGGTTCAAGCGCGGGGATGCATCGTCCTTCCAACATCCGGCGACGCCCTGGTGGCGCCGGACAGCCGAAAGGAAGACCGTCATGATCAAGTCCTCGCTTCTTGCCCTTGCGATTGCCGTCACGTCGATCGCTTCCGTCAGCCCCGCCCAGTCCGGGGCGCGCCTCGTGGTCGAGTACGGCAGCGAAGGCAGCTACTACCAGGTCCAGGATGGCTGGTACGGCCAGTATCCGGACCCGCGCTGGAGCGGTCAGCCTCTGCCCGGCTGGGGCCCTCGCGGTGGCCATTATGATGGCCCGCGCCCGGACTGGGGTTACGAGCGCCTGAGCCCGCGCGAGGTGCGCCGGGTGCTGCGGCATCAGGGCTACAGCGACATCGACGTGCAGGATGCGCGCGGCCGCACCTATGTGGTGATTGCCACGGGTCAGCGCGGGGCCCTGGTCCGGCTCGTTGTCGATGCCTTCACCGGCGACGTCCTGCAGAGGGAACGCCTCTATCGCTGGTAAGCGGTTGAGCGGCTGCGGCCGGCCCTGTAATCCTCAGGAGAGAACAGGACCGGCCCGCCGGAGGCGATTCCATGCTGCTGACTGAAGTGCCCGGAAACCCCGTTCCGGAGGGAGCCCTTGCCGGCTTTCTCGACACGTCCGATGGCGCAAGGCTGCGGTATGCGCGCTTTCCGGCCACGGGCAGTCCGCTGAAGGGCACGGTCACGGTGCTGCAGGGGCGGGCCGAGTTCATCGAGAAATACTTCGAGGTCATCCGCGAGCTGCAGCAGCGCGGGTTTCATGTGGTGGCCTTCGACTGGCGCGGGCAGGGCGGCTCGTCGCGCCATGCCGGTGATCCCCTCCGGGGCCATGTCCGGGACTTCGCCGAGTACCGCCGCGATCTCGACGCGATCCTGTCGGAGATCGTGCTGGCGCAGTGTCCCGGCCCGCATTTCGCGCTGGCGCATTCGACCGGCGGCGCGATCCTGTTGTCGCACACCGAACGGCTGCGCACCCGCTTCGCGCGGGCTGTCCTCACCTCGCCCCTCGTCGGCCTTCTCGACGCCGGCTGGCGCGAAGGCCTCGCCTACAGTGCGGCCCGCTGGCTCTGTCGCCTCGGCCTGGGCCGTCTGTTCATTCCCGGCGGCACCGGGCTGCTCACCTCCGACTATGCCGACAACCGTCAGACCAGCGACGCGGCGCGCTTCGAGCGCATGAATGCCGTGGTGCGTGCTCGCCCCGACCTCGGCGTCGGTTCGCCGACAAATGCCTGGCTGGCAGCCACCGGCCGGACCCTGCTGTCGTTCCGCAGCATCGACTTCGGGCCCTCGGTGCATCTGCCGCTGCTGATCCTGGCTGCCGGCGCGGACCGCATCGTGTCGACGCCGGCAACCGAGGAGCTGGCGACGCGGATGAAGGCGGCTGCATTCCTCGCCGTTCCCGGCGCCCGCCACGAGATCCTGATGGAAGCGGACGTCTACCGCGACCAGTTCTGGGCCGCCTTTGACGCCTTCGTGCCGGGAAGCGACTGACGGACCGGCCCCGCCGCCGTTTCTGCCGCCCTGGGTCGCGGAGCCGGGTCGCGGAGCGCCGCGATCAGGCGGCCGGAACCGCAGCCAGTTCCTTCAGGACAAGCTCGTGCAGCCGGGGGTCGCCACTGGCCAGAATCCGGCCGCCATCGACCGGCGAGCCGCCTGTCCAGCTGGTCACGATCCCCCCTGCGCCCTCGATGATCGGCACCAGCGCGACGATGTCGTAAGCCTGGAGGCCGCTCTCGATCACAAGGTCGGCCAGGCCGGCGGCGACCATGCAATAGGCGTAGCAGTCGGTGCCATAACGGGCGAGACGGGTCTGCGCCTCGATCCGGTCATAGGCTGCCAGTTCGACCGGCTTGAAGATGCGCGGTGTCGTCGTGAACAGCACCGCGTCGGACAGGCTGGCGCAGGCGCGGGTCTTCAGCTGACGCGTGCCCAGTGGGCCGCTGTACCATGCAGACTTGCCGTCACCGGCATAGGCCTCGTTCACATAGGGCTGCACCATCATCCCGAGCGCCGGCCGGTTGGCCTGCTTCAGGCCGATCAGCGTGCCCCAGGTCGGCAGTCCCGTGATGAAGGAGCGCGTGCCGTCGATCGGATCCAGCACCCAGACCTCGTCCGCATCGGTGTTCTCCGGACCATACTCCTCTCCCAGGATGCCATGCCGCGGGTACTCGGCATTGATCAGCGCCCGCATGGCGGCCTCGCCGGCCCGGTCACCGGCCGTCACGGGATCGAAGCCGCCATCGAGCTTGTTGTCGATTGCCCCGTTGGTGCGGAAATGCGGCAGGATGGCCTCACCTGCGGCCCGAGCCAGGCGTTCCAGGAACGGATACAAGCTGTGCTCAATTTGCATGTCAGGTTTGCGCATGGTGCATGGCCCAAAGTCTGCGCCGCAAGAACTTGCGGATCGGGTGAGAGTCCGGCGCCGGGAACCCTATTTATTTCAGGCTTCTAATAAAATCCCGGCTGGCTCCTTTGTAACCCTGCGCTTCCTTTGGCGTCAAAGGCAAAGGCGCGGTGCGCTGCGGCCGGGCTTGACGTTTGTGCACTGCGATGCGACCTTATTGCAGCGCGATACGACGATCTTCGTCGTGGCGCCGCCCTCCTTGGGCGTTTCCTCCCTAGACTCGGGCCGCCTCGCTTGGGGCGGCCTTTTTTTTTGCCTGCGGAAGGGCTGTCGTGCCGGCGGGGTGCGGGCGGAGGCGTTGGGGCGGAGGCGTCTGGGCGGAGGGCAGGCGCTGATCTACTCGGCCGCGAGACCGAGCGGGACGAGCGGGGCGTCGGGCATGGCGGTCAGGTCCGTCAGCACCGCCATCAGGTCCTCGGCCAGCGCCGCGAAGCCGGGCAGGGGCTCGTGCCGGACCTCATCCATGTAGAGACCGCGGTTGATCTCGAGCTGCAGCGCATGCAGCCCCTTGGCCGGGCGACCATAATGTTCGGTGATGAAGCCGCCGGCATAGGGCTTGTTGCGGCTGACCGTGTAGCCGCGGGATTTCAGCAAGGTGGCGGCAAGGTCCGACAGTTCCACCGGACAGCTCGTGCCATAGCGGTCGCCCAGGATGAAATCCGGTCGGGTGCCCGTGGTCTGGCAGCGCACCGACGAGGGCATGGAGTGGCAATCGATCAGCACGGCATAGCCGAAGCGCACGTGGGTCTGGGCCAGCAGCCGCCGCAACGTGTTGTGATAGGGCTTGTAGAGGGTCTCGATCCGCTCGAGGCCTTCCTCGACGGTGAGGCGCTGGGCGTAGATTTCCTGGGATTCGCTCACCACCCGGGCGATGGTGCCGAGCCCCCCGGCGACGCGCAGCGACCGCGTGTTGGCATAGGCCGGAAGGCGCCCGGTGAACATCTTCGGGTCCAGCTCGTAGGGCTCCCGGTTCACGTCCAGAAAGGCGCGGGGAAACAGGACCCGCAGCAGCGGAGCGCCCATCGGCACGACGCCGGCGAATAGGGCGTCGACAAACGCATCCTCGGACCGGCGAATCGCAAGCCGGTCCAGCCGCGAGGCATCCAGAAAATCCTGCGGATAGCAGCACCCCGAGTGGGGCGAGTTGAAGACGAAGGGCAGGCGCTGCTCGGCGGGCGCGAGGATCTCGAAGGGGGGCTGGTCCCTGAAGTCGGTGACTATCCTCATTCATCCCTCGTCCCGGGTGGCGGCCTCGCTCTCCCCAACGCACTGCAAGATCACGCAAGTTTCCAACGAATCGGCGGCTCTGTCCACACCTGAGACGGCTATGGGGGCTGCCGGCGGCTTCACTCTATCTTTACGGCGAGCTGAAACACTAAAATGCAGCGAAATGGCCGGCCGGCTGGCTGGTCCTGGATCATTCGGAGTTTGACGGTTGTCCCACATGTCGCGAATTCTTTTGGCGGAAGATGACAATGACATGCGCCGCTTCCTGGCCAAGGCGCTGGAGAATGCAGGCCACGACGTCGTGTCCTTCGACAACGGCAAGAGCGCCTACGAGCGGCTGCGGGAAGAACCCTTCGCGCTTCTTCTGACCGACATCGTGATGCCCGAGATGGACGGCATCGAGCTGGCGCGCCGCGCGACGCAGCTGGATCCGGACCTGAAGGTCATGTTCATCACGGGCTTTGCCGCCGTCGCGCTGAACCCGGATTCCAACGCCCCGAAGGACGCCAAGGTCCTGTCCAAGCCGTTCCACCTCAAGGATCTTGTCCAGGAAGTGGAGCGGATGCTCGCCGCCTGAGGCGACTTTCCACAGGTGGCGGTGCCGGTGCAGATTGTTTGACGGTTCCGTGAAAAGGGCTCTTGCACAGACCCCGGATACCCGTTATACGCACCTCCACCGCAGCGCTCCGGCGCTTGGTTCCGAAGTTTTCGGGCGTGTAGCTCAGCGGGAGAGCACTACGTTGACATCGTAGGGGTCACAGGTTCAATCCCTGTCACGCCCACCATTCTTGCGGACGGGAAAGCGAAAGCTTTCCCCGACGCGGGTAGCGGGAAGTCTCCAAGGCGCGCCGTCGCGCCGGAGGATGTCCCTCCGCCAGTCCATGCGGGCGCTCTGGCGCCCGTTTCTTTTGAGTAGATAAGCAGGGCCCTTCCGGGGACAGAACGATGAAGATCAAGAACTCGCTCAAGGCGCTGATGGCTCGTCACCGGGAAAACCGCATGGTTCGCCGCAAGGGTCGCGTCTACATCATCAACAAGAAGAACCCGCGCTACAAGGCCCGCCAGGGCTGAGCCGGGGTTGGCTCGCGGTTTCGTGAGCCCGCTTGTCGACATCAAGGATTGACCGCCGCATGGGGCTAAGGATACTTGGCCCCATGCGGCTTTTCTCGTTCCTGATTTGCTTTCTCGTCGTCCTGGCTCCGATCGCGGGCCGGGCGCAGACCGTTCCGCCCGGGGCCACCGAGCCGAAGGCGGAGGATCTCGGCACCTTGCCGGAGGCGCCGGCCGAGGACGAGCCGAAAGCGCGTGCTGCCGAGGAACCACCGCTGGAGACGCTGTATCGGCAGCTGGCCGGGAGCGGCGACGAGGCGGAGGCACGGCGGATTGCCCGCTCGATCCAGATCCTCTGGCTGAAATCCGGCAGCGACACGGTCGACCTGCTGATGGAACGGGCCGCCCAGGCGCTGAAGGCCGACAACTATCCGCTCGCCCTCGACCTGCTCGACACTGTCGTGACGTTGAAACCGGCTTATGCGGAGGGCTGGAACCGCCGCGCGACGGTCTATTACATGCGTCAGGACTTCGGCCGGTCGCTGGCCGACATCGAGCGCGTGCTGGCCCTCGAACCCCGCCACTGGGGCGCGCTTTCCGGCCTCGGCATCATCCAGCGGCAGCTCGACCAGGACCAGCGCGCGCTGGCCACGTTCCGGAAGGTGCTGGAGGTCTATCCCCTGCTCGACAGCGCCCGGAAGGCCGTCGAGGAGCTGGAAAAGGACCTTGCGGGCGAGCCGACCTGACGCGCCTGCCCCAGCCAGTGTCCGAGGCCAGACCCCGGTTTTCGTCCGCACCCGGATCCAGGTCCACACCGGGGCAGAGGCGGGGGCAACGCCCTGAACCTTTGCCCGCCGATCCGCGTAGACAGGCAGACGCCGCGCGCGTCGGCCGGAGCCCGCAATGTTTCCAGTTCTCATCGTGATCCTCGTCCTGGCCCTGGTGCTTGCCCTGGTGCTGGCCCTGTTTCTGGCCGGCTACACGGAGTTGCGACGCCGGCAGATCCAGCGCCGCAACCCGCCTGCAGGGATCCTGCTGCAGGTGGACGGGGCGCAGGTGCATGTGATCGAGGACGGCGGTCAGGCTGACCCCGGGGCGCCCGTGGTGCTGTTCGTGCATGGCGCCAGCGGCAACGGGCAGGACCTGCGCCTTGCCTTCTCGGGTCTGCTGCCCGAGGCGGTGCGGTGTGTCTACATCGACCGGCCCGGCCTTGGTCATTCCGACCGGCGGTTGCCGGCCGATGCGGCGCCCCGCGACCAGGCGCGCCGTCTGCTGGCGACCATGACCGCCCTCGGGCATGAGGTCTTCACCGTGGTCGGCCACTCCTTCGGCGCCGCCGTTGCCGCCGCCATGGCCCTGGAGGCGCCCGCCAGGGTGCAGGCGCTTGTCTTCCTGGCTCCGGCGACTCATCCCTGGAACGGCAAGGTGGCCTGGTACTACCGGCTGTCGGCGCTGCCGGTGATCGGCTGGCTGTTCTGCCGGGTGATTGCGCTGCCCGTGGCCGAGCGCGTCGCGCCCCTGTCGATGCGGCACGTCTTTGCCCCCGATCCTGTTCCCCCGGCCTATGACGCGCGGATCGGGCTGGAGCTTCTGTTCCGCCCGGAGAGCTTCCGTTCCAACGCCTGCGATCTGGCCGCCTTCAACCGGCATCTGGCGGATCAGGCGCGGCTTTACCCCCGGATCGGGCAGCCGGCCGTCATCGTCACGGGCGATCAGGACGGGGTCGTGTGGCCGAGCATCCATTCGCGTGGCCTCAAGCGGGACTTGCCGGCGGCGCGGCTGATCGAACTTCCGGGGGCAGGGCACATGCCCCAGCACGCCCATGCCGCAGAGATCGCGGCACATATACTGACCCTTGCCGACGGGACGAGGGCGCTGCAGCCGGCGGGGGGCGAGCCGGCCCCCGGCGCCGGGCGCCCGAGTTGAAGACGCGCCGAAGCGGACGAAACGGACAAAAGGAAGCCGCCCAAAAAGAAACGGCCCGCCGGAGCGGGCCGTCAGACCACTGACAAACTTCGGAGTTTCGTCAGTCTGCCGTCATTCCGGACAAGGTGAGCGTTCAGCGAACCGCAGGTCCGGAATCCAGCATGTCAGTGCGAGCGCAAGCGAGCCCAAAACCAAGTCAATTCGTACGGCTTGCGACCGACAGGTGTGTCGCGCTTCGCGCGGCTGATATCTGGATCCCGGCTCGGCGCTTCGCTGACGCTCAGCTGGGCCGGGATGACTGTGAGTAAGTTTGTCAGCAGTCTGACGGCCCGCCGGAGCGGGCCGTGTGATGTCGGGTGAGGCCTGTCTCATGCCAGGCCCCAGGGAGACTGGCGCCTCATCCCCTGACCTGCCCGATCGCTCCCCGGGGATGCCGGGTCCGCAACGGGCCGGTCGCGGGGACCGCGCGTCTCAGAGACCGGACTTGCCGTCGCTGCCGACGAAGGCGATGCGCAGCATGTTGGTCGAGCCCGGTGTGCCGAAGGGCACGCCGGCGGTGATGATGATCCGCTGGCCCGGCTTGGCGAACTCTTCCTGATGCGAGATGCGGCAGGCGCGATCCACCATGTCGTTCTCGTCATTGGCGTCGGAGCTGACCACGCAGTGCAGGCCCCAGGCGAGCGCCAGACGACGGGCGGTGCCCACCACGGGCGACAGGGCGATCACCGGCGTCGACGGCCGCTCGCGCGCTGCCCTGAGGCCAGTCGCGCCAGAGGACGTGTAGCAGACCACGGCAGCCAGGTTCAGCGTCTCGGCAATCTGCCGGGCCGCCGCCGAGATGGCATCGGCACCGGTCGCTTCCGGGTCGGTGCGCTGCGCGTGGATGATGCTGCGGTAGTTGCCGTCCTGCTCCACCTGCTGGGCGATCTTGTCCATGGTGGCGACCGCCTCGATCGGGAACTGTCCGGCTGCCGATTCGGCCGAGAGCATCACGGCGTCGGCCCCCTCGAACACGGCGGTGGCCACGTCGGAGACTTCGGCGCGGGTCGGGACCGGCGCGGTGATCATGGATTCCAGCATCTGCGTGGCCACGACCACCGGCTTGCCGGCGCGGCGGGCTGCACGCGTGATGCGCTTCTGCAGACCCGGCACCTGTTCCAGCGGCATTTCCACGCCGAGGTCGCCACGGGCCACCATCAGCGCGTCGGACAGCTCGATGATCTCGGCCAGACGGTCGATGGCCTGCGGCTTCTCGATCTTGGCCAGGATGCCGGCGCGGCCGCGCACGATCTTGCGCACCTCGGCGATGTCGTCCGGACGCTGCACGAAGGAGAGGGCCACCCAGTCCACACCGGCCTCAAGGGCGGCGAGCACGTCGGCATGATCCTTCGCGGTCATGGCGCTCAGGTCGATCTCACTGTCGGGAACGCTGACGCCCTTCTTGTCGGACAGCTTGCCGCCCACCTCGACCCGCGTCAGGGCGCGGCTGGAGGTGCATTCGGTGACCAGCAGACGGATCTTGCCGTCGTCGAGCAGGAGCCGGTGCCCCGGCTTCAGCGCCTTCAGGATCTCCGGATGCGGCAGATGCACCCGCTGCACGTCGCCCGGGGTCGGATCGGCATCGAGGATGAAGCTCGCGCCTTCCTTGAGCATCACCGGACCCTCGGCAAACTTGCCGACGCGCAGCTTCGGGCCCTGGAGGTCGGCCAGGATGCCAATCGGCCGCTGGACCTTTTCCTCAACGGCACGGATCCGCCCGACCAGCTCGCGCATCAGGTCATGGCTCGAATGGCTCATGTTGATGCGGAACACATCTGCGCCGGCCCGATAGAGCTTCTCGATCATCTCCTGTTCGGAGGAAGACGGGCCCAAAGTTGCCAGAATTTTTACCCGCCGGTTACGCCTCATCGCCCACCTGTCCCCTGTTGTACCGGTTCCGTCAATTGAACCGTCCAGTTACTCTGCTCGCCTGTGTCGATCTCGAAAAATCCGGTGCGCTCATAACCGCGCGCCACACAGTCCTCAATTCCGCGAATCGTGAATTCCTTTTCGCGGGTACACATGTACGCGCGTCCACCCCATTCGCCAAACTGATCGTAATCCACCGCGTAAATGTAATAGTAGCGTGACACAAGGGCACCCGGCACGAGAACTTCGCAACTGTTCGGTCCGAGGTTCCACCATCCTTCGGTAACCCAGTCGGCCTTGTCCTTGTATCCGATGGCAACGCCAACCTGACTTTCGGTCTTGTTGCAAAGACGGAGGTCGGCGCGCGCATCATCTGCCAGTAAAGCGGTGAGGAAGAAAGCACAGAGGCACAGTACGCAGCGCATCAGGACACGGCTCAACATGGCCGTATCGCGTGCGCCTCGACGATCCCCTTCGTTTTTCATTCGTCTCGCTCGTCTCGCGGCGTTCGTTTAAATCGTTTTGCGTGGCGGTTCAGCGCTTGTCAACGACCACGGCCCGGAAGTCGTTGACATTCGTGAAGGTCGGGCCGGGCGTCAGCAGATCGCCCAGCCTCTCGAAGAAACCCGTACTGTCGTTTCTGGCGAGAAATGCGGCAGCATCAAGGCCCATGGTCCTGGCCCGTGCCAAGGTGGTCGGGTCGATCAGGGCGCCGGCCGGATCGGTGGCGGCGCCGCCGCCGCCGTCGGTCCCGTCGGTGTCCCCCGCGACCGCTGCAATGTCGGCGGCCCCCTCAAGGGCGAGGGCGAGGGCCAGGGCATACTCCTGGTTCGGCCCGCCGCGCCCGTCGCCCCGGAGGGTGACGGTCAGCTCGCCGCCAGACAGGAGGACGGCCCGCTTGCCATGCGCCGCCAGATGGCGGGCCAGCGAGGCGTGCTCGACGGCCCGCTCCCGCGCTTCTCCTTCAAGGCTGTCACCCAGCAGATGGACATCATAGCCCTCCGCCCGGGCCACGTCGGCGGCCGCAGCCAGCGACAGGGCCGGGCGGGCGATCAGCTCGTAGCGGGTGGCGGCAAACCGGGGATGATCAGGCGCGGGAGATTCGTTGGCCGGATCGACCAGCGCCGCGCGGATGGCGGGCGGCACCTCGATGGCGTGGCGGGCGCAGATGTCACGGGCCTCCGCCAGACTGGACGGGTCGCCGACGGTCGGGCCGGAGGCAATCACCGCGGCATCATCCTGGGGCACATCGGAAATCGCCAGCGTCGTCAGCGCCACCCCTTCGGGGACGGCCAGGGCCAGACGGCCGCCCTTGATGCGGGAGAGATGCTTGCGGACGCAGTTGATCTCGCGGATGGTGGCGCCCGAGCGCAGCAGGCGACGCGTCAGGTCCTGCTTGTCGGCCAACGACACGCCCGCGGCCGGCGCGATCCAGTTGGCAGACCCGCCGCCGGACAGCAGCACCACCACATGGTCGCCCGGGCGGGCGGCGGCGGCCAGCTCCAGACAGCGCATCGTCGCGGCAACTCCGGCGGCATCGGGAACCGGATGCCCGGCCTCGACCAGCTCCAGCTGGCGGGTCGCGCGCCCGTAGCCGTGGCGGGTGACGCCAAGTCCTGTCAGGCGACCGGGCTCGAGGCCGCAGGCATCAAGGTAATGGCTCTCGGCAACCTGCAGCATGGCACCGGCCGCCTTGCCTGCGGCCAGCAGGATGATGCGGCCAGCGGCGGAGGGAGCGGGCAGGGACGGCGGGAGCGCGGCCTCGGCCTGGGCCGCCGAAACGGCCGCGTCGAAAAGCGAGTGCAGCAGGGGGGCAAAACGGATATCTATGCTCATGCCCTGCCTGTTGGTTGCCATGCCGCTGTGTTCTATTCCTTACGCAACGTGGCCTTTCCCGTCACCTGAATAACGACCCAACCTGCGCGAAGTCCCCCGAACAATGCCCAGTTTTCCTCCCGCGTCCGAGCCCTTCGAGACGATAGCCGGCTCCATGACCGGCGGCCTGCTGCTGCTGTGTGACCACGCCCGAAACACGGTGCCCGAGCCTTTCGGGGACCTTGGCCTTCCGGCCGACCAGTTCGAGCGCCACATCGCCTATGACATCGGCGGTTGCCCGCTGACGCTGGAGCTGGCCCGGCGGCTGCAGGCCCCGGCCCTGATGACGACCTTTTCGCGGCTCCTGATCGATCCGAACCGGGGCGAGGACGATCCGACCATCGTGATGCGCCTGTCGGACGGCGCCGTGGTGCCCGGCAACGCCCGGATCGACGCCGACGGGCGCCAGGCCCGGATCGAGCGGTTTCACCGGCCCTATCACGCGCAGATCACGCGCACGCTGGACGCGATGCTTGCTGTTGCCCCGCCGCCGGTGATCGTGTCGATCCACAGCTACACGCCGGTCTGGCGCGGCACGCCGCGGCCGTGGCACGCGGGCATCCTGTGGGACCGCGATCCGCGCGCCGTGCTGCCGGTGCTGGAGGGGCTGCGGGCCGACCCGGCGCTGGTGGTCGGCGACAACGAGCCCTATGACGGGGCGCTGAAGAATGACACCATGTACCGGCACGGAACCTTGCGGGGCCTCGCGCATGTGCTGATCGAGGTGCGCCAGGACCTGATCGCGGATGAGGCGGGCGTGGGGGCCTGGGCAGACCGGCTGGAGCCCATCCTGGCCCGGTTGCCGCTGATGCCTGACCTGCGCGAGGTCCGCCATTTCGGCTCGCGTGCCTGCTCTTGACCTCTTTGCCAGGGAGTGACCATCCATGTCGCTTGATGACCAGACCCGCACCGAACTCGAAGCTGCCGCATTCCGCCGCCTGGTGGCGCATCTGCGGGGCAGGACCGATGTGCAGAACATCGACCTCATGAACCTCGCCGGGTTCTGCCGCAACTGCCTGTCGAACTGGATGCAGGCCGAGGCGGATGCCCGCGGCATTCCCCTCAGCCGGGACGAGGCGCGGCAGGAGGTTTACGGCATGCCCTACGAGGAGTGGAAGCAGCGCTACCAGAGCGAGGCGACCGCCGAGCAGAAGGCGGCCTTCGAGGCGCAGAACAACGGGCATTGAGCCGCGCCATCCCGCCCGATCCGGCTTGACCGGCGGGTGAGAAACTGGCACGGCAATGCACCCAGATTCCCCCGCCGGAGGCTCCGGCGCAGTTCATTCCAACAGGAGATTTCGCATGTCTTCAGATCCGGGCGGCGTGGCCGCGGACCAGCTGCGGGCCTTCGTCGAGCGCATCGAGCGGCTCGAGGAGGAAAAGAAGGTCATTTCCGACGACATCAAGGACGTCTATGCCGAAGCAAAGGGCAACGGCTTCGACGTCAAGATCCTGCGCAAGGTGATTTCCCTGCGCAAGAAGCAGCCGCACGAGCGCGAAGAGGAAGAGGCCATCCTGGATCTCTATCTGCAGGCACTCGGCATGCAGGGCTATATCGGCAACGAGTGAGCCGGAACGCCTTCACGGCAATCAGGAAGCGGCCCATGTGGCCGCTTGAGGTTGATGACAAGCCTACTCACCGTCATTCCGGCCCAGCTGAGCGTCAGCGAAGCGCCGAGCCGGGATCCAGAGATCAGCCGCGCGAAGCGCGACAAACCAGTCGGTCGCTAGTCGTATCGAGTTGACTTGGTTTTGGGCTCGCTTGCGCTCGCACAGACATGCTGGATCCCGGGTCAGGCCCGGGACAGGCCCCGGATCTGCGGTTCGCGGAACGCTCACCTTGTCCGGAATGACGTCGGAGAGGTCGAGGTTTGTCAGCAGTCTGAAGCGGCCCATGTGGCCGCTTTTTTTGTTCGGGCTCGCGTCTTGCTGGCTGGTACCAATCAAAAAAAGGGCGGCCACGGGCCGCCCTTTTGAACTTTTCCTGCCGAGTTCCCGATCAGCGGGTGAACACCACGGGCAGGACCGAGATGGCCGTGCCGGTGAAGGTGTCGCTGCGCAGGTTGTCATAGGGCTGCGCGCCGAAGCCATGCTTGATGAAGCGGTTGCCGGCCGTCAGCAGCGATCCGATCTGCCGCTGGTTGGGATGACTCATGTCGGCGAAGCTGATGCTGCGCAGGGTCGAGGTGCCGGAGATCAGCTCGGGCGACGACTTGTCCGGCAGGCTGGCGAAGCCGGCCAGCGGGTCGACGATCACCGGCGGCGGCACAAGGCCCGACACCGTCGGGGCAGGCTTGGCCGGCTTGCGCAGGTCCTTGGCCATCTTGGCTGCGGCGGCCGCAGCCTTCATCTGGAGAACCTGGCGGCTGGTCATCTGCGGTTCGGTCGCGGCCGGAGACGCATAGGCGAGGGCCGAGGTGCTCATCTGCGGCTTGCGCAGCGGCTCCGTGCCGGTCGCGGCGGCAATGGCAGCCATCGGATCGCTCGCCGGGATCTGCGGTGCCGGACGGGGCGTTGCCACCGGGGCCGCAGCGGCGAGAGCCAGTTCACGCGGCTTGGCAGTCGGAACGACACTCAGGGCCGGCGTCTGGCCACGGCCTTCCGCAGCCTGGAGCAGGGCCGGGCCGGAAGCCGCGTTTTCCGCAAGGACATCTTCGGCGGACCGCGCGTTCGGATCGACGGCGGCGACCTGGAACGGGATCGACTGGGGCGCCTGGTCTTCGGTCTGGGGCTTGCTGCGCGGCGGCGCGGCGGCGATCACCGCTTCTGCTGCGGCAGGCGCCGGCGCAGGAGCGGGACGTTCGGCCGCGGCGACGGCAACCGGGGCCGGCGGCGTGCGCACGCCCGGCGCCTGGCCGACTGCGCCCGGACGCTGCTGCTGCTGCTGCTGCTGCTGCTGGCGGGCGGGCTGCTGGCGGGTGGGCGCCTCGCGGCCCGTGGCTGCGGCTTCCTCGACCTCGTCATCCTCACCGGAGAACAGGGTGGCGAGGAACCCACGGCTGGTGCCCGGAGCGGGACGGACCAGGTCGCCGTTCTCGCCCGAACTCAGAACCTGGCCGGTGGTGACGGAGGAGCCGCCCTCATCGTCCTCGCCACCGGAGGCAATCACGATGTTGGACGAGCCGCGACGGCCGGCTTTCAGATCAGCCAGGGCCTGCTGGTAGCCGGGCATCGGCTTGCCATCGGCCGGGATGTGAACGGTGCGGCCATCGGGGAACACCCGGGCCAGCTGCTGCCGCGACATTTTCGGCCAGTGGCGGACGCTGCCGGTGTCCAGATGCACGAAGGGCGAGCCCGAGGTCGGGTAGAAACCCACGCCGCCGACCTGCTTGCGCAGGCCTGTGGCGCGCAGCGTGGCCAGGTCGACGCCCGGAATGAAGAAGTCCATCGCCTTGCCGAGCGAGTGCTGGCTGTTCTTGGCGACGCCACGCGAGCGGGAGCGCAGCATGTTGTTCGTGGCCGGAGAGCGGTAACTCGACACGACGTGGATGTAGTCGTTGCCGCGCACCTGCTGGTAGACCTCCCAGACGAGGTCGAGCAGCTTCGGATCGATGTTGGTGATCTCGTTGCGGCGCCAGTCGCGCAGGAAGCGGTTGGCCTCACGCAGGCCCGAGGGAATGTAGCGACCATCCTTCTTGAAGGTGATCTGCACCCGTTCCTTGGTGTGCGTGTTGTAGAGCTTCAGTGTGCGCGTTTCCGCGCTGGCTGCCGACAGATCCGGCGCCATGACCGATGGCCCAAGGAAGAGAGCGCCCATCAAACACATCAGGGAGGCGAAACGCTTTACCCCAACGACGGCGCTGCTTCGGACTAACCGTTCACGCAAATCACATCTCGCAGTCTGAAGGCCTTGCAGCCAATACTCACCCCCCGGTGACGAGAGTGAGACTAGCCGCCTCAGGTTAAAAACTTTTTACCGTGTTTCCATCTGAGCCCGAAGAGTGGCGGAATTGCAACGGCGTGTCCAGTATGTGATCGACGGGGGCTTGAAAGTGGTAAACATCTGAAGAATATGCAGTATTCGATTTTTCTGCAGTTTCCTCAGTGTTGTGGCCTTCGGCGGGAGACGGGTTGTGCCCCGAAAATATCGGCCATTGCTGCCCCTGCAAATCAGAATCCTGTGAATAAATCGCTTATTCGGCGGCGTCCTGGGCTTCGCCGTCCTCCAGTCCGTAGTCCTTCAGCTTGCGGTAAAGGGTCGAGCGGCCGATGCCGAGGCGCTTGGCAACTTCCGTCATCCGGCCACCGTAATGGCTGATGGCGGAGCGGATCATTTCCTCTTCCACGGCTGCAAGCGTGCGCATGTGTCCGTCGTCATCGAGGCTGCGCATGAAGCCGAAGGGGGCTGCCCCGCCGATGCCGCCGAAGCCCGCGTCGGGCTGCGGCTGGGAGGCTTGCGTGGGGGTGGCCGTCCTGACCGGCCGCTCCAGATCCGGCACGGGCAGGGGATGGTCGATGGCGGCGGCCACCTGCGGGAAATCCTCGGCGACGAGCTGGTCACCGTCGCACAGCACCACGGCGCGGAACACCGTGTTCTCGAGCTGGCGGATGTTGCCGGGCCAGGAATAGGCCTGCAGCATGTCGAGGGCCTCGGTCGAAATGCCGGAGACCTGCGTCTTGCCTTCCTCTGCAGCAAAGCGGGCGAGGAAATGCCGCGCGAGGGCAGGGATGTCCTCGCGGCGGTCGCGCAGCGGCGGGATCCAGATCGGGAAGACATTGAGGCGGTAGTAGAGATCCTCGCGGAAGCCGCCTTCCTTGACGAGATCGATCAGCCGGCGATTGGTCGCGGAAATCAGCCGGAAATCGACCTTGACCGGGCGGCGTGACCCGATCGGGTCGATCTCGCCTTCCTGCAACGCGCGCAGCAGCTTGACCTGCACGTCCATGGGCAGTTCGCCGACCTCGTCCAGAAACAGCGTGCCGCCATGGGCTTCCTGGAACTTGCCGACATGCTTGTCGACGGCGCCGGTGAAGGCGCCCTTCTCGTGGCCGAACAGGATCGATTCCACCAGATTGTCCGGGATCGCGCCGCAGTTGACCGTGACGAAGGGCCGCGACTTGCGTTCGCCGGAGCCCTGGATCGCCCGGGCGATGAGCTCCTTGCCGACGCCGCTCTCGCCCTCGATGAGGATCGGAATGTTGGAGGACGCGGCGCGCTGGCCGAGGCGCAGCACGCGCTCCATGGCCGGCGAGCGGGTGATGATGTCGTTGAAGGTCAGCGTGCCCGAGGTCCGCTTGCGGATGCGGCTCAGCTCGCCCTCCAGGGCGGAGACCTTCATCAGGTTGCGGATCGAGACCTCCAGCCGCTCCGGGGCGACCGGCTTGACCACGAAGTCCTGCGCGCCGGCGCTCATGGCATTGACGACCGTGTCGATGCCGCCATGGGCGGTCTGCATGATCACCGGCACCGCGATGCGCTCGGCGCGGATCTTGCGCAGGGCGCCGAGTCCGTCGAGCTCCGGCATGACCATGTCCATGATGACGAGATCGATGTCGGCCCCTTCCGGACCGGTCATCACGCGCACGGCCTCTGCGCCGTTCTCGGCGCTGCGGACGCGGTAGCCGAAACGGGTCACGGCCTCCTGCAGCAGCCGCCGCTGGACCGGATCGTCATCGACTACAAGAATGCGTCCGCTGGCTGACTGCATGACCTTACCGCCCGGATTGCTGGTGCCTGTCTCAATTCGGGCCATCTTGGTCGGCATCGGGTAAACAAATCGTCCATACTCGGACAAGGTGACGGAGATATCCGCAATTGCCGAGAAGGGGGCTTCCGCCCTAAACAGGGAGCACTGCCCCGCGAGGGGCCCCTTGCCCGCACGACAGACGGACCGCGCCGGCGCTGCCGCAGCCGGTCCCGAACCGGAGGAGTCATGACCCGCATCGAAATCGCCCGCTCTCCCGCCAGCGCCGGTGCCGCCCTTGGCAATCTGCCGGAATGGGATCTGTCCGATCTCTATGCCGCCCCCGACGCACCGCAGGTGAAGGCGGACCTGGAGGCCGCCCTCGACCGCTCGCGGAGTTTCGAGACGGCCTACAAGGGCAATCTGGCGCGGCTCGCTGCGGAGGATCCGGAGGCCCTGCTGGCCGCCGTGCAGTCCTTCGAGGATCTCGAGGACCTGCTGGGCCGCCTCATCTCCTACGCGGGGCTCGTCTATGCCGGCAAGACGACCGACCCGGCACGGCAGAAGTTCTACGGCGACATCCAGGAGAAGGTGACGACGGCCAGCTCGCATCTCCTGTTCTTCTCGCTGGAGCTGAACGGCATCGACGACACGGTGCTGGAAACCGCCCTGGCGGATCCGGGGCTGCGGCACTACCGCCCCTGGTTCGAGGACCTGCGCAAGGAAAAGCCGTATCAGCTGGAAGATCGCGTCGAGCAACTGTTCCACGAGAAGTCCGTCACCGGACGCGGTGCCTGGAACCGCCTGTTCGACGAGACCATCGCGTCGCTGCGGTTTTCCGTCGACGGCGAGCCGCTGCCGATCGAGGCAACGCTGAACCTGCTGCAGGACAGCTCGCCCGTACGGCGCAAGGCGGCAGCCGATGCCCTCGCCGAGACATTCAAGGCGAACTTGCGCGTCTTCACGCTGATCACCAACACGCTGGCCAAGGACAAGGAAATCTCCGACCGCTGGCGCAAGTTCGAGGACATCGCCGACAGCCGTCACCTGGCCAACCGGGTCGAGCGCGAGGTGGTGGATGCGATGGTCGCTGCGGTGCGCGATGCCTATCCGCGCCTGTCCCACCGCTACTACGCGCTCAAGGCGCGCTGGCTCGGCATGGACAAGCTCAATCACTGGGACCGCAACGCACCGCTGCCGGAAGCGGACAACCGCGTCATTTCCTGGGCCGAGGCCCGCGACACGGTGCTGTCGGCCTATGCCGGCTTTTCGCCGGAGATGGCCGAGATCGCCGGCCGGTTCTTCGATCGCGGCTGGATTGACGCCCCGGCCCGGGAAGGCAAGGCGCCGGGTGCCTTTGCCCATCCGACCGTGCCGAGCGCGCACCCATATGTCCTTGTCAACTATCTGGGCAAGACCCGGGACGTGATGACGCTGGCGCATGAGCTGGGCCACGGGGTGCATCAGGTGCTGGCCGGGCCGAACGGCCCGCTGATGGCGCCGACGCCGCTGACCCTGGCGGAGACCGCCAGCGTCTTCGGCGAAATGCTGACCTTCCGCTCCCTGCTCGACAAGGCGGACACGCCGCGGGCCCGCAAGATCCTGCTCGCCGGCAAGGCCGAGGACATGATCAACACGGTCGTGCGCCAGATCGCCTTCTACACCTTCGAGCGCAAGGTGCATTCGGAGCGGCGTACCGGTGAACTGACGGCGGAGCGGCTGGGCGAGATCTGGCTGGAGGTCCAGCGCGAGAGCCTCGGGCCGGCGATCCGCCTCGGAGACGGATACGAGACCTTCTGGACCTATATCCCGCACTTCATCCATTCGCCCTTCTATGTCTATGCCTACGCCTTCGGCGACTGCCTGGTGAACTCGCTCTATGCGGTCTACGAAGACGCCGATGCGGGCTTCCAGCAGAAGTACTTCGACCTGCTCAAGGCCGGCGGCACCAAGCACCACAGCGAGCTTCTCGCCCCCTTCGGTCTCGATGCGACCGACCCGGGCTTCTGGAAGCGCGGCCTGTCGGTGATCGAGCGGATCATCGACGAGCTGGAGGCCATGGACGGCCGATGAAGGCAGCGGAGACGGGACCGGCGGCCCCGTTCCGCCACACGCCTTATGATGGCTCGAAGAAGCCCTTCACCATCGGCCTCGAGCCGGTGGCGACGGAGCACTGGTTTGATCCGGACGGAAATCTTGCCCGGCACCTGGCGCGCAAGGCCGAGCTGATCGCCAGCCGGCGCGACGTGGTGTTCCGCGCCGAGCCCGGCACGGAGGCGGCGCAGGAAGAGACCTTGCGGCTCCTTGCGTCGCATCTGCCTGCCACCCACCCCGATCTCTACGGGTTGACCGGGCCTGGACTGAGTGTGACGGGAAGCACTGTGACCGTCGCCCTTGAGGCCGACGAGCCCGCGCTGCTCAGGGCCAGCCGGCTGGTCCAGGATGATCTGGTGCTGATGCGCAAGGGCGCCGACGGGTACAGGATCGCCGCCGCCTCGCTGTGCTTTCCCTCGTCGTGGTCCCTTGCGGAAAAGGTCAGCCGGCCGATGAGCGTCATCCACGAGAATGTTCCCGGCTATGCCGGGCGCATGGGCCAGACGGTTGACCGCATCTTCGACAACCTGCGCGACGGCCAGATCATCGGTCGCTACAACTGGTCGATCTATGACGACGACGACCTGCACCATCCGGAGGCCAAGCAGCTGACGCCGCAGGTCGGCACGGTGGACGGCTCGCTGCTGGCCGCGCTGTTCGTGCGGGTGGAGCGCCAGACCCTGCGCCGGCTGCCCGCCTCCGGCGACATCCTGTTCACGATCAAGATCCATCAGGATCCGCTCATGCTGCTCGCGACCCATCCGGAGGGGCGCCAGCTTGCCGCCGGACTGGCCGCGCAGCTGCGTGCCATGGAGCCCGCGCAACTGGCCTACAAGGGACTGACCGGACACAGGGACCGGCTGGCGAGCGATCTGGAGAGCCTCGCCGCCTCGTAAGGACGTCAGACGGGCGTTGCCCCTTGCACAGGCCGCCAGCCAGGGAAGCGAAGATGGCGAATGACAGGAATCAGTCCGGTGACAGGCCGGGGGCGTCGGCACGGGACCGGGAGGCCAACCGCCTGTCGGCGCGGGTCGGGCGCTATGCCCGTGTCGGCACCAATGTCGGCGGGATCGCTGCGAAGCTGGCCGGAGCCCGCCTGTTCGGCATGGAGCTGGACAACGAGAAGGGGGCCGCGGAGCTGGCTGCCGCGCTCGGCGGCCTGAAGGGGCCGCTGATGAAGGTGGCGCAGCTCCTGTCGACCATCCCGGACGTGCTGCCGCCCGAGTATGCGGCCGAACTGGCCAAGCTGCAGTCGAACGCTCCGCCGATGGGCTGGGCCTTCGTCAAGCGCCGGATGCGCGCCGAGCTGGGCGATGACTGGCAGGGGCGCTTTGCGGCCTTTGACAAGGAACCCTCGGCTGCCGCATCGCTCGGCCAGGTCCACCGCGCGACCGGCCCGGACGGCCGCACGCTCGCCTGCAAGCTGCAGTATCCCGACATGGCCTCGGCGGTGGAGGCGGACCTGAAGCAGCTGGCCCTCCTGTTCTCCGTCCATCGCCGGATGCAGTCGGCCATCGACACCCGCGAGATCGCGAAGGAGATCTCGGAACGGGTGCGCGAGGAACTCGACTACACGCGCGAGGCGCGGCAGATGGCCGTCTACCGGCACGTGCTCGCCGACGAGCCGCGCATCCGCGTGCCCGATGTGGTCGACGAGCTCTCGACCCAGCGCCTCCTGACCATGGGCTGGCTGGAGGGCGGGCCGATGCTCGCCTGGAAGGACGCGAGCCTCGATCTGCGCAACCGGCTGGCCGGGACCATGTTCCACGCCTGGTGGCATCCCTTCAGCCATTACGGCGTCATCCACGGTGATCCGCATCTCGGAAACTACACGGTGTTTGCGGAAGGCAACGAGCCGGGTGGCATCAATCTGCTCGACTACGGCTGCATCCGCATCTTCCCGGCCCGTTTCGTCGGAGGTGTCGTCGACCTGTACAAGGGACTGCTGCACGACGACGAGGCACGAATCGTCCACGCCTACGAAAGCTGGGGCTTCAAAAGTCTGACCCGCGAGCTCATCAATGTCCTCAACATCTGGGCCAGATTCATCTATGGTCCGTTGCTGACGGACCGGGTGCGCGCCATCGCTGATGGCGTCAGCCCGGCTGAGTACGGGCGCCAGGAGGCGTTCCGCGTGCAGAAGGCCCTGAAGGAGCTGGGTCCGGTCACGGTTCCGCGGGAATTCGTGTTCATGGACCGTGCGGCCATCGGGCTCGGCGGTGTCTTTCTGCATCTGCGCGCGGAGCTGAACTTCTATCGTCTGTTCAACGAACAGATCGACGGCTTCGAGGTGAAAAAAATCTCAGAGAGCCAGCGAACTGTTTTGGCCAAAACTGGGCTAGCAAGCCCGGCGGAGGCAGCGTAATGACAGGTTCGGACCGGATGTCATCCATGCGGAGACTTTCGGGCCGGATCACCTTGTCGTGTCGGATTGTTTCGCATGACGAAACTGTCCACCACCACTAGTGACCAACAGTCGGGGTTATTATTGATGTCGAACAACTCTTCTTCCGCAATGGACTATGCCGAGCATGAGCGCACGTACGAGGGGTTCATCAACTTCTCGAAGATCGGCACCATCGCCGTCCTGACCGTTGTCGTGATCCTGATCATGTTCGCCTTCGGCGGTACGTCTGCGGTTGTCTTCGGCTGGATCCTCATGATCGCCAACCTGCTGTCCATCGCGGCCGGCATGGCCATGGGCGACAAGGGATGGATCCCTGCCACGGCCGTCTTCGTCCTGTCGGGTCTGTTGGCCTTTGTGACCGTCTGACCGAGCGCCGCCCCCCGGGGCGGCGTTTTCGTCGGTGGTATCCGTCGCTGCTTTGTTTTCCCTGGGAGGGCCTGGAATGAGGATAGCTGTGCCGCGCGAGAGCGACGCGGTGGAAACCCGCGTCGCGGCAACGCCGGAGACCGTGAAGAAGCTGAAAACGCTCGGCTTCGAGGTTACCATCGAAACGGGAGCGGGCACGACCTCGCGCATCCTGGACGCCGACTACGAAGCGGCCGGCGCGGTCATCTCCGCGGACGCGGCGGCGACCTATGCCGGGGCCGACGTTGTGCTCAAGGTTCGCCGGCCGGATGCGGCCGAGCTGAAGCTGATCAAGTCCGGCGCGCTGGTCATCGCGATCATGGACCCCTATGGCAGGGACGCCGAGCTGGCGGCCATGGCCGAGGCCGGGGTCTCCGCCTTTGCGATGGAGTTCATGCCGCGCATCACCCGCGCACAGGTCATGGACGTGCTCTCGTCGCAGGCCAACCTGGCCGGCTACCGCGCGGTGATCGACGCCGCGTCCGAGTTCGACCGCGCCTTCCCGATGATGATGACCGCCGCCGGCACGGTTCCGGCCGCGCGCGTCTTCGTCATGGGTGCGGGCGTCGCCGGCCTGCAGGCCATCGCCACGGCCCGCCGGCTCGGCGCGGTGGTGACGGCGACCGACGTGCGCCCGGCCTCGAAGGAACAGGTCGAATCGCTCGGCGCCAAGTTCATCGCCGTCGAGGATGAGGAGTTCAAGCAGGCGGAAACGGCCGGCGGCTACGCCAAGCCGATGTCCGAGGCCTATCAGAAGAAGCAGGCCGAACTTGTGGCCTCGCACATCACCAAGCAGGACATCGTCATCACCACGGCGCTGATCCCGGGCCGGCCGGCTCCCCGTCTGGTGACGGCGGAGATGCTGGCCAGCATGAAGCCCGGGTCCGTCGTCGTCGATCTCGCGGTCGAGCGTGGCGGCAACGTGGAAGGCGCCCGCGCCGGCGAGGTTGCGACCGTCTCCGGCGTCAAGATCGTCGGGCACCTGAACGTGCCGGGCCGGATCGCGGCCTCGGCCTCCGCGCTCTATGCCAAGAACCTGGTCGCCTTCCTGGAGACCATGGTCGACAAGGCAAGCAAGACGCTGAAGCCGAACTGGGATGACGAACTGGTCAAGGCGACCGTGCTGACGCGCGACGGGGCGGTGGTCCATCCCGCCTTCGCGGCGGCCCAGTCGTAAGGGGGGGACGAGATGAGCGATGTGAATCAAGCCGAGACGCTGGAAAAGGCGCGCGCTGCCGCCGAGGCCGCGCGCGAGGCGGCCGAGACGGCGCAGGAAGCGGCGGCCGCAGCCCAGTCCTATGCCGACCAGATTGCCGGAACGGCGACCGATCTGGCGGTGCGGGCAGCCGAGGCGGTGGGGGCCAGCGCGATCGAGCCCTTCGTGTTCCTGCTGTCGGTCTTCGTGCTGGCGATCTTCGTCGGCTACTACGTGGTCTGGTCGGTGACCCCGGCCCTGCACACGCCGCTGATGGCGGTGACCAATGCGATCTCCTCGGTGATCGTCGTGGGCGCACTGCTGGCGGTCGGCGTCGACCTGTCGCATGGCGACGGCGCGCTGATGGCGCGGATCTTCGGCTTCATTGCCCTGGTCCTGGCCAGCGTCAACATCTTCGGCGGGTTCCTCGTGACCAGCCGAATGCTCGCCATGTACAAGAAGAAGCAGCGCTGAGGAGGCCGATCCATGTCTGCAAACATCACGGCCGTTCTCTACCTGATCTCCGCCGTTCTCTTCATCATGGCCCTGCGTGGCCTGTCCCATCCGGAAACCTCGCGCCAGGGCAACACCTACGGCATGGTGGGCATGACGCTGGCCGTCGTGACCACGCTGTTTGCCACGGGCGTGACCTTCAGCTCCGCGCTGATCATCATCGCCGGCGTGGCCATCGGTGGCGGTGCCGGCGCGGTGATTGCCCGCCGCATCCCGATGACGGCCATGCCGCAGCTGGTTGCGGCCTTCCACTCGCTGGTCGGCCTGGCGGCGGTGTTCGTTGCGGCCTCCGCGCTCTACGCGCCGGAAGCCTTCGGCATCGGTGAGCCGGGCAACATCCACGCCCAGGCGCTGATCGAGGCCTCCGTCGGGGCGGCCATCGGTGCAATCACCTTCACCGGATCGGTCATTGCCTTCCTGAAGCTCGACGGCCGCATGTCGGGCAAGCCGATCATGCTGCCGGGGCGCCACGCCATCAACATCGGCCTCGCCGTTGCCCTCGTGGTTCTGGTCGGCATCCTGGTTGCCACCGAGAGTGCCGTGGCCTTCTGGCTGGTGGTTCTCGTCGCCTTCGTGTTCGGTGTCCTGATCATCATCCCGATCGGCGGCGCGGACATGCCGGTGGTCGTGTCGATGCTCAACTCCTACTCGGGCTGGGCCGCCGCCGGCATCGGCTTCACGCTCGGCAACATGGCCCTGATCGTCACCGGTGCACTCGTCGGCTCGTCCGGCGCGATCCTGTCCTACATCATGTGCAAGGGCATGAACCGGTCGTTCATCTCGGTCATCCTTGGCGGTTTCGGCGGCGAGACCGCAGCGGCCGGCGGGGCTGGCGGAGGCGAGCAGCGTCCGGTCAAGCAGGGCTCGGCCGACGACGCGGCCTTCATCATGAAGAATGCCTCGAAGGTGATCATCGTCCCGGGCTACGGCATGGCGGTTGCCCAGGCGCAGCATGCGCTGCGCGAGATGGTCGACAAGCTCAAGGCCGAGGGCGTCGAGGTAAAATACGCGATCCATCCGGTCGCGGGCCGCATGCCCGGTCACATGAACGTGCTGCTGGCAGAAGCCAACGTCCCCTATGACGAGGTGTTCGAGCTGGAAGACATCAACTCGGAATTCTCGCAGGCGGACGTGGCCTATGTCATCGGCGCAAACGACGTGACCAACCCGGCCGCCCGCGACGATCCGCAGTCGCCGATCTTCGGCATGCCGATCCTCGACGTGGACAAGGCCGGCACCGTGCTCTTCATCAAGCGCGGCATGGGCTCCGGCTATGCCGGCATCGAGAACGAACTCTTCTTCCTCGACAAGACGATGATGCTGTTCGGCGATGCCAAGAAGATGACCGAAGAGATCGTCAAGGCCCTCTGAAGGCCGGATGGACGACCTCTCTCGCGACACAAAGGACGGCCCCGGAAACGGGGCCGTTCTGCTTTGTGCAAGGCCCTTTATCGCCATCCCGGCCCGGGCCCGGGGCCGGCTCCGCGCGACGCGGACTAACCCTGTCCGCCCTTGCTTGCCAGTCTTGCCCGCAGCAGCTGCCACAACTCCCGGCCGCTCTGGAACAGGGGCAGGTTGGGTGTCTTTTCCGTCTCCTCGATCGACAGCCCGACCTCCGAGATGGCCCCGTCCGCATCAAGGTCGCGGACGATCAGCTCGACCTCGCCGCAGCTGATACGATCACCTACCTCTGCCGTGCCGCCGAGCCGCTCGGTCATGTGATCCCGGATCGAGACCGGCGGTTGCGCCGGGTCGACGAGGCCGGACAGGCCATAGGCTTCGGCCAGGGCCGACATCGGCTGGTGCGGGTCGATGACGAACTTGCCATAGAAGTCCTCGTCGTCGAGTGTCAGACGGACGGGGCTGGCGAACAGCCGGTCAAGCAGACGGATGTATTGCGGCGCCACGAACATGTAGACGAGATCGTCCGTCTGCAGGCGCCCGGCATACTGGTAGCGCATGGAATGGCCGTCGCGCACGACAAGGGAGGGGCGGGCCCAGCGGGGCAGGCGCTCGTCGCCGAGCGCGACGGGGCTCTCCGCCGCCACCTTGTAGACGACCAGCTCATGGTCGCCTCCGCCGGGGAGTTCCAGCTCGAGGCGCTCGACCGGCCCCATGCGTGCCGGCACGATGAGGCCCAGTTTCCGGGCCATCGGTGCAATCGTCCAGCCCTGCAGCATCAGCGAGACCAGCACGACGATGTAGGCAGTGTTGAACAGGAGCTGCCCGTTCTCCATGCCACCGGCGAGGGGAATGATGCCGAGAAGGATCGAGACCGAGCCGCGCAGGCCAACCCAGGAGATGAAGGCCGTCTCGTTGCGCTTGTAGCCGAAGGGCAGCAGGCAGAGCCAGACGGCGAGCGGACGGCAAACGAAGGTGAGGACCAGCGCAAGCAGCACCGCCGGGATGGCAATGGCCAGGAAGTTCGACGGTGTCGCCAGCAGGCCGAGGGTCAGGAACATGGCGATCTGCGCCATCCAGGTCAGGCCCTCGAGAAAGCGGCGCAGGCTGACCTGGCCCTGCAGCTGGTTGTTGGCGGCAACGATGCCGGCGACATAGACGGCAAGGAAGCCGCTGCCCCCGATCATGCCGGTCAGCCCGAACAGCACCAGCGCGAAAGACAGGATGCTGATCGGATAGAGGGTTCCCTCCAGCCGGATCACCTTCGCGCCCGCAAGCACGACATAGCCTCCGAACAGGCCGAAGAGCAGGCCGAAGCCCATCTGGATGCCGAAGCCCTTGAGCATCTCCAGCCAGGCATTCTCCTGGCTGCCGCCGCTCAGGATCAGCTCGACGAGGATGATGGTGAGAAAGATGGCCATCGGATCGTTCGAGCCGGACTCCACCTCGAGCAGGGAACGGACCTGATCGCGGATGGTGATGCCGCCGACGCGGAGCAGGAAGAACACGGCGGCCGCGTCGGTCGAGCCGACGATCGCGCCGAGCAGGAAGGCCTCCAGCCACGGCAGGCCGAACAGAAAATGGGCTGCAACGCCGACAAGCCCGGCTGTCAGCAGGACGCCGACCGTGGCCAGCATCAGCGCCGGTGCTGCCGCCTGGCGGATCGAGCGCATCCGGGTGTTGAAGCCGCTGTCGAACAGGATGATCGCGAGGGCGAGGCTGCCGATGAAATAGGCCGAGCCGGCGTCATTGTAATGGATGCCGAGACCGTCCTCGCCGGCCAGCAGGCCGACGCTGAGGAACACGAGCAGCAACGGAGCACCGAAGCGGAAGGCGAGCGCGCTGGTCATCACCGAGACCAGAACGAGACCGGCGCCGATCAGGGTGACGGGAAACAGAAGATCAACCATGCCCTGGCCCCAGCCGCCCCCGTCCTCGCGTCATCGTTCGCCGACCCTCACCGTGTCTCGTCCCTAGCAGGCTAGCCTTAAAAAAACGCCAGAGTTGGGCAACCATTGCGTTTCAGGGGACAAAACGTCATACGCGTGGCATGCACGACACACAGCCGATCCCTTTCGACTATCTTCCGCCGGAGGGCCCCCTTCAGGTGCTTCATGTCGATGAGGATGTCATCGTCGTGGTGAAGCCCTGCGGCCTGCTCAGCGTCACCGGACGCGGCGAGGATCGGCAGGACAGCCTGGTGACCCGGCTGGCGGCCCAGATCCGTGGTGCCCGCATCGTCCACCGCCTCGATCTCGACACGTCTGGCGTGATGGTGCTGGCCCGCAACGCCGAGGCCCATCGTCGCCTGTCGATGCAGTTCGAGCGACGGGAGACGGGCAAGGCCTATGTGGCCCGCGTCTGGGGCGAGGTGGCTGCAGAGGCCGGAGAGGTCGACCTGCCGCTGATCGTCGACTGGCCCAATCGCCCGAAGCAGAAGATCTGTGCGGTCGAGGGGCGGCCGGCGCTGACGCGCTGGTCCGTGCTGCGCCGTGAGGGCCCGACGACGCTGATGCAGCTGGAACCGGTGACCGGCCGCTCGCATCAGCTGCGCGTGCACATGCTGAGCCTTGGCCATCCGATCGTCGGCGACAGTCTTTATGCGCACGAGCAGGCGAGGCTGTTCAGTCCCCGCCTGGAGCTGCACGCCCGGGACCTGAGCTTCCGGCACCCGATGACGGGCGCGGACATGGCCTTCGGCACGACGGTGCCGTTCTAGGGGGCCGTTCTGGGGGGCCGTTCTGGGGCGCCGTTCTAGCCGGGCCCCGCCGCAGGCTCAGGAGCGGCTGACCCGGCCCAGCCCCTCGCGGGCGAGCTGGTTGCCGCTGTCGAGGCCAAGCGCGCGGTTGTAGTTGCGCTTGGCGTCCTCGACCTGGCCCAGCATTTCCAGCGCCACGCCCCGGTTGGCCCAGGCGATTGCGGAGTTCTTGTCGAAGTTCACCGCTTCGGACAGGTCGGCCAGCGCCGCCTGCGGATCGTTCATCTTCATGTAGGAGATGCCGCGGGCGATGTAGGGTTCCGAGGCCTTGGGATTGAGCACGATCGCGGTCGAGAAATCCTCGATGGCGAAGCTGTGCTGCCCCTGGGCCTGATAGATCAGGCCCCGGTTGTGGAAGGCACGGGCGTCGTTGGAGTTGCGCCGGATGACCGCATCGAAATCACGCAGGGCTTCCGGATAGCGGCCGGCGAGACGATAGGTGTTGCCACGACCGACGAGGGCGGCGTCGTAGTCCGGCTTGATCTGCAGCGCCCGGTCGTAATCGGCGACTGCATTGGCCATGTTGCCCCGGCGGCGCTCAACCAGCGCGCGGTTGGCATAGGCCTGGTAATTGCCCTGGTCGATCTTCAGGGCGGTGTTGAAATCCTGCATCGCCAGATCGAGCTTGCCGGCCTTGCCGTAAGCCACGCCGCGGGTGTTGTAGGCGTTGGCATCCCGCGGGTTGGACTTGATGACTTCGGTCAGCGACGCGATGTTCGCGCTCGAACCTGCGGCCGTGTCGATCGGCACGCCGCTGTAGATGTCCGATGTCTGGCAACCTGCCAGCGCCAGAGCTGCCACGAGAGCCAGAGCAAGAGCAC
Organism: Pannonibacter sp. XCT-53; assembly: GCF_009915765.1. NCBI lineage: Bacteria > Pseudomonadati > Pseudomonadota > Alphaproteobacteria > Hyphomicrobiales > Stappiaceae > Pannonibacter > Pannonibacter tanglangensis. Next base: position 225,337 of record NZ_JAABLQ010000002.1, read on the forward strand.
CGCCCCGGCGGGAGGCCGGCGTACGGTGAAGGCGAAGAGTGCACGGCATCTGGGTCATGAGGTATCCACTACATCGGCGAGCTGGGACCGCTGGTCCGGGTCTTGCCCCGAGGCTTGTTGCGCGTCTGGTCCGGGAGCGACAGTCGGCCGACCGGGGCACGGTCTGCCGGTGCGAACCCGGTCGGTACGGACGGTGCAGTGTCACCGGCCGTTTGGCAATGGTCGGCACGGCGGAGTCACGAAAAGACCGGCCGGAGGGCCGACCGGTCAGACCGTGAAGCGGTGCTCGACTGGAGGCGCGGGTCAGGCGCGGCCGGTCAGCAGACCTTCGCGCTGCGCACGCTTGCGGGCCAGCTTGCGGGCACGACGAATGGCTTCCGCCTTCTCGCGAGCCTTCTTGACGGAGGGCTTCTCGTAGTGGCCGCGGAGCTTCATCTCGCGGAACACGCCCTCGCGCTGCAGCTTTTTCTTCAGCGCCCGAAGCGCCTGATCAACGTTGTTGTCGCGAACCAGAACCTGCACGCGTCTAATCCCATCCTGCCACAGCCGCCATCAAGCGCGGACGTGTTGTCGAACATGATTGCTTTCCGAGATGAAGCCACGCGCACGAAGCGCCAGACACGGCGGTGCGGATACTTCCCTCTCAGGCGCGCGTACTTACCAGAAACAGCCGGTTTTGTCCACCTGACTTGCGATCCGGTCGGACGGGCGTGCCGGTTTCTGTGCTCCGTGCCCTGTGTCTGGACAGCCGCACGCAAACCAACTACCTCTGGTCTGCCCGATTGTCTTTTCTGTCCTTCTGGTGTGCTGTCCGCTCTGCGCTCCCTTGCGCCGACCGCCGGACCCGTCGGTCTGCCCGATGCCGCGCATCCACCCGTCTCTGGAGCTTGCGTGTGTCGACAAAGCCCGCCCTGACCCTGCCTGCGCTCTGGCGCAGCGACATCGCGCCCACCCTGACGCTCGGCCTGCCGCTTGCCGGGGCTCAGCTGGCGCAGATGGCCATCACCACCACCGACATCATCATGGTCGGCTGGCTTGGCCCGGTCGAGCTGGGTGCGGTCGTGCTTGCGAACAACCTCTACATCCTGTTCTGGTTCTTCGGCATGGGCATGACCCAGGCCATCATCCCGCTGGCGGCCCAGGCGCTGGGTCGCAAGGCCCCCCGCGATCTCCGCCGGACAGTGCGGATGGGGCTCTGGGCGGTGGCGCTCTACTGCCTGCCCGTGTGGGCGGTGCTGTGGTTCACCGAGGAGATCCTGATCCTGCTTGGCCAGTCGGCAGAGCTGGCCGCCCTTGCGGCGGACTACATGCGCGTCATGCAGTGGACCATGCTGCCGGCGCTGGCGATCATGGCGACCCGCGCCTTCGTCACGGTGATGAACCGGCCGCAGATCGTGCTCTGGGCGACCATCGGTGGTGCCGTTCTCAATGCCGCGCTCAACTATGTGCTGATCTTCGGCCATTTCGGCTTTCCGCGGCTCGAGCTGGTCGGGGCGGCCATCGCCTCCTTCTGCACCCAGCTGCTCGCCTTCCTCATCCTGGCTGCCTATGTGGTCACCCAGCCGCGCCTGCGGCGCTTCAACATCTTCGGCCGGCTGTGGCGGCTCGACTGGCCGGTGTTCTGGCAGATCCTGCGGATGGGCGCGCCGATCGGCCTGACGATCGTGGCCGAAGGGCTGCTGTTCACCGGTTCGACCATGATGATGGGCTGGGTCGGGACATTGCCGCTCGCGGCGCATGGCATCGCGCTGCAGATTGCCTCGATCACCTTCATGGTGCCGCTTGGCATCTCGCAGGCCGGCATGACGCGCGTCGGGCTGGCTGCCGGTCAGCGTGACCTTGACGGGATTGCCCGGGCCGGCTGGACGGCGCTCGGCCTGACGCTGGCCTTCATGGCGCTGGCGGCCATCGCCTTCTGGACCATTCCCGGCGTTCTGGTGTCGCTGTTCCTCGACATGGACAATCCCGCCTCGCAGGAGGTGCTGGCGATTGCGGTCGGGCTTCTCGGCGTGGCGGCGGTGTTCCAGATCGCCGACGGCGCCCAGGTGGCCGGGGCCAGCATCCTGCGCGGGCTGGGCGACACGCTGACCCCGCTGCTCTATGCCATGGTCGGTTACATGGCCATCGGCATGACACTGTCCTACGTGCTGGCCTTCCCGCTCGGTCTTGGCGGCATCGGCATCTGGTGGGGGCTGGCCGGTGGTCTGGCCTCGACGGCGGTGCTCGCGATCTGGCGCTTTGCCCGCCGCCGGGAGGTCGGTCTGCTGCCGGCCACCTGAGCGATCCTTCTGTGGCTCAGTGCCCCGGTCAGGACCTGTCAGGGCACGTCAGGACACGTCAGGATCGGGGCGCGATCCGGTTGACGTGGCCCATCTTCCGGCCCGGGCGGCTCTCCGCCTTGCCGTAGAGATGCAGCCGGGCCGCGGGCTCGGTCAGGATCGTCTGCCAGGCATCCACCTCGGCGCCGATCAGGTTCTCCATCACCACGTCGCTGTGCCGCGCGGCGCTGCCCAGCGGCCAGCCGGCAACGGCACGCACATGCTGCTCGAACTGCGACACGAGGCAGGCGTCCTGCGTCCAGTGCCCCGAGTTGTGCACGCGCGGGGCAATCTCGTTGACCAGCAGATGCTCGTCCGCACCCGTCCCGACCACGAACATCTCCACCCCGATCACCCCGACATAATCGAGGGCGGTGAGGATCTGACCGGCGATCTGCCGGGCCGCAGCCGCAGTCCCGGGGCTCACCTTCGCCGGCACGGTGGACGTCTTCAGGATGTGGTGTTCGTGGTGGTTCTCGGTGATGTCATAGGCAGCGACCTCACCGGTGACGCTCCGCGCGGCGACGACGGACACTTCCTTCTCGAAGGGGATGAGGGCCTCGAGGACCAGTCCTGCGCCGCCAAGGCTGGTGAAGGCTTCGGCTGCAGCAGACGCGTCGCGGATCATCACCTGGCCCTTGCCGTCATACCCGAAACGGCGGGTCTTCAGGACGCCCTTGCCGCCGAAGCGGGCGAGGGCCTGCGTCAGGTCGGACAGGGTGTCGATGGCGGCGTAGCCGGCAAGAGCAATCCCGGCTGCCGCAAGGAAATCCTTCTCGCTCAGCCGGTCCTGCGCCACGGCGAGGGCGCGCGGCCCCGGGCGGACCGGGACGCGCGAGGCCAGATGCGCGGCGGTGGGACCGGGCACGTTCTCGAATTCATAGGTGACGACGTCAACCGCGGCCGCGAAGGCATCGAGCGCGTCGAGATCGTCATAGGCGGCCAGGGTGTGGCGGGCGGCGACATCGAAGGCCGGGCTGCCGGCTTCCGGGCAGTGGACATGCACCTTCAGGCCGAGCGCAGAGGCGGCTTCCGCGAGCATCCGGCCGAGCTGGCCGCCACCCAGGATGCCGATGGTCTGTCCGGGGCGAAGGATCCGGGCGGGGCTGTCGGTCATGGCTGGCTGTCAGTCCTCGTCGGTCGGAAATTCGGCGACGGCGTCCGTCTGCGCCGCGCGGAAGGCATCGAGGCGCTCGGCCAGGGGCTTGTCGGTCAGGGCGAGCACCGAGGTAGCCAGGATCGCCGCATTGACCGCACCCGCCTTGCCAATGGCCAGGGTGCCGACCGGAATGCCGGCCGGCATCTGCACGATCGAGAGCAGGCTGTCCTCGCCCTTCAGGGTGCGCGATTCGATCGGCACGCCGAAGACCGGCAGCGGGGTCAGCGCCGCCGTCATGCCCGGCAGATGCGCCGCGCCGCCAGCGCCGGCGATGATCACCTTGACGCCGAGGTCGCGGGCGGCCCGGGCGAAGTCGAACATGCGCTCAGGGGTGCGGTGGGCGGAGACGATCCGGGCCTCATAGGCGACGCCAAGCCGCTCGAGGGTTTCGGCGGCGTGCTTCATGGTCGGCCAGTCCGACTGGCTGCCCATGATGATGGCGACCGGTGCGGCGGCCGCGGCGTTCCCATTGGCCATTGCGTCTCCTTCGCGTGAGGCGGGTTCCGGGAAGGCGCGGATTATAGGGAGTGGCGGCTGTGGCGCAAGGGCAGCCCCGCTGTTGCGCTGCAAAAATGCCGCCTGGGTGCGATCCTGGTCCGATCCGGGGCCTCTCCGGGGCGCGGCCGGCTGACCGGGTCGCTCAGGCGATGATGTCGGGGAAGAGCTGGTCCTCGATGGCGGCGATCCGGTCGCGGATCAGCAGCTTCTTCTTCTTGAGGCGCTGGAGTTGCAGGGCATCCGCGCTGCCGGTCGCCGCAAGCGCCTGCACGGCGGAGTCGAGGTCGCGATGTTCCTGGCGCAGCTGGGCCAGTTCGATTCTCAAGGCTTTTTCGTTGGCTTCCGACATCGCACTCCCCAGACACACTTCCCGTGCCGCCAGTCGTACCGGAGGAACCCAAGTCCTCATCCGGCGGTTTACACGTGGCTGTGCTGCCATTCACAGCGAAACCGCAGGCCGGCAAAGGGCTCGTCGCGAGCCCAATTTGCCGTGCCGACGGCTAACACATGGTTTCCGGCCGCAGATCCTGACAGCTTCCGCGAACCCTGCGTCACATCAACGTTCAAAATCCTGAAATGGACTTAAACCTTACGTAATCGTAGGATTCGTTTTGCAGTGCGATATGCAGGAAATGCGGAGCGGATCGCGATTTCTGCATTCGACAAGCCGGCAAAACATGTGGCACCATCTTGCGGTCTGAGCCAATAAGACAAGGAGCATCTTCCATGTCAATGCAGTCGCACATTGCAGAACTGGAACGCCGTCATGCTGCCCTCGAGCGGCAGATCGAGGACGCCCTGCTGCACCCGAGTGTCGATTCCCTTCAGGTCGCCGATATGAAGCGACGCAAACTCAGGCTCAAGGACGAGATCCAGAAACTGCGAGAAGACGACACGTTCCACTGAACCGCGTTTTGCGTCTGTCGCCGCGCCCGGGAAGGGTCCGCCGCGCGGCGTCCGGTTCCAGGATGGTCCCGACAGGGACCGTGCCGACAAGCAAGCCCCGCCTCAACCAGGCGGGGTTTTTTGTCGGGTGGCCCGGGCAGCAAAAAACCCCCGCAGCGGTGGCTGCAGGGGTTCTCGCGAACAGGCCTGTCCGGGCGCGACAGCCGCGCCACGAGGCTTACGAGCCGAGGAAGCCCGCGAACTTGTTCTTGAAGCGCGACACGCGACCGCCACGGTCCATGATCTGGCGCTCGCCACCGGTCCAGGCCGGATGGGAGATCGGATCGATGTCGAGGGCGAGGGTGTCGCCTTCCTTGCCGTAGGTCGAGCGGGTGAAGTACTCGGTGCCATCGGTCATGACGACCTTGATGGAGTGGTAATCGGGATGGATGTTCGCTTTCATCGCCGGTCCTTTCCAGCACCTGCCCTCAGCCTCTCGGCCGGCCGGCGAAGTGCATTATCCTGACTTTTCCAGGACAGCCCTCGCGCGAGCGCCAGACGGTCCCTTGAAACATGAGGCGCTGCTATATCGTAAGACGGCTGGCAAAACAAGGGCAACTGCGCCGGGTCTGCGGCCTTTTTCCGCTTGGATTTCCCGGGGCGATGGGCCAACTGTCGCTCGAGCGGCATCATGCGAGAAGTGGAGATTTCCGTCTTGTCTACCCCAGGCAACCGGCCGGACCAGGCAACAGCAGGGCAGGGCCCGACGACGGAGGGGCGCCGCTCGCTGCGGCCGCTGATGCAGCTTGTGCCCTATCTTGGCCGCTACAAGCTGATGATCGCCGCCGCCCTGCTGGCGCTGGTCAGCGCTGCCGCGACCACGCTGGTGCTGCCGATGGCCGTGCGTCAGATGATCGACCATGGCTTCGGCGCGGACGACCCGCAGCTCGTCAACAGCTATTTCCTGTTGCTGGTGGCCGTGGCCGGTGCCCTTGCGCTCGCCAGCTCCTGCCGTTTCTTTCTGGTGATGTGGATCGGCGAGCGCATCGTCTCCGACGTGCGCGCGGATGTCTTTGCGCATCTCACCCGGCTCAGCCCGGCCTTCTACGACAGCGCCAGGTCGGGCGAGATCCTGTCGCGCCTGACCGCCGACACCACGCAGATCAAGTCGGCCTTCGGCGCCAGCGCCTCGGTCGCCATGCGCAATTTCGTGATGTTCGTCGGGGCGGTGTCGCTGATGGTCTACACCAGCCCCCGGCTGTCGGTGATCGTGCTTGCCGCGATCCCGGTGATCGTCCTGCCGCTGATCGGTTTTGGTCGCATGGTGCGCAAACGGGCCAGGGCTGCGCAGGACACGATTGCCGAATCCTCCGCCTTCGCCTCGGAAATGCTGGGCTCGGTCCGCACCCTGCAGGCCTTCACCGCCGAGAAGCAGGCGGCATCCCGCTATGGCACGGCAGTGGAGACGGCCTTCCAGGCCGCCCGGGGCGCGCTGGGTGCCCGTGCCCTGCTGACGGGCTTCGCCATCTTCGTCATCTCTTCCAGCGTTGTCGCCGTGCTGTGGATCGGTGCCGGTGACGTGTTCGCCGGGCGGATGACCGGCGGCGAGCTGGGCCAGTTCCTGCTCTACTCGATCCTGGCCGCGGGAGCGCTCGGCGAGCTGTCGCAGGTCTGGGGCGAGATCTCGCAGGCTGCGGGCGCCGCCGAGCGGCTGGCCGAGATCCTGCGCATCCGGCCGGCAATCCAGGCTCCGGCGCATCCGAAGGCCCTGCCCGTGCCGCCACGCGGCGAGATCCGGCTTGACGGTGTTGCCTTTGCCTATGCGCCGGGTCCGGAGAGCGGGGAGGGGCTTGCCGCAACCGGGAGCGGACCCGGCGCCAGTGCGGCCGATCCGGCCAGTCCTGTCGTCCGGGGGGTCGACCTGGCGATCGCCGCCGGCGAGACCGTTGCTCTCGTCGGTCCCTCGGGGGCGGGCAAGTCCACGCTGTTTCATCTGCTCATGCGCTTCTACGACCCGACCGCGGGCTCGGTGCGCCTCGATGGCGTGGACCTGCGCGACGCCGATCCGGAAGCCGTGCGGGCGCGCATCGCCCTCGTGCCGCAGGACACCGTCGTCTTCGGGTCGACGGCGGCGGACAACATCGCCTATGGCCGGCCGGGCGCAAGCCGCGAGGAGATCCGCCGGGCGGCGGAGCTGGCCCGCGCCCATGACTTCATCATGGCCTTGCCGCAGGGCTATGACACGGTTCTGGGCGAGCGCGGCATTACCCTGTCCGGCGGGCAGCGGCAACGGATCGCCATCGCCCGGGCGGTGCTGAAGGATGCGCCGGTCCTGTTGCTCGACGAGGCCACCAGCGCGCTGGATGCGGAAAGCGAGACGCTGGTGCAGCAGGCGCTGGAGCGGCTGATGCAGGGGCGGACCACGGTCGTGATCGCGCACCGGCTGGCGACCGTGCTCAAGGCCGACCGGATTGTCGTGATGGATCAGGGGCAGATCGTCGAGAGCGGCACGCACGCGGAGCTGGTTGCCCGTGACGGCCTTTATGCGCGCCTGGCGCGCCTGCAGTTCGAGACCGGGGCAAGGGCCCTGCGGGACGCCAGCTGACCTGACCAGGCAGGCGCCAGCCCGCAGGCGGCCCCGCCCGGAGCCGGGCGGGGCGCAAGGCCGGGACTGCTCGATGCGGGATCAGTCAGCGTCGGGAACGGCGACCGTGTAATTCAGCGGCAGACGTCCACCATCGACGAAGATGGTCTGGCCGGTGATGTAGGACGCATCGTCGGACGCAAGGAAAGCGGCCACGGACGCGATCTCGGAGGGTTCGCCGACCCGGCTCAGCGGCGTGCGCGACAGGATGCGGTTGCGTGCCGCCTTGTCGGAGTTCACCGAGGCCAGCATGTCGGTCATGATCGAGCCCGGGCCGATCGCGTTGACACGGATGCCGTACGGGGCAAGGGCGAGCGAGGTCGCCTTGGTCAGCTGCGACATGCCGCCCTTGGACACGCAATAGGGGATCTGGGACGGGATCGCCAGGACCGCATTGACCGAGGACATGTTGACGATCGCGCCGGGGGTGCCGCCCGCCTGGACCTTCTCGACCATGTGCCGGGCAACCGCCTGGGAGGCCAGGAAGGCCCCCTTCAGGTTGACCTGCAGCACCCGGTCGAAATCGGCTTCCTCAAGCGTCAGGAAGTCGGAGCCCACGGCAATGCCGGCGTTGTTGACCAGGATGTCGATGTCGCCGAAGGCATTCAGGGTCTCGGCGACCAGGTTGCGCACGTCCAGCTTCTCGGCAACGTTGCAGCTGACATAGATGACCTCGCCGAGGCCCTTCAGCTCCTCGACGGCCGCTTCGCCGGCTTCGTCGTCGACATCGGCAATCACGACCCTGGCTCCGTCATGCAGGAACCGTTTGGCAATCGCAAAGCCGATGCCGCGGGCGGCGCCAGTGATGATGGCGACCTTGTTGGTGAGGGACAAGGGAATATCCTCGTTGTTGACCAGCGATAGATGCAAGCCGCAGGGCGCGGCATGCGGGCAACAATAGGGTCAAGCGGCAGGGCTGTCGATGCCCCGGCGGCGGTTGGCCAACAGGTGTGAACGTGACGCTGCGGGAGGATCAGCAGCATGACGCTGCGACATTTCGCCCGCCCGGGGGAGCGCTGCGGACGGTGCCGGGCGACCGTCCGCAGGGGGGCTCAGGCTCGCGTGCGGACGCCGTAGGCGTTGAGCGCTGCCTCGATTTCGGACAGGATCGCCGGGTCGTCGATGGTGGCCGGCATCTTGTACTCCAGCCCGTCGGCGATCTGGCGCATGGTGCCGCGCAGGATCTTGCCCGACCGTGTCTTCGGCAGACGGTCGACGGTGATCGCGATCTTGAAGGCGGCCACGGGACCGATGAGATCCCGCACCCGTTTCACCAGCTCGGTCTCGATCTCGGCATGGCTGCGGCTGACGCCGGCCTTGAGCACGACGAACCCGCAGGGCAGCTGGCCCTTGAGCTGGTCGGCGATGCCGATGACCGCGCATTCCGCAACGTCCGGATGGCCTGACAGCACTTCCTCCATCGCGCCGGTCGACAGCCGATGTCCTGCCACGTTGATGATGTCGTCGGTGCGCGCCATGATCGAGAGATAGCCGTCCGCGTCGATGACGCCGGCATCGGCGGTCTTGTAGTAGCCGGGAAATTCATCGAGATAGGCCGAGCGGAAGCGCTGGTCGGCGTTCCACAGGGTTGGCAGGCAGCCCGGCGGGAGCGGCAGCCTGACGACGATGTTGCCGAGCGTGCCGGCCGGCAGCGGATGACCGGCGTCATCCAGCACCCGCACGTCGTAGCCCGGCATCGCCACCGTCGGTGACCCGTGCTTGACCGGCAGCATGCCGAGGCCGACCGGGTTGCCGACGATGGCCCAGCCTGTTTCCGTCTGCCACCAGTGGTCGATCACCGGAACGCCGAGCTTGTCCTCCGCCCAGCGGATCGTATCCGGATCGGCGCGTTCGCCGGCCAGAAACAGGGTGCGGAACGTGCTCAGGTCATAGTCGTGGATGAGCCGCCCGGAAGGGTCTTCCTTCTTGATCGCGCGGAAGGCCGTCGGCGCGGTGAAGAGCGCGGCGACCTTGTGGTCGGAGATGACGCGCCAGAACACGCCCGCATCCGGGGTGCCGACCGGCTTGCCTTCAAACACGACGGTGGTGCAGCCGTGCAGCAGCGGGCCGTAGACGATGTAGGAATGGCCGACAACCCAGCCGACATCGGAGGCGGCCCAGAAAACCTCGCCCGGGTTGATGCCGTAGAGGTTCTGCATCGACCACTTGAGGGCCACCATGTGGCCGCCCGTGTCCCGGACCACGCCCTTGGGCTGCCCGGTCGTGCCGGAGGTGTAGAGGACATAGAGCGGATCGGTGGCGGCGACCGGCGTGCAGGGCACGGTTCGCCCCTCGGCCAGCGCCTGGCCCATGGCGGCGCCGAGGTCGAGGTCTCCCGGCCGGTCCAGCGCGGCCCCGAGCTGGGTCCGCTGGATGACCATGACCCGGTCCGGCTTGTGGTCCGAAAGGTCGATGGCGGCGTCAACCAGCGGCTTGTAGGCGATGCTCCGGCCGGGCTCGAGGCCGCAGGACGCACAGATGATGGCCTTCGGCGTGGCGTCATCAATGCGGGTAGCCAGCTCGTTGGCGGCAAAGCCGCCGAAGACGACCGAGTGGATCGCACCGAGGCGCGCGCAGGCGAGCATCGCCATGGCTGCCTCGGGGATCATCGGCATGTAGAGAATGACGCGGTCGCCCCTGCCGATCCCATGGTCCGCCAGGACCGAGGCCATGGCCTGAACATGGTCAAGCAGTTCGCTGTAGGTGTAGGAGCGCCGCGTCCGGGTGATGGGGCTGTCGTAGATCAGGGCCGTCTGGTCTGCCCGACCGCCGTTGACGTGGCGGTCGAGACAGTTGTGGCAGGTGTTCGTCTCGGCACCCGGAAACCAGCGGCCATAGACGCCAAGGGTCGCGTCGAACACGCGGTCGTGGGGTCGAAACCAGTCGATGTCCCTGGCCGCCTCGCCCCAGAAGCCTTCCGGATCCGCCTTCCAGGCTGCATAGGTGTCGTGATAACGGCTGGTGCTCATCGGTCTTTGCTCCTCCCGAAGCATCCGGACCCTGCGTCGGCGGAAGCGGGGCGACCTGCCGATGCGGCATCCTTGTCTCCGTCCCAGAGTGTGCCTGCAACCTGTTGCGCGCAAGAGGCAAAAAAGCCAGTTGCCCTAAGACATTCGCAGGGGCGGGACTTTACGTAACCCCTTTGGCCATGCTGCAAAGGGCGGGTGCTGCTCCTGCCCGCCGGTGACCTTTCCATGCTGCCGCTGTCCGATCCGCTGTTCTATGCCGCCGCCGTTCCGGCGGTGGTCCTGGCCGGCCTGTCGAAGGGCGGCTTCGGCGGGTCCATCGGCATGCTCGCCGTGCCGCTGATGGCCCTGGTCATCCCGCCGGTGCAGGCGGCGGGGATCCTGCTGCCGATCCTGGTCGTGATGGATGTGGTCGGCCTCCTTGCCTATCGCGGCGTCTATGACCGCCGGGCGCTGGTGCTGCTGCTGCCGGCCGGCATCGCAGGGGTCGGTGTCGGCTGGGCCACGGCCTCGCTGGTCAATGACGCCCAGGTGACGTTGCTGGTCGGCGTCCTCTGCCTGGTCTTCGTGGCCGAGCGGTTTGTTCCAAAGCGCGCTGCCGGCCCCGACGCCGACGCGGGCGGGCAGGGGCGGGGCCATCGCCCCCTGGCCGGGGCGTTCTGGGGCGCGATGTCGGGCTTTACCAGTTTCGTCAGCCATACGGGCGGGCCGCCGTTCCAGCTCTACATGGTGCCCCTGAGTCTGGCACCGGCGCTCTTTGCCGGGACGGCCGTCATTTTCTTCGCGGCCATCAACGCCGTGAAGCTGGTGCCCTATTTCTTCCTCGGACAGTTCGACGCCCGCAATCTGGCGACGGCGGCCGTGCTGCTGCCGCTTGCCCCCCTGTCGACGCTGGCCGGGGTCTGGCTGGTGAAGCGGATCGAGCCGCGCCTCTTCTACGCTCTCGTCTATGTTGCCATGGCGGTGATCGGGGTGAAGCTCGTGCACGACAGCGCGAGGCAGCTGTTCGGCTGACCTCAGCCGGATGGCGGATTGCGCGACAGCGTGGCAGCCGCTTTGATAGCGCAGGATCTGGGAGGACCATTCATGCGCGCAGGCGACAGCCCCTTTGACCGTGATCTCGACAAGACCCCGGCCAACTACACGCCGCTCAGCCCGCTGAGCTTTCTGGCCCGGGCGGCGGATGTGTTTCCCGAGCGCCTGGCCGTGGTGCATGGCAGCCAGCGCCTGACCTATGCGGAGTTCTACGGCCGCAGCCGCCGGCTCGCTTCCGTGCTGGCCGGTCTCGGGATCGGAAGGAACGACACGGTCTCGGTGATGCTGTCGAATGTGCCGCCGATGCTCGAGGCGCATTACGGCGTGCCGATGGCCGGCGGCGTCCTGCACGCGCTCAACACGCGGCTCGATGCGGCAATCCTCGCCTTCCAGCTCGATCACGCAGACAGCAAGGTGCTGATCACCGACCGGGAATTTGCCCCGGTGATGAAACAGGCGCTTGCCCTGGCGAAGGTCAGGCCCGTCATCATCGACTATTCCGATCCCGTGTTCCCGCAGGACGGCGAAAGGCTCGGCAGTCTGGACTATGAGGAGATGCTGGCCACCGGCGACCCGGATTTCCGCTGGAGCCTGCCGTCCGACGAGTGGGATGCGATCGCACTCAACTACACCTCGGGCACCACGGGCAATCCCAAGGGCGTGGTCTATCACCATCGCGGGGCCTATCTCCTGGCGCAGGCGAACATTCTCACGGCCTCGATGGGCCGTCATCCGGTCTATCTCTGGACCTTGCCGATGTTCCATTGCAACGGCTGGTGCTTCCCCTGGTCGCTGTCGGTGGTGGCCGGCACCCATGTCTGCCTGCGCTGGGTGCGGGCCAAGGCGATCTGGGACCTGATGGCGGACGAGGGCGTGACCCATCTGTGTGGCGCGCCGATCATCATGTCGACGCTGCTGGGCACGCCGGAGAGCGACAAGCGGCCCCTGCCGCGGGTCGTCGAGTTCTTCACCGCGGCTGCCCCGCCGCCGGAATCCGTGCTTGCGGCGATGCAGGCGGCCGGCTTCAACGTCACGCATCTCTACGGACTGACGGAGGTCTACGGTCCGGCAGTGGTCAATGACTGGAAGGGGGAATGGGATGCGCTCGCGCCGGAAAGCCGCGCGGCGCTCAAGGCCCGGCAGGGCGTGCGCTATGTCGCCCTCGACGGCCTGACGGTGATGGATCCGGTGAGCATGACCGAGGTGCCGCGCGACGGGCAGACCATGGGCGAGGTGATGTTCCGCGGCAATGTCGTGATGAAGGGATATCTCAAGAACGCTGCCGCCACCGCCGAGGCCTTTGCCGGCGGCTGGTTCCACAGCGGCGATCTCGGCGTGATCCACCCGGACGGCTACATCCAGCTCAAGGATCGCTCGAAGGACATCATCATTTCCGGCGGGGAGAACATCTCTTCGATCGAGGTCGAGGACGTGCTCTACAAGCACCCGGCCGTCCAGGCGGCGGCCGTTGTCGCCCGGCCGGACGAGAAATGGGGGGAGACGCCCTGTGCCTTCGTGGAGCTGAAGTCCGGAGCGAGCGTGACCGAGGCCGAGCTGATTGCCTTCTGCCGGCAGCGGCTCGCCCACTTCAAGGCACCGCGCGTGATCGTCTTTGAGGACCTGCCGAAGACCTCGACCGGCAAGATCCAGAAGTTTGCGCTGCGCGACAGGGCCAGGGCGCTTCAGGTCCCGGGCTGACGCGCCAGGTCAGGGGCCTGCCGCATGGCAGGCCCGCAGCACGGGCGGGAAGGCGTCGACCGACCGTGCTGCGGTCTGGTCCGGATCAGCGGTTCGCGCCGAAGGCGGCGAAGATGCGGTCGATCTGCTGTGCGACCGGGTTCTCGGCCGGGGCTTCCTGGACCACGACATCCTCGCGCGGGTAGAGCATGGCGTCCAGATGCTGGACACGCTCCTGCAGGCGGACCGACCGGACCACGAGATCCTGCAGCCGTTCCGGCAGGTCGTTGAAGGCGGTGCCGCCCGTGGACGAGCTCAGCTTGTCGAGACGAACCTTGTTCTTCTCGCTGCCGGCCTGGTCGGCCGTCATCTCGCCCTCGTTCACCGCGCGCTGCAGCAGCAGCCAGGAGGCCAGCTGCATCAGCCGCGTCGTCAGGCGCATGGATTCGGTTGCGTAGGCAAGGGAGGCCGGACGCTCGAGCTGCTTGGATTCGGAGCGGCCATCACCGTCAAGGTAGGACGCGGTCTCCTCGACCAGCGCCATGCCTTCCTGGAACAGGGCCTGGAACTTCTGGGATGCGGCGAGCCGGTCCGCAAAGCTGACCGTTTCGGGCACGGCGGAAAGCTTCTTCGAGTCGTCGGTCATGGGTTTTACGCCTTCTACTGAAACCCGGTCCTCTGCGGGACCTCCTGCAGCCTGTCCTATCCTGGGACGGACAGGCCTTTCGGCTCGAACGTTGCAACTGCCGTGCCAGTTGCCGTCGGGGAGTGCTGTGCAGCTCCAGCTCCTGATTTAACCTTACCCTGTCAACTGCGCAAAAAAAAGAGCCGCGGAACCCGCGGCTCAAAGTCGTTAACAGGGAGGCGTCAAACAGAGTGGACAGGAGCCACTCGAAATCCAGATGACTGGATAGCCCCAGTTATCTCTTGGAAAGCTTAATAACTAGTAAACGATTAAAATTTGAATCAAGAACTGACCCAAAGTGGGTCGGTGACTTCTGGTCAACTTCATCGCTCGTAGAATTAACTAGTCTTTCCGCCAAACAGAGCTTCTGCAGCGGCGCGGACGCTGGTCCGCCGGCGCAGTTCCGCCTCGATCCGGGCGATTTCGGCCCTGAAAATCTCAATGCGTTCAGTGAGTTCGGCTTCCGACAGTCGGGCAAGATCATCTCCTGCCCTGGCCGGTGAAACCTGTGATGCGGAGCGAGGGTCGCTGTCGTCCATGTGCTTCTCCCGAGCTCGAGACTGTCCTGACCCTGAACGATCCCGGCCAGTCGCGAGATCACGATGGCGTGAACGCGACGGGACGCCCGCTGTCCTGCGTCCGCTGCAGCCGCCGGTGTTTCCCGCCAGTCCGCCGGGCGAGGCCGAGCCTCCCCTGCCGCCGGCCGCCGGCCTGCCCCAGCAGCCCACCAGCCGCCCACCGGCCGCTTACCGGTCGCCCGACCTTGCCGGAACCTCGCGTCGGGGGCTAGATGACGACACTTGCCCTGATGGAGACTTCCTGATGTCCAGCATTCCTGCCTCGCTTCCCCGGACCATGACGGCAATTGCTATCACGGCACCGGGCGGACCTGATGTCCTTGCACCGGAAGAGCGGCCCCTGCCGGTCGCCCAGGCCGGCGAGATCCTGATCAAGGTGGCGGCTGCCGGCATCAACCGGCCCGACGTCCTGCAGCGCATGGGGCTCTATCCGGCGCCGAAGGGCGCCTCGGACCTGCCCGGCCTCGAGGTGGCGGGCTGGATTGCCGACATCGGACCGGGGGTCGAGGGGCGGAGCATCGGCGAGGCGGTCACGGCGCTCGTTGCCGGGGGCGGCTATGCGGAATACGTCAAGGTGGATGCCCGCCATGCGTTGCCGGTGCCCGCAGGCCTCAGCATGGCGGAGGCTGCGGCCCTGCCTGAAACCTTCTTCACCGTCTGGAGCAATGTCTTCGACCGCGTCGGGCTCAAGGCGGGCGAACGGTTCCTGGTGCATGGGGGCACGTCCGGGATCGGCACGACCGCGATCCAGCTCGCCAAGGCCTTTGGCGCGGAGGTGTTCACCACCGTCGGCTCCGAACCCAAGGCCGAGGCCTGCCGGGCGCTCGGAGCCGACCACGCCATCAACTACAACACCCATGATTTCGTCGACGAGATCGCCCGACTGACCGGCGGCGAGGGGGTGCATGTCATCCTCGACATGGTCGGGGGGGACTATGTCGAGAAGAACTGGCAGGCCGCCGCAGTGGAGGGCCGGATCTGCCAGATCGCCAACCTCAACGGACCGGCCGAGCAGGTGAACTTCAACCGCCTGATGATCAAGCGTCTGGTGCATACCGGATCGACGCTGCGCCCGCGCGACGGGGCCTTCAAGGCCGCCATCGCCGCAGCCCTGGTCGAGAAGGTCTGGCCGCTCATCGCCAGCGGCCGCATCAAGCCGGTCATGGATTCGACCTTCCCGCTCCGGCAGGCCAACGAGGCCCATCGCCGGATGGAAAGTTCCGGGCACATCGGCAAGATCGTGCTCACGGTTGACTGAGCTGAAAACGGGCTTGCCCCGGCTGCCTCGTGCTTTTTGGCAGGACAGGCGGGGCAATCCGTAGAAATCAGCGGCCGGATGTCGACAATTCGCCGCCGAGGCGGCTGCGAGCATTTGCGTTTCCCGCCGCCAGCACGTATATTGACGGCAATCTCCCATCAATTCGATAGGACTATCGCTTTTTCGCCCGGCCCGGCGAGGAAGCCGACAGGAGGATTTTAGCCGATGTCGAATACGCCGCTCATGCCGAAGGCAACGGCCGTCTGGCTCGTCGACAACACGTCGCTGAGCTTCACCCAGATCGCTGCCTTCTGCAAACTGCATCCGCTCGAGGTGAAGGCGATCGCCGATGGTGACGCCGCGCAGGGCATCAAGGGCCTCGATCCGGTTATCACCGGCCAGCTGAGCCGGGACGAGATCGAGCGTGCGCAGCGCGATCCGGGCTATCAGCTCAAGCTTCAGGCGTCGAAGGTGGTGGTGCCGGAGAGCAAGCGCCGGGGGCCGCGCTACACCCCGGTGTCGCGTCGTCAGGATCGCCCCAACGCGATCCTCTGGCTGGTGCGCAACCATCCGGAACTCAAGGACGCGCAGATCATGCGTCTGGTGGGCACGACCAAGCCGACCATCGCGGCGATCCGCGAGCGCACGCACTGGAACTCCGCCAGCCTGACGCCGTCCGATCCGGTGACGCTCGGCCTCTGCAGCCAGCTCGAGCTGGACATGGAAGTCGAGAAGGCCGCGAAGAACGCCCCGCCGCGTCCGGAAACCGACTACACCGAGCTGCTGGCTCCGGTGGAGGAGACCACGAGCGAGGAGGCCATCGCCGCCGCCTTCACCCGCGACCGCCGGCCGCGCGAAGAGGAAGAGGCGATCGACGCCGATGCCGTGTTCGCCAAGCTCAACTCGCTCAAGAAGTCGCGCAAGGGCGACGACGAGGATGAGGACGACTTCCGCTTCTGAGCGGATCGGACCCCAGACACGCGAAAGGCCGCTGGATCCCAGCGGCCTGAGCTTGATGACAACCCCTCTATCGTCATCCCGGCCCAGCTGAGCGTCAGCGAAGCGCCGAGCCGGGATCCAGATATCAGCCGCGCGAAGCGCGACAAACCTGTCGGTCGCAAGTCGTATCGAGGTGACTTGGTTCTGGGCTCGCTTGCGCTCGCACAGACATGCTGGATCCCGGATCTGCGGTTCGCTGAACGCTCACCTTGTCCGGAATGACGGCAAACTGACGAAACTCCGAAGTTTGTCAGCACTCTGAAGGCCGCTGGATCCCAGCGGCCTTTTTCGTTTCTGGCATCTCTGCGATGCCCGCCTGGCTGTCGCTGCCCGGTCGGTTTGATGGCTGCGAGATGCGGCAATCACATGGGACTGTGTGCTCGCCGGAACACGGCCGTCACCCTGCCCGGCTTGATCGTCCCGGCGGTGCGCTCAGCGTTCGGTCAGCTTCAGCTCGATGCGGCGGTTGCGGGCGTTGACCTCCGGCGTGTCGCCCGGCTCGAGCGGCTGGAACTCGCCAAAGCCGGCGGCCACCAGCCTGCGGGGGCTCACGCCCTTCTCGATCAGATAGCGCACGACCGAAATGGCACGGGCGGCGGAAAGCTCCCAGTTGTTGCGCAGGCGACCGGTGCCCGACAGCGGCACGGCGTCGGTGTGTCCGTCGACGCGCAGCACCCAGTTGATCTCCGAGGGGATCTGGCTTTCCAGCTCGAGGATCGCAGCCGCAAGCTTGTCCAGCTCCTCCCGGCCGCTGGGGTTGATCTCTTCCGAGCCGGAGGGAAACAGCACTTCTGACTGGAAGACGAACCGGTCGCCGACGACGCGGATGTCAGACCGTTGCGACAGGATCTCGCGCAGCCGGCCGAAGAAGTCCGACCGGTAACGGTTAAGCTCCTGCACGCGCTGCACCAGCGCGGCGTTGAGCCGGCGCCCGAGGCTTGCGATCTTGGCCTGGCTCTCCTGCTCCTTGGTCTCGGAGGCTTCAAGCGCCGCATTGGCGGCAGCCAGCTGGCGCCGGAGCGCAGCGATCTGCTGGTTGAGAAGCTCCACCTGCGCCATCGCCCGCTGGCTGATCTGGCGCTCCTCGTCGAGCTGGCCTTCGAGTGTCGCCACTTGCCCGCCGGCGCTGGCGGCTGCCCCCTCGCGGGCCTCCAGAAGACCGGACAGCCGGTCGCGGTCCGCAGTGAGGTCGCCGATGGAGTCCTGCAGGGTGGCGATCGTGGTCTCAAGCTCCGCCGAGGAGGCCCGTTCCAGCGCCAGGAGCTCGGTCAGCTCGCTGATCTGGGCATTGAGACGGTTCAGGACGGAATCACGGCCGGAGAGCTGCTGGCTCAGGAAGAACTGCGCCACCATGAAGATGGACAGAAGGAAGATGAGCACCAGCAGCAGCGTGGTCAGGGCGTCCACGAAGCTCGGCCAGTAGTCCATTTCCTGGATGCGCCGGCGCCCGCGCGACGAGGCCATCGGCTTACTCCTTGGCCCGGTCGAAGGCAGCCGAGATCGAGGTCAGCAGCGTCTCGATCCGCTTCTGCTGCGCGGTCTGGGTTTCAGCCCACTCGCGCATCATCTGCTGTTCCGAGCGCACGTGCTTGACGAGACCCTGGATTCCCTCGGCGAGGTTGGCCATGGCCTGGTTGGCCGCCTTGCCGCCCCCTTCCTCGATGGCGCGCTGCAGCCGTTCCAGCGTGAGCTGCAACTTGTCCAGATCCGGGACGGCTGCCGCTGCCGGCGCTGCCCGATCTTCGGGTTCGATGGCCGTGACGGTGGAGAGCCAGTCTTCCAGCTCGGTGTAGAAGCGGTTCTGCGCCTGGCCGGCCTGCAGATCGAGGAAGCCGAGCACCAGCGATCCGGTCAGACCGAACAGGGAGGAGGAAAAGGCGGTGCCCATGCCGGCGAGCGGGGCCTCGAGGCCAGCCTTGAGATCGCCGAAGATGGCATTGGCGTCGCCGGAGCCGACATCCAGGGACTGGATCGTGGCCCCCACCGAGCCGACCGTCTGGAGCAGGCCCCAGAAGGTGCCGAGCAGGCCGAGGAACACCAGCAGGCCGGTCATGTAGCGGGCGATCTCGCGCGCCTCGTCGAGACGCATGCCGATGGAATCGAGGATGGAGCGGGCGGTCGTCGGCGTCAGCGTCATCTCGCCGACCTTGTTGCCGAGCAGCGTCGCCATCGGCGCCAGCAGCACAGGCGGGCGGCGGACCTCGATGCCCGGATCGCCGATGCGGAACCCGTTGACCCAGTGGATCTCCGGGAACAGCCGGATGACACGTCCGAAGGTCAGGAAGATGCCGAACACCCCGACCAGCACGATCAGGCCGTTGAGGCCCGGGCTGCTCATGAAGGCAACGGCGATCTGCCGGGAGAGGATGAAAGCGATAAAGGCCACGATCACCAGGAAGATGATCATGATCGACAGATACGCCTTCGGGCTGGAGAGGCTGTAGGGGTCGAAATCACGGGCCATGTGCTGCCAAGCTTTCGCCTGTTGCGGGGATGGCCTGTGATAGCGCGATTTTCAAGTCATTGAAAACCGTTAATCGCGCCTTACCAAACGGTTAATTGTCGCCCTTGCAGACGGGGCACACCCCTGCGGCGGGGCAGGAGCCGGCGGAACGGGGCATTTCCCGTCCGTCCGGCGTCTGCGCGCCGTCTTACTCGGCCGCGTTCTTCAGCAGCTTCAGAAGCTGCGCACGCACGAACTCGTTGCCGGCGACGATGGAGCCGGTCTCCAGCATCGTGTCCTTGCCATTGATGTCGCTGACGAAGCCGCCGGCCTCGCGCACCATCAGCAGACCGGCCGCGATGTCCCACGGGTTGAGGCTGTGTTCCCAGAAGCCGTCCAGGCGACCGGCCGCCACGAAGGCCAGATCGAGCGCTGCGGCGCCGCAGCGGCGGATGCCCGCCACTTCCGGCATCACGTGGCGCAGCTCCTTGAGCGCGCGGCCGTGGTCGCCCTTGCCAAGGAAGGGCAGGCCGGTGCCGATCAGGCAGTCCGGCAGGGCATTGCGGTTGGCGACGCGCAGCCGGCGGTCATTCAGGAACACGCCCCGCCCGCGCTCGCAGGTGTAGAGCTCGTCCATGACCGGGTTGAAGATGACACCGGCAACGATCTGACCCTGGCGCTCGAGCGCGATGGAGATGGCGAAGAGCGGAATGCCATGCAGGAAGTTGGTGGTGCCGTCGAGCGGATCGACGATCCAACGGTGCTGGCCGTCCTCGGCCGGGATCTCGCCGCCTTCTTCCATCAGGAAGCCGAAGGCCGGTCGGGCCTTGCTCAGCTCGGCGCGGATGATCTCCTCGGCGCGACGGTCTGCCGCCGACACGAAGTCGCTCGGGCCCTTGCGCGAGACCTGCAGGTTCTCGACCTCGCCGAAATCGCGCACGAGGGCGCGGCCAGCCTTCATCGCTGCCTGGACCATCACGTTGAGGAGAGCTGTACGCGCCATCGAAGTCTGCCGTCTAAAATTGGTTCAGCGCCAGAATGGCGCTGAACACTGAACAAATTGGAACCGGAATGCGGCGGCGTCAGTCGGCGCGGCGCACGTATTCCACGGTGGTGGTGTCGACGATGATCTTCTCGCCGGCGGTGATGAACGGCGGCACAAGCACGCGCACGCCGTTCTCGAGCATGGCCGGCTTGTAGGACGACGACTGCGTCTGGCCCTTCACGACGGCATCAGCCTCGGTGATCGACAGCGTGACGAACTGCGGCAGGTTGATGCCGATCGGACGGTCTTCGTGCATTTCCACGGTGACCATCATGCCGTCCTGCAGGAAGGCAGCGCGCTCGCCAACGAAATCCTTCTGCAGCTCGAGCTGCTCGTAGGTCTCGGTGTCCATGAAGATCAGCATGTCTTCCTGCACGAACAGGAACTGGAAGTCCTTCTGCTCGAGGCGCACGCGCTCGACCTTGTCTTCCGAGCGGAAGCGCTCGTTGAGCTTGCGGCCGTCGATGAGGTTCTTCATTTCGACCTGGGCGAACGCGCCACCCTTGCCGGGCTTGACGTGGTCCACCTTGACCACAGCCCACAGCGTTTCCTGGTGCTGCAGAACGTTGCCGGGCTTGATCTCGTTACCGTTGATCTTCATGGGACGACCGATTGCTTGGGGCGTAGAACTGGCGGCAGCCGCTGCGGGAGCCTGTTCAGCCACGCCGGCGCCAACGAGCCGCCTGTCCACCACAAAACGGCCCCGGTTTCAAGGAAAAAAGCCGATCCGGCCGCGAGATTACGGTGCTGCGGCGGATGGATCATGCGGTTTGGGGATGAGCGAGGCACTCAGCTCTTCCGCCCGCTTCATCGCCTTGTCGACCGTTTCCTTGTCGAGCGAGCCGACGTAGCCGTCGAGTTCCAGGTCGGACAGGCCAAGGGCGCGGGCCACATAATGCCAGGCGGTTGCCTCCACCGGATCCACGTCCCGACCGCGCCCGAAGGCATAGATCCGCGCCAGACGGTTCATGCCGACCGGGTTGCCGGCGATGGCGGCCCGCTCGAACCAGTCGGCGGCCTCCCTCTCGTCCGGCTCCACGCCCCGGCCCTGGAACCGCAGGATGCCATAATAGACCTGGGCGGAGACATGCCCGCGCCGCGCCGCCCGTCCGAGCCAGTTGGCGCCCTTGATCGGATCGCGAACGGTCTCGTTGCCTTCGAGGAACTGCAGGCCGAGGGCATATTGCGCCTCCACGTCCTCCAGGTCGGCAGCCTGCTGCAGCAGGCGGTTGGCCTCGGTCTCGTTGTAGGGCCGGCCTTCCCCGGCCTGGAACAGGATGGCGAGATTGTACATGGCCGCCGGATTTCCGGCCGCGGCCGCGGCCTCGAAGAGATCCGCCGCCCGCTTCTTGTCGACGGCGACGCCATCGCCGGTCAGGTACATCTGGCCGAGACGATAGGCGGCGCCGGTGTCGCCGGCAGCCGCCGCCAGCTGATACCACTCGGCCGCCTTCTTCTTGTCCTGCGTGATGCCAAGCCCGGTCTCGTGCATGACGCCGACGAGGGTCTGCGCGGCCTTGTCCCCCTGTTCGGCCAGCGGCATCGCCACCGCGAGGGCGGTCAGGTAGAGGCCGCGCTGGAACACGCCATAGGCGAAATCGGCCGTAACGGGCTCGCCCGGCTCCATCAGCGGCGGTCCGGCCGCGATCACGTTCGGCAGGATCGGGATCTCGACCACGACCGGCTGCGCCGCGGCATCGGCCGGGGCGGGTTGCGCGCCTTCGGCGGCTCCGGCCGGAGCCGTTCCGGCGCCCGCAGCGGCTGCGCCAGGATCAGCGGTCGGTGCCGGCGTCGCGGGGGCTGTGCTGCCGGGCGCGGGGCTGGCCGCAGGCGGTTCTGTCTGGGCCGGGGGAGCTGCCGGAGCCTGATCCTGCGTCTGGGCGGGCGCAGGGGCCGGAACGGGCACGGGCGTTTGCGCAACAGCGGTCAGGGCCGTGCCCGCCAGCAGGCCGAGGGCGAGGGCGGCGGGCAGTGCCCGCGAGACCGGGTCAGTCCACAGCGGGAGGGGCCGCAGACGGGCTGCCGCTTGCGCAAACGCCAGACGCATCAGCTTTCCTCTTCAAAGGGGTGCTGGTCGAGAATCAGGTTGGCTGCCCGCACGGCTGCAGCCGGTCCGTCGGGATGGTGCCAGACGGCATCCTTCAGGGCAACGAAGTCCGATCCCGTTGCGGCGGTCTCGTCGAGCGTGGACAGGTCATTGCCACCGAGGGCGACGCAAGGGGTGGAGAACAGTTCCGCCCACCACTGCGCCCGCTCGAGCGTCTTGGGGTGCGCTGCGGCCTGTTCCTCAAGATCGAGACGGCCGAACAGGAGGTAGTCGACGCCGGCTTCGGCGATCTCCATTTCCTCATGCTTCAGCTTGGTCCCACCGGCCCCGACAATGCGGGCCGGCTGCAGGCTGTCCAGCGCCAGCTTGATGTCGTCGAAGCCGGTGTCCACGTGGGCGCCGTCCGCCCCGGTGCGCCCGGCGACCTGGGTGTCGCGGTAGACGAGGGCGGCCGCGCCTGCCTTCTGGATCACCGGCACCAGCCTGGCCGCCGTTTCCTGCAGGTCGCGGCTGGTGGCGTCCGGCTGGTAGATGAGCACGCAGGCCACATCTCCGCCGCCGAGGGCCTCATCGAGGCGGGGCAGGAATTCGGCGACGTCGAGGGTGGGCGGAGTGACAAGGTAAAGGCGCGGGCGATTCACGGCGGCATCCGTCGGTTGGCACCCGTCGTCGGGGCGCGTGGAACATACCTATGTCCCTAAAGACGGCAAAAGCACGACGCAAGCGCGGGTTCTGCGTTTGAACCGGATGGCGGCCGAAAAGCGTCTGCAAGGATCCGTCTGCGCATTGCAACTGGTGGTCCACCGCAGAACGTTCAGCCGTCATTCCGGATCTGCGGTTCGCTCGCGCTCACCTTGTCCGGAATGACGACAGAGTGGCTGCAGTGCCATCGAAAACGAAAAGGCCGGAGCACTGCTCCGGCCTTCATGACTGTGTGACGTCCGCGCTGACCGCTTACGCGATCTTGGCGTCGAGCGCGCCGCTCTTGTAGCGGGCGGCCATTTCCGAGAGGGTCAGGACCTTCTTGATCTTGGAAGCCTGGCCGGCGGTGTTGAAGGCCTCGAGGCGCAGCTTGCACAGCTTGGTCATGGCATCGCGGGCCGGCTTCAGATACTTGCGCGGATCGAACTCGCCCGGGTTCTCGGCCAGGATCTTGCGGATCTGGCCGGTCATCGCCATACGGTTGTCGGTGTCGATGTTGATCTTGCGCACGCCGTTCTTGATGCCGCGCTGGATTTCCTCGATCGGCACGCCCCAGGTCTGGGGCATCTTGCCGCCGTACTGGTTAATGATGTCCTGCAGGTCCTGCGGCACCGAGGAGGAACCGTGCATGACCAGGTGGGTGTCCGGCAGGCGGCGGTGGATTTCCTCGATCACATGCATGGCAAGGATCGCGCCGTCCGGCTTGCGGGTGAACTTGTAGGCGCCGTGGCTGGTGCCCATGGCGATGGCCAGCGCGTCCACCTTGGTCTCGCGCACGAACTTCACCGCCTCGTCCGGGTCCGTGAGCAGCTGGTCGTGGCTCAGCTGGCCCTCGGCGCCGTGGCCGTCCTCGGCCTCGCCCTGGCCGCTCTCGAGGCTGCCCAGCACGCCGAGTTCGCCTTCCACGGAAATGCCGCCGAGATGCGCCATCTCGGTGACGGTCCTGGTCACGCCGACATTGTAGGCCCAGTCGGCCGGGGTCTTGCCGTCGGCCTTCAGCGAGCCGTCCATCATCACCGAGGTGAAGCCGGCCTGGATCGCGGTCATGCAGGTCGCCGGCTCGTTGCCGTGGTCGAGGTGCACGCAGACCGGGATATGCGGGTAGATCTCGGTGACGGCATCCATCATGTGCTTCAGCATCACGTCATGGGCGTAGGAGCGGGCGCCGCGCGAGGCCTGGATGATGACCGGCGAGTCCGTCGCATCCGCCGCTTCCATGATGGAAAGGGCCTGTTCCATGTTATTGATGTTGAAGGCCGGTACACCATAGTCATGCTCGGCCGCATGATCGAGCAGCTGGCGAAGCGTAATACGTGCCATGAATAACTCCCGTCGTCCGGCGACTGGCAGTTCCGGCAAGGGCCGGTCCGCCTTCACGATGTCGCTCTGCGTCAAAGCCACGGTGGTTCTAACAAAACACTCCGGATTTGGAAGATGGGCCCCGGAGACATAAATCAATTAAAATGCTGAAACTTGAGCGATTTTTGGCAACAGATTTAATTTGATATTTGAAATATATGCGCCGGCCAAGGCGGAAAATGCAAGGCGGTCCGGCTCATTCGGGAGGCGGCTGCGCCAATGTTCCACGTCATCCCTGTCTATGAGAGCGCTGGCCAGCCGCGCGTTCGCGAGGCGCCGAGCGGGGATCCAGAGATCAGCCGCGCGACGCGCGTCACAATCGGTCAGGCGCTGCCGTATCGGGGATGGGCTCGCTTTCGCTCGCACTGATGCGCTGGATTCCGGATCTGCGGTTCGCTAACGCTCACCTTGTCCGGAATGACGGCACCTGCCTGAAGCGCTGCCCCCCCAAAAAAAACAAAGAGGCGGCCCGATGGACCGCCTCTCCAGAATTCCCGCTCAGGCGCCGAGTGCCTTGACGCCCGGCAGCTCCTTGCCTTCCAGCCACTCGAGGAAGGCGCCGCCTGCCGTCGAGACATAGGAGAAATCGCCTGCTGCCCCGGCGTGGTTCAGCGCTGCGACCGTGTCGCCGCCACCGGCGACGGACAGCAGCTTGCCGTCCTTGGTGCGGGCGGCGGCGTGCCGGGCGGCGGCAACCGTGGCGCGGTCGAAGGGCTCGATCTCGAACGCGCCGAGCGGGCCGTTCCAGACCAGTGTGGCGGCACCATCGATCCTGGTCTTGACCGTCTCGATGGAGGCGGCCCCCACGTCCAGCATCATTGCATCCGCCGGGATCGCGTCGAGGCCGACGGTCTCGTTGGCCGCGCCGGCCTTGAACTCGCGGGCAACGACCGCATCCACCGGCAGCACGATCTCGCAGCCAGCCTTCTCGGCGGCGGCCATGATCTTGCGCGCGGTGTCGGCCAGGTCATGCTCGCACAGCGACTTGCCGACATTGACGCCCTTGGCGGCGAGGAAGGTGTTGGCCATGCCGCCGCCGATGACGAGCAGGTCGACCTTGCCGACGAGGTTTTCGAGCAGGTCGATCTTGGAGGAAACCTTGGCACCGCCGACGACCGCCAGAACCGGGCGCTTGGGCTGGCCAAGTGCGGCACCGAGCGCGGTCAGTTCGGCCTGCATCGAGCGACCCGCATAGGCGGGCAGGTGATGGGCGAGGCCCTCGGTCGAGGCATGGGCGCGGTGGGCTGCCGAGAAGGCATCGTTCACGTAGATGTCGCCGTTCTCCGCCAGGGCCTTGACGAAGTCGGCGCCGTTCTTCTCTTCCGCCTTGTGGAAGCGGGTGTTTTCCAGCAGCAGGATGTCGCCGTTGCCGAGCTTGGCGACGGCGTCAGCAGCAGCGGCGCCGATGCAGTCGCTGGCGAAGGCGACCGGGCGGCCGACGACAGCGGCGACGGCCGGGGCAACCGGCGCAAGGCTCATGTCGGCCACGACCTCGCCGTTCGGGCGGCCGAAATGGGCGAGCAGGATCACCTTGGCGCCAAGGCCCGACAGGTCGCGGATGGTCGGGGCAACGGCACGGATGCGCGTGTCATCGGTGATCTTGCCATCCTTCATCGGGACGTTGAGGTCAACACGGACGAGGACGCGCTTGCCGGCGGGATCCTTGATGTCGTCGATGGTCTTGAAGGACATGGAATAACTCCTTTGGGAGGGGCACTCAGGGCCGGGAGGGACTGGAGGCAACGGCAAGCCGGGTGCCGATCCACGACACCGCAGCAGGCGTTCGGGCATGGCCTGTCCCCGCATAGCGAAAAAAGAGGGCGGGCGCCGCAGCCGGCACCCGCCCTTGCATCACATCGGATGGGCCGGAACGGCCATCATCCTCAGATGTGCTTGGCCAGCGCCACCGCAGTGTCGGACATGCGGTTGGAGAAGCCCCACTCGTTGTCGTACCAGCTCATGACGCGCACCAGGGTGCCGTCCATGACCTTGGTCTGGTCCATGTGGAAGATGGACGAGTGGCTGTCGTGGTTGAAGTCGATGGAGACCAGCGGCTCGTCGGTGAAGCCGAGGATGCCCTTCAGGCGGCCATTGGCGGCATCGCGGATGGCGCTGTTGATCTCTTCGACCGTGGTGGCGCGCTTGGCGATGAACTTGAAGTCCACGACCGAGACGTTCGGGGTCGGAACGCGCACGGACACGCCGTCCAGCTTGCCGTTCAGCTCCGGCAGGACGAGGCCCACGGCCTTGGCGGCACCGGTCGAGGTCGGGATCATCGACATCGCGGCAGCGCGGGCGCGGTACAGGTCCTTGTGCATGGTGTCCAGGGTCGGCTGGTCACCGGTGTAGGAGTGGATGGTGGTCATGAAGCCCTTCTCGATGCCGATTGCGGCATTGAGGACATAGGCCACCGGGGCAAGGCAGTTGGTGGTGCAGGAGGCGTTGGACACGACCAGGTCGGCTGCGGTCAGCGCATCGTGGTTGACACCGAACACGATGGTCTTGTCGGCCCCGTTCGACGGAGCGGAGACGAGCACGCGCTTGGCGCCGGCGGCCAGATGGATCTCGGCCTTCGGCTTGTCGGTGAAGATGCCGGTGCATTCCATGGCCACGTCAACGCCGAGCTCGCCGTGCGGCAGGTCCTTCGGGTCGCGGATCGCGGTCACCTTGATCGGCTTGCCGCCGTTGATGCGGATGCTGTCACCCTCGACAGTCACCGACGCCGGGAACTTGCCGTGAACCGAGTCATGACGCAGCAGGTGCGCATTGGTCTCAACCGGGCCCAGGTCATTGATGTGCACCACCTCGATGTCGGTCCGGCCGGACTCGACGATCGCGCGGAGCACGTTGCGGCCGATGCGGCCAAAACCATTGATAGAAACCTTCGTCACCATGAGACACTCCCCGAGCATGCGTGGCGCCACCGTTGCGTGCGCCCGTGCGCCGGTCCCGCGATCGGGTGATGCGGTTCCGGCCGTCCGTGGGATGGAGGGCTCCATCCCGTCATGAGGGACGCGCCCGCGATCCTGCGGGCACGCCTGTCATCCTGTGAGCCGGCCGGTCAGGCCAGGCGCTTCTTCGCAGCCGCAACCACGGCATCGGCGGTGATGCCGAAGTGGGCGTAAAGCTCCTTGTACGGGCCGGAGGCACCGAAGCCGCTCATGCCGATGAACACGCCATCGGTGCCGATGAAGCGGTCCCAGCCCATGCGGATGCCGGTCTCGACCGCAATCCGGACCTTCGAGGTGCCGATCACGTCGGCCTGGTAGTCGGCCGACTGGGCCTCGAACAGCTCGAAGCACGGCACGGACACGACGCGGGCGGAAACGCCCTCGGCTTCCAGCTTGGCGCGGGCGTCCATCGCGATCTCGACTTCCGAGCCGGAGGCGAAGATCGTGACGTCTGCGGTCTCGTCCGTGTCGGCGAGCACGTAGGCACCGCGGGCACAGAGGTTTTCCTCGACATAGGTCTTGCGCTGGGCCGCCAGACCCTGACGGGTCAGGGCCAGAACCGACGGGGTCTTCTTCGCGCCGAGGGCCAGCTGCCAGCACTCCAGCGTCTCGGTCACGTCGGCCGGACGGAAGAAGTGAAGGTTCGGGATGGCGCGCAGCGAGGCGTAGTGCTCGACCGGCTGATGCGTCGGCCCATCTTCGCCAAGGCCGATGGAGTCATGCGTCATGACGTGGATGACGCGCTGTTCCATCAGGGCCGCGAGGCGCAGCGACGGGCGGCAGTAGTCGGCGAACACCAGGAAGGTGCCGGAGTAGGGGATCATGCCGCCATGCAGCGCCATGCCGTTCATCGCGGCGGCCATGCCGTGTTCGCGGATGCCCCAGTGGATGTAGCGGCCGGAGAAATCATCCGGGGTGACCGGCTTGGTCTGGGCCGTCTTGGTGTTGTTGGACCCGGTCAGGTCGGCCGAGCCGCCGATGGTCTCCGGCACCACCTCGTTGATGACGTTCAGCACGTGCTCGGAGGCCTGACGGGTCGCCAGTGTCGGGCGCTCCTCGGCGAGCTTCTGCTTGTAGGCAGCCAGCGCCGGCTTCAGGGCCGCCGGCAGGTCACCGCGGTTGCGGCGCTCGAACTCGGCGCGGGTCTCGGCGTCAGCCGCGGCAAAGCGCTTTTCCCAGTCCTTGTGGGCATGGGCGGAGCGCAGGCCGGCGATGCGCCAGGCGTCAAGGACGTCGCTCGGGATCTCGAACGGCTCGTGCGGCCAGTTCAGGGCCTTGCGCGTGGCTGCGATCTCGTCGGCGCCGAGCGGCGAACCGTGCACCTTGGCGGTGCCGGCCTTGGTCGGCGAGCCGAACCCGATCACGGTCTTGGCGGCGATCAGGGTCGGGCGCTCGCTCTCCTGCGCCTTGCGGAAGGCAGCGGCGAGGGCGACCGGGTCATGGCCGTCAACGCGGATGGTGTTCCACTGCGAGGCCTCGAAGCGGGCGATCTGGTCGGTGGAATCGGTCACATCGATCTTGCCGTCGATGGAGATGCCGTTGTCGTCCCAGATCACGATCAGCTTGTTCAGCTTCAGGTGACCGGCCAGCGTCAGGGCTTCCTGGCTGATGCCTTCCATCAGGCAGCCGTCACCGGCGAGGACGTAGGTGTAATGGTCGACCAGCGCCTCACCGAAGCGGGCAGCCTGCAGCTTTTCGGCAATGGCCATGCCGACGGCATTGGCCAGACCCTGGCCGAGGGGGCCGGTGGTCGTCTCGATGCCGGCACCGTGGCCGAATTCGGGGTGACCGGCGGTGCGGGCACCGATCTGGCGGAAATTCTTGAGCTGGTCGAGGGAGAAGTCCTCGTAGCCGAGCAGGTAGAGCACCGAATACAGCAGCATCGAGCCGTGACCGGCCGACAGGACGAAGCGGTCGCGGTCGGCCCAGTGCGGGGCGGTCGGGTCGAACTTCAGCACCTGGGTGAACAGCACCGTGGCGATGTCGGCTGCACCCATCGGCAGGCCCGGGTGGCCAGACTTGGCCTTTTCCACCGCATCCATGGCAAGGAAACGGATCGCGTTGGCCATCCGGTGGTGCTTATCGAGATCGGTCATGTTCATCCCGTTGCTGGCAGCGGCGGCGGGCGCCGGCTTGAGAGGTTCGCATCCTGTCCGGCCCCCGGTGCGCGACGCGCCGCGCGCCGCCATGGGCCGGTCCGGGAGGACCACTCACGCCTGGCGGGCTGACATGTCCCGGGCAGCCTCGGGGAGGCCGGTCGAGGGCGCCCGACAAATAACAGGAACCTTGGTCGTGTCAACAAAGGCCGCGCGTGGCTGCCCCAGGGGCAAGGGCGGGGGAGAACCGGGGCTCCCGCACGTCTGTGCCATTGACGGCAGAATCACGCCTTGCGTAATGTGACAGGTGCGGCATGGAGGCATTTCAAAACCGTTAAGTTCGTTCATGACCTTATTGCGGTGCGCTCGCAGTTTGCTTTAGTTTTTGCGCGCACGCTGGCACATGGCCATCGTGTCCTGCATGAGGCTGCGACGGGATCGACGTCCGTCCGGCCCGGGTGCATCGGATGTCAGCGGTCGAACCGGTGTGGTCCGCATGAGCGGACCGGAGCGCAGTTCCTTCCGTATCGATCGTGTTGGTGGCGGTGAGTTCGCCCGAGGCACAGGGAACCCGATCCGACGCTTTCGCTGGCGGGGCCATGCGGGGGCAGTCGGGTCGCAAGGCTGGTTTCGGTACGACGGGCAGACCTGGCCTGCCGTGGCCGCCCTGCGGTGAAGGTGGATGTAGGCGATGGCGGATTACGGCTCGGGACAGAGCCAGTCACTGGAAGCGGCCCTGGCTCGCCTGTCGACGGCTCTCGTGCATCTTGAGTCGGCGGTCGGGCGCAGGCTGGACAGTGACCGTTCGCTGAATGCCCTGCAGGAAGACATCCAGCGTCTTGGCGAGGATCGCTCCGAACTGGCGGCGGCGCTCGACCGCGCCGAGGGGCGCGCCAACGGACTGGAGGAGGCCAACCGCGACGTGTCGCGCCGGCTGGTCTCGGCGATGGAGTCGATCCGCTCCGTCCTTGAAGCGCACGGAGGCTGAGGGGCGGGCGATGGCGCAGATATCGGTCACGATCAACGGTCGCGCCTTCCGGATGGCCTGCGACGATGGCGAGGAAGAGCGCCTGATCGGCCTGGCCAAGCGGTTCGACGGCTGCATCGAGGACCTCAGGCGCAGTTTCGGCGAGATCGGCGACCAGCGGCTGACGGTGATGGCCGGCATCATGGTCGTCGACGAACTGACCGAGCTGGAGAAGCGCATCCGTGTTCTCGAGCAGGAGGTTGCCTCGGCCCGCGACGCGCGCATGGCTGCCCTCGAGCACCTCAACCGCAGCGAGGCCAGCGTGGTGGCGCGGATCGACGAGGCGGCGCGGCGGATCGAACAGCTCGCCGACGGGCTGACGCGCAGCCTGCGCGAGGATTGAGACACGCGCGATTTCGGGCGCGGATCCCCGACCACGCCCATGTCCGGGCGCAGTCCCGGTACGGTCTGTCGCCTGATCCTGTCCCGCCCCCCTGTCTCGCCCCCTGTCCCGCCCCGTGTCTTGATCCCTGTCTCGCAGCCGGTGTCAGGCACGGGCCCGGACAGGGCGCGCCCTTGCAAAGCGTGCGGACGAGACGCCGCGCCACTGGCAAAGCTTCGCTGAGGGCGCTATATCTGTGATGCGTGGCTGCGCTTCCCGTCAGGAAACATATCCCCGGGGCCTTACGCATTTCCTAGGGAGCTGTCCCTGTTTGGACCCGTGGGTCCGAGCACACGGCGCCCACCTACTCTGTAGGTTTCCCGGGATTGCGAATTCCAACGGTCGTTGTGGCTACGCACTTTCCAGTTTCGTCCTCTCTCCTGCCTGTACCGGTGAGGCTGTACCGGTGTGGCCGTATCTGGCGGTCCTCCGTCCGGCTTGTTGCTGTCGAGCGCGTCTCGGTCGACGCAAGGAGATCGTCCTCCGTCACCGGGTGGATGGACACGAGCCGTCCGGGCGGTCACTGTTCCGGTGGCCGTTGCTGTTCCGGTGGCCATGGCATCGTCCGTCCACGTGTGCGGGCGGGCGGCATCGCAGGAGACCCCGTGAGCGACATCCCCAATCCCGACTTGGGCACAGACGCTGGTGCAGAGGCTGACGCCGACATCGGCGCGCGCAAGGCTGCCGTCCGCAAGCAGGCCCTGGCCCGGCGCGCGGCCCTTCCGCTGCCCGAGCGGATCGAAGCCTCCCTGATGCTCGCCGAAGCCGCCGGTCTTCTGGGGCTGCCCGGTGGCGCGACCGTGGCCGGGTTCTGGCCGATCCGGGACGAGATCGATCCCCGTCCGCTGCTGTTCCGGCTGGGCGAGCTGGGGCATCCGCTCTGTCTGCCGGTGGTCGTCGGCCCGCGGCTGGTCTTCCGGCGGCTGACCCGCGAGACGCAATTGGTCCGCGCGGGCTTCGGCACCGTCGTGCCGGACGATCGTGCGCCGGAACTGACGCCCGACGTGCTGCTGATGCCGCTGTCGGCCTATGATGACCGGGGCTGGCGGCTCGGCTATGGCCGTGGCTACTACGACACCGCGATTGCCGATCTCATGGCGGTCGGGCATCCTGTCCGCCGGATCGGTCTTGCCTTTTCGGTGCAACAGGTTGATCACGTCCCGACTGAACCGCACGACCAGCCGCTCGAGGCCATCCTGACGGAGCAGGGCCTGACCTGGTTCAACAAGCGCGAGGGCGCATGAGACTGCTTTTCCTGGGCGATCTGGTTGGCCGGTCCGGCCGCAGCGCCGTGATCGATGCGTTGCCGGGCCTGATCTCCGATCATCATCTCGACTTCGTCGTGGTCAATGGCGAGAACTCGGCTTCCGGCTTCGGCATCACCGAGGAGATCCTGCAGGACGTGCTGGATGCCGGGGCCGATGTGGTGACCACGGGCAATCACATCTGGGACCAGCGCGAGACGCTGGTCTACATCGAGCGGCAGCCGCGCCTGCTGCGACCGGCCAACTACCCGGCCGGCACGCCGGGGCGCGGCGTGAACCTGTTCACCGCAAGAAACGGCGCCAGGGTGGCCGTCGTCAACGTCATGGGTCGTGTCTACATGGATGCGCTCGATGATCCCTTTGCCAGCGTCGAGCGGGCCATCGCGGACTGCCCGCTTGGCCAGGTGGCTGATGCCATCGTGGTCGACATGCATGCGGAGGCGACCAGCGAGAAGCAGGCCATGGGCCATTTCCTCGATGGGCGCGTCAGCCTCGTGGTCGGCACCCACACGCACGTTCCGACAGCCGATCACCAGATCCTGCCGGGCGGCACGGCCTACCTGTCGGATGCCGGCATGTGCGGCGACTATGACAGTGTCCTCGGCATGGACAAGGAGGAGCCGCTGAACCGCTTCCTGCGCAAGGTGCCCGGAGCGCGGTTCACGCCGGCGCTGGGCGAGGCGACGATCTGCGGCGTGGCGGTCGAGACCGACGACAGGACAGGACTTGCGACAGCGGTCGCGCCCTTGCGGCTCGGCGGTCGGCTCGACCCGGTGCTGCCGTCGTTCTGGTTCTCCTGATCCCCTTCGCCGTCGCGGGGACGCGGCGGCGGGTGGCTGGATTTTGGCGCCGTGTTTGCCTATAAGCGGCGCATTCTCTTCGCGTGTACGAGCAAACTGCCGGGAACATCATGGCCGGACATTCACAATTCAAGAACATCATGCACCGCAAGGGCCGCCAGGATGCGGTTCGGTCGAAGCTGTTTTCCAAGCTTTCGAAGGAAATCACTGTCGCCGCCAAGCACGGTGATCCCGATCCGGCTGCCAACCCGCGCCTGCGTCTGGCCATCCAGAACGCCAAGGCCCAGTCGATGCCCAAGGAGAACATCCAGCGGGCCATCAACAAGTCGCAGGGCGGCGACGCCGAGTCCTACGACGAGATCCGCTACGAGGGCTACGGTCCGGGCGGCGTTGCCATCATCGTCGAGGCGATGACGGACAACCGCAACCGCACCGCCTCCAACGTCCGCTCCTACTTCACCAAGTGTGGCGGGGCGATGGGCGAAACAGGCTCCGTGTCCTTCATGTTCGACAAGGTGGGCGAGATCATCTACCCGGCCAAGGCGGGCGCGGCGGATGCGGTCCTGGAAGCCGGCATCGAGGCGGGGGCGGAGGATGTGCAGTCCGACGCGGAGACGCACACGATCATCTGCTCGTTCGAGGATCTGGGCGAGGTGTCCCGGGCCCTGGAAGCGACCCTCGGGGAGCCTGAGTCGGTCAAGATCGTCTGGAAGCCGCAGAACCTGACGCCGGTCGACGCGGAAAAGGCGCAGACCCTGATGAAGCTGGTCGGCATGCTCGAGGACGATGACGACGTCCAGAACGTCTACGCCAACTTCGACATCGACGAAGAAACCATGGCCAGCCTCGCCGGCTGACAGCCAGTGCACGCCTGCCCAATCCCGGCCATCTGCCGGGATTGGGCTGTGGCCATACCTTTGCCCCACCCAGGTCATCCCGGCCAAGTGCAGCGCCGAGCAGGGGCCGGCGGGGCGGGATGCTGATGTTTGAATGAGCTGACGTCGCAGACGCTTTTGCTCTCCGGTCCCGGATCTCCGCTTCGCTCTCCTCCGGGACGACCAGTGAGAGCCACGCAGTCGTCCTGCCCTGCCGCGCGACGTTCTCCGCAGCGCTGATCATCGAAAAACAAGCCGTCCTGCTCGCCTCTGGCCGTCTGTGCTGGCGCCCGGGCGCGACTTTTGTTACCGCTTTGTTCTATGAAGCATCCGATTCGTATCCTCGGGATTGATCCCGGCCTGCGCCGCACCGGCTGGGGCCTCATCGAGGCGCTGGGCAACAAGCTCACCTTTGTGGCCGCCGGCACCGTGACCTCCGACGAGAAGCGCGACCTGGCCGAGCGGCTGGTCCAGCTCCACGACGGGCTGCAGCAGGTGATCGCCGCGCAGGAGCCGCACGAGGCGGCCGTCGAGCACACGTTCGTCAACAAGGATGCCGGCGCGACGCTGAAGCTCGGGCAAGCGCGCGGCATCGCGCTTCTGGTGCCCGCGCTGCATGGGCTTGCCGTTTCGGAATACGCGCCGAACCTCGTGAAGAAGACCGTGGTCGGGACCGGTCATGCGGAAAAGGACCAGATCCGCCACATGGTCAAGATCCTGCTGCCCCGCGCCCGGTTCGACAGTGACGATGCCGCCGATGCGCTGGCGATCGCGGTCTGTCACGCCCATCATCGCGGCGCGGCCAGCATGGAAGCAAAAGTAGCGGCAAAGGTGGCGGCCGGAGCCGTCCGGGCCACGAAGGGGGCAGCATGATCGGCAAGCTCAAGGGCACGATCGACAGCTATGGCGAGGATCACCTGATCCTCGACGTGCACGGGGTCGGCTATCAGGTGTTCTGTCCCTCCCGCGTGCTGCAGCAGCTGCCGCGGGCGGGGGAGGCGGCGGTCCTCTTCATCGAGACCATCGTCCGGGAGGACATGATCCGCCTCTACGGCTTCGCCTCGGAGGCCGAACGCGAGTGGTTCCGTCTTCTCATGACGGTGCAGGGGGTTGGCGCGAAGGTCGCCCTGGCGGTTCTCGGCGTCATGAAGGCAAGCGATGTGGCGACCGCCATTGCCCTGGGCGACAAGACCGCCCTGTCGCGGGCGCCGGGCGTGGGCAAGCGCGTCGCCGAGCGGCTCGTCATCGAGCTGAAGGACAAGGCGCCCGGATATTCGAGCCTCGATGCCGACACGCTGGCGGTGGCCCAGACGGTGAGCGAGAATGTGGCCTCGCGTCCGGTGGCCGAGGCGGTGTCCGCGCTTACCAACCTTGGATACGCCCAGGCGCAGGCCAGCGCCGCAGTGGCGCGCGCCGTGAAGGCAGCCGGCGAGGAGGCGACGACCGAGACCCTGATCCGCCTCGGGCTCAAGGAACTGGCGAGCCAGTAAACCGGGCAGGCGATGGACCGGGGCAACGGCCCCTGGCAAGGAAAGCACAGGCGTATGGAAGACAGCGAACGGCTGGTGACCCCACAGATCCGGGGCGACGAGATCGACACGACCATGCGGCCGCAGTCCCTGGACGAGTTCGTCGGTCAGGCGCAGGCCCGTGCCAATCTGAAGGTCTTCATCGGCGCGGCCAAGGCCCGGGGCGAGGCGCTTGACCACGTCCTGTTCGTCGGCCCTCCGGGACTGGGCAAGACCACGCTGGCCCAGATCATGGCGCGCGAACTCGGGGTCAACTTCCGGGCCACATCGGGTCCGGTCATCGCCAAGGCCGGGGACCTGGCCGCGCTCTTGACCAACCTGGAAGAGCGCGATGTGCTGTTCATCGACGAGATCCACCGTCTGAGCCCTGCCGTCGAGGAAGTGCTCTATCCGGCGATGGAAGACTTCCAGCTCGACCTGATCATCGGCGAGGGGCCGGCTGCCCGTTCGGTCAAGATCGACCTTGCAAAGTTCACGCTGGTTGCCGCAACGACGCGTCTTGGCCTGCTGACGACGCCCCTGCGTGACCGTTTCGGCATTCCGGTGCGGCTCGAATTCTACACGGTCGAGGAGCTGGAGCTGATCGTCAACCGGGGCGCGCGGCTGCTTGGCATCGGCATGGCTCCGGATGGCGCGCGCGAGATCGCCATGCGCGCCCGCGGAACGCCGCGCATCGCCGGGCGCCTGCTGCGCCGGGTGCGCGATTTCGCCGTCTTCGCCGGGCAGGACACCGTCGACCGCGCCACCGCGGACCGGGCCCTGTCCCAGCTTGAGGTCGACAACGCCGGTCTCGACAGTCTCGACCGGCGCTACCTCACGCAGATCGCGCTCAATTTCGGCGGCGGACCCGTCGGGATCGAGACGATCGCGGCCGCCTTGTCCGAACCGCGCGACGCCATCGAGGAGATCGTCGAGCCGTTCCTGATCCAGAACGGCTTCATCCAGCGCACCCCGCGCGGCCGGATGTTGACGCCCCAGTCGTTCCGGCATCTCGGACTTGCGGTGCCGCAACGTGCCGATGCGCCCCAGCTCGGACTTTTTCCGGACGTGACAAACGAACTGTAAATCGGGGTCAAGCTGCTGAGGTTACGCAGCTTTCGTTCGGCGCGATCCTGTCCGCCTGGAGGGCATGGTGTCCAAAGTGTTAAACACCATGGGCAGATTTGCTGAGGCTCGCCCTTCGGATTAAGCATTTTTTTGTGAGTTTCCGTCAGCCTCGAAAAAAATCTGAGGGCGGGAACGCAGCAATGATCCTGAATCGACTGTCAAACAAGATGGCTCTGATGTTCTTCGTCGGAGCTTCCGTGATGTGCGCAGCCACTGTGCTTGTCACGTCCATGCTCGCAGGCCGTGTTGCCGACGAGCAGGCCCAGCGTGCGCTTGCCAGCGCGACGCTCGGCAAGAGCCAGACCCTGACGCTGGCCCTGGCGCAGCGCCAGGACAGCGCCCGTTTCTTCGCCAGCGTGTCCGACGCCAAGGACGCCATGATGAAGATGACGGCCGGCTGGAAGGTGCTGAAGGAAAACCACACCGAACAGCTCCGCAAGATCTTCGTCGAGGACAATCCCTACGGCGAGAACGAGCGTGAGAAGCTGATCGAGCCGCAGGTTTCCAACTTCTACGCCAACAACCACAAGCCCATCCACCAGTCGATCGGCAACATGATCGGGCAGGGCCTGTTCAGCGACATGATGCTGGTCGACGTGGATGGCAACGTCATCTACTCGTACAAGAAGGGCGAGGAGTTCGCCCGCAACCTTTCGGCTCCGGAACTGGCCGACTCGGCCCTGAAGGCTGCCGTTGGCCCGCTGCTGGCTGCCACCGACCGCTCGTCGGCAGGCATGCCGCACATCACCACCTCCGGTTTCCGCGTCAATGCCGAGGGCAAGGTCGAGCTGCTGCTGGCTACCCCGGTGTTCTCGCATGACCGGTTCTTCGGCGTGATCGGCTATCAGGTGGCGATGGAGCGTCTGATCCCGCTCATCGTCAAGAAGAGCGGCGTCGGCGAGACCGAGCATGCCCTGCTGGTTGATGCCTCGGGCAATGCTGCCATCTTCGACGCCGGGTCCACCGACAGCCTCGGTGCCCAGCTGTCCAGCATCACCACCGCCCCGGACTCCATGGTCATCCATGACGTGGACTACCAGTTCCTGACGGAGCAGGGCGAGCTGCTCGGCACCTCCTACTCCGTCGGCGCGGCCGTCGAGGAAGCGGAGCTGGCGGCTGCGGCACAGGAAATCACGTTCGGTGCCATCCTGGCCGGCGTGCTGGCGCTGCTGCCCATCGTCGCCGTGATCTGGCTGATGACTGCCCGCATGTTCGCACCGCTGCAGACCCTCTCCGGCGTGGCCCGCAAGATCGCCGACGGCGACCTGACGGTGCAGGTCAACGCGCTCGACCGCAAGGACGAGATCGGCGAGATGGCCCGCTGCGTCGAGGTCTTCAAGGACAACTCCATCGAGCGTGAACGCCTCGCCGAAGAGCGCAAGGCCGGCCACATTGCCCGCGAGCAGCGCGAGCAGGCCATCGACGCGATGATCAATGCCTTCCGTCACGAAGCCCAGTCCGTGCTGAGCGCCGTGGAGGAGAACCTGGTCCAGGTCGAGGAACTGTCCACGATCCTGAGCTCGCGGTCGTCGGTGGCTGCCGAGCGCGGCTCGCAGGCGGTGATGAACTCCGAAAATGCCTCGGCCAACGTGCAGGCAGTGGCCTCGGCCACGGAAGAGCTGAACGCTTCCATCGCCGAGATCGCCCGTCAGGTCGCCACGACCGCCGACGTCGTCGGTCGCACCACGGCCAATGCGCAGTCGTCCAACGTCAAGATCGCGGGTCTTGCGGCGGCCGCCAACAAGATTGGCGAAGTTGTCGACCTGATCCGCGCCATTGCCGAGCAGACCAACCTGCTGGCCCTGAACGCCACGATCGAGGCCGCCCGTGCCGGTGAGGCCGGTCGCGGCTTCGCGGTCGTCGCTGCCGAAGTGAAGGAACTGGCCAACCAGACCTCCAAGGCGACGGAAGAAATCTCGGCCCAGATCGCAGCCATCCAGGCCTCGACCTCCGACGCCGTGGAAGAGATCGCCGAAGTGTCGCAGTCGATGGAAGAGGTCAACAGCTACACCGCCTCCATCGCCGGCGCTGTCCGCGAACAGGGCTCGGCCACCGGCGAGATCTCCCGCAACGTCGCCGAGGCCGCCCGCGGCACCATGGCCGTGACCGGTGCGATCTCGACGCTGAACGCCGACATCACGGAAAACTCCACCTCGGCCGAAACGATGCGCGAGGCGACGCTGGCGATGAAGCGCCAGGCCGACACGCTGCGCCACTCGGTGGAGCGCTTCCTGTCCCAGGTGGCCGCAGCCTGATCCACCGGATCCGGACGAAACCTGACCCCGCCCCTGTGGCGGGGTCTTGCTTTGAGGTCATGCCATCCCGTACTCCGGCAGCGAACCAGACGCGAGGCGAGGATGCAGCAGACCTGGAATGACCTGTCCGGCCATCTGGCCGACGGCGGCCATGTGCTGGCCGTCAGGGTCTACTACGAGGACACGGACTTCACCGGTCTGGTCTATCACGGCTCCTATGTGCGCTTCTTCGAGCGGGGCCGCTCCGATTTCCTGCGTCTCTGCGGCATCCATCACGCCGAGCTGGGGGCCGGCCTGCATGGTCCCGCGCTTGCCTTCGCGGTCCGGCAGCTCAACGTCAGCTACCTGCGTCCGGCCCGGATCGACGATGTGCTGGAGATCCGCACACAGCTTGTTGAAGCCCGCGGAGCGCGCATCCGGCTGCTCCAGCGGGCCTTGCGCGCGGATGAGCTGCTGGCCGAGGCCGATGTCACGGTTGCCGTCATTACCGCTGACGGCCGGCCGACCAGACTGCCCGCCCATCTCGCTCAAAGGCTTGAAAACAAAGCCTGAATCTCTCCTGCCTGAAAGGCTTCCGGCTCCCGGCCGGCGCCCCAGCGGGGCGTGCGGCGCGGCCTTGCGGCCCTGTCCGTCGCAAATTCTTGCTGCAATGCGGTGATTTTAACACGGCGGTAACCTTAATCGCGGTTATTAAAACCGGTCCTGTGCGCCGGCACAGTCCCAGTTTTGCCAAATTCAGCCGTCAGGAAGGCCACGGTTCCGGAGCATGCCCCAAGACACCGGACAGCGGACGCACTGGCGCAACTGACCGCGTACGACAACTTCACGGCCGAGAGGTCCAGTATCAATGAATGAAATCGCCCAGACGACGATGGCAGCGCAGGCCCACGACGTGTCGTTTTTCGGTCTGTTCATGCAAGCACATTTTGTTGTCAAGCTCGTCATGGTCGGCTTGCTTGCGGCATCTGTGTGGACGTGGGCGATCATTGTCGACAAGGCCCTGCTCTATGCGCGCACCAAGCGCCAGATGACCCGGTTCGAGACCGTGTTCTGGTCCGGCCAGTCGCTGGAGGAGCTGTACAAGACCCTGTCCAACCGGGCCAATCACTCCATGGCAGCCCTGTTCGTCGCCGCGATGCGCGAGTGGAAGCGCAGCCATGAAGGCTCGCGCCCGGCGCTGCACAGCCTGCAGCAGCGCATCGACCGCGTGATGGACGTGACGATCCAGCGCGAATCCGAGCGCCTGGAATCGCAGCTGCTGGTCCTGGCCACGGTCGGCACCGCGGCGCCTTTCATCGGTCTGTTCGGAACGGTCTGGGGCATCATGACCGCCTTCCAGGCCATCGCGCAGTCCGAGAACACCTCGCTCGCCGTCGTGGCCCCGGGCATTGCCGAAGCGCTGTTCGCGACGGCGATCGGCCTTGTCGCGGCCATTCCGGCCGTGATCGCCTACAACAAGCTGCAGACAGACGCCGGCAAGCTGACCTCCCGCATGGAAGGCTTTGCTGATGAGTTCTCCGCGATCCTGTCGCGCCAGATCGACGAACGGATGTAAGCGATGAGCATGAACGTGGGCTCTGGAGGCGGCGGAGGTGGCAGCCGTCGCCGCCGCGGACGACGGGCCGCCCCGATGTCCGAGATCAACATCACGCCCTTCGTGGACGTGATGCTCGTGCTCCTTGTCATCTTCATGGTCGCTGCCCCGCTGCTGACGGTCGGCGTGCCGATCGACCTGCCCGAGACCTCGGCCAAGCCTCTCGAGGGCGACAAGGAGCCGATCACGATCTCGGTCAATTCCACCGGCCAGATCTACATCCAGAACACCGAGATCCCGCTGGAGGAAGTCGTCCCGAAACTCAGCGCGATCGCGGCCAATGGCTATGAAGAGCGGATTTACGTGCGCGGCGACCAGAACGCGGATTACGGCACCATGATGAAGATCATGGCCCGCATCAACGCGGCCGGGTTCAAGCGCCTGGGACTTGTGACCGTTGAAGAAGGGTCCTGACGTCTGATGCGTGCCGGGTTGATCGCATCGCTGACCGGTCACGTGGCCATTTTTGTCTGGGCGCTCGTCGGGCTCCCGGAAACGCGTCCGTTCGAGACGAAGCAGGTGGAATCCCTTCCCGTCGATCTCGTTCCCATCGGCGAGTTCACCCAGCTCAACAAGGGCGAGAAGACGGCCGAGCTGAAGGAAAAGCCGAACGAGTCGACGTCCAAGGAGACGAAGAACACCAACATCCAGCCGGACAAGCCGGCGGGCGAGTCCAAGGTGGAGCTGCCGACCCCGCCGACGCCGCGTCCGACGACGCAGGCGGTGAGGGCTCCCGAGCCGACTGCGGCCCCGCCGCCGGCCCCGACCCCGCCCGAGCCCGCGCCGCCGAAGCCGGAACCGCCGAAGCCCGCCGAGGCCCCGCCGACGCCGGCCCCCACGCCGGAGCGGCCCAGGGTCGCCGAGGCGACGCCGGTCGAGGAAGCCCCCAAGCCCCAGGTGGCCGAGCCCGTCCGGGTGACGCCGAAGTCCAAGCCCACGCCGCCGCGCCCGACGCGTCCCACCGAGACCGCGCAGGCGCAGCCGACGCAGGAGCAGGACTTCAATCCCAACCAGATCAGCGCCCTGCTGAACAAGGTTGACCCGTCGGGCGGCGGCACGGCCGGCAACCGCGAGGCCGCCTCGCTCGGCAGCCGGGACGGAAACAACAACGTCAAGATGACGGTTTCCGAGCTGGATGCGCTGCGCGGGCAGATCTCGCGCTGCTGGAACCCGCCTGCCGGTGCCATCGGCGCCGAGGATCTTCTCGTCCGCGTGCAGTTCAACCTGACGGAAGCCGGCGAAGTCTCCGGCATGCCGCGGATCCTGAACTCGAGCGGCAACCCGTCCTTCCGCGCCGCCTCCGACAGCGCGGTGCGCGCCGTCATGCGCTGCGCACCCTACTCCCTCCCGGTCGAGAAATACGACGCGTGGAAGGAAGTGATCATCAATTTCGACCCCCGCGAAATGCTGGGGGGCTGACCGTGACTTGCAAATCTGGAGCCCCGTTGCCCATGAGAAACCTTCGCACCAAGATCCGGTGTGTTGCCTGGATCAAGGCAGCAATGGCCGGCTGCTTCTTCGCCCTCGCGAGCCTTGCGCCCGTCGCACCGGCCCAGGCCCTGATCGAGATCGACATCACCCAGGGCACCGT
Source organism: Pannonibacter sp. XCT-53 (assembly GCF_009915765.1). Classification (NCBI taxonomy): domain Bacteria; kingdom Pseudomonadati; phylum Pseudomonadota; class Alphaproteobacteria; order Hyphomicrobiales; family Stappiaceae; genus Pannonibacter; species Pannonibacter tanglangensis. The sequence goes on from NZ_JAABLQ010000002.1 coordinate 267,107, forward strand.
CGAGCCGCTGCCGATCGCGCTGCCCGATTTTGCCCCGGAAGGCGCCGATGCCCAGCTCGCCCGCGAGCTGACCGCCGTGATTGCCAACAACCTGCGCCGTTCGGGCCTGTTCCGTCCGCTGGATCCGGCCAGCTACATCGAGAAGGGCATCACCGCCAACACCTCGCCGCGCTTCGGCGACTGGCGCACGATCGGGGCCCAGGCTCTCGTGGCCGGCTCGCTTGCCCGGCAGGCTGACGGGCGCCTGCGCGCCGAGTTCCGCCTGTGGGACGTGTTCGCCGGCGAGCAGATGCTCGGCCAGCAGTTCTTCACCACCCAGGAGAACTGGCGCCGGCTGGCGCACATCATCTCCGACGCGATCTACGAGCGTCTGACCGGTGAAAAGGGCTATTTCGACACGCGCATCGTCTATGTCGACGAGAGCGGGCCGAAGAGCCGGCGCGTCAAGCGTCTGGCGATCATGGACCAGGATGGCGCGAATGTCCGCTATCTGACCCGGGGCGAGGACCTGGTGCTGACCCCGCGCTTCTCGCCGACGACGCAGGAAATCACCTACATGGCCTACACCGGGACCGATCCCAGCGTGTTCCTGCTCAACATCGAGACAGGCCAGCGCGAGATCGTCGGCAACTTCCCCGGCATGACCTTCGCGCCGCGGTTCTCGCCGGATGGCCAGCGCGTCGTGATGAGCCTGCAGCAGGGCGGCAACGCGAACATCTTCGTGATGGACCTGCGCTCGCGCGCCACCACGCGCCTGACCAACACGCCGGCAATCGACACCAGCCCGTCCTATTCGCCGGACGGCTCGCAGATCGTGTTCGAGTCCGACCGGGGCGGCACGCAGCAGCTCTACGTCATGGGCGCGGACGGCTCCAACCCGCAGCGCATCAGCTTCGGTCCGGGCCGTTACTCGACGCCGGTCTGGTCGCCGCGCGGTGACCTCATCGCCTTCACCAAGCAGTATCAGGGCCGCTTCATGATCGGCGTGATGCGGCCGGACGGGAAGGGCGAGCGCATCCTGACCGAAGGCTTCCACAACGAGGGGCCGGCCTGGGCGCCGAACGGCCGCGTCCTGACGTTCTTCCGCGACTCTCCGGGCGCCAACGGCGGTCCGCAGGTCTGGACGGTGGACCTGACCGGTCACAATGAATTGAAGATCGACACGCCGGGCTTCGGCTCGGACCCGTCCTGGTCGCCGCTGATCGACTGAGGACACACGGCAAACTGCCGCGACAGCGGCAGCTCTCAAGCGCGGCGAAAGCCGCAGAAAAGGCCGGTTGCGTTCAGGTCATTGACCGAATGTTAACCCTGATCGCGTACCGGCTGTTAACCAACCCAGTATAGATTGCGTTCACCCTGTCGGGGGACGGTGGGGACGAGGAGCAGACACATGTTGAATTCGGGTGTGATGGCACGTGGGGCCCGCTTTGCGGCCGTTGTCGGTTTTGCCCTGACGCTTGCCGCTTGTGCGCAGACCAAGCCGGATGGCCTTGATGGCAACGCGGCGGCGACGCCGGGCTCCAGCCAGGACTTCGTGGTCAATGTCGGCGACCGTATCTTCTTCGAGGAAGACCAGTCCACGATCAACAGCCAGGCCCGTGCCACGCTGGACAAGCAGGCGCAGTGGCTGAATACCTACGGCAAGTACATGGTCACGATCGAAGGCCATGCCGACGAGCGCGGCACGCGCCAGTACAACCTTGCCCTCGGCGCTCGCCGCGCCACTGCGGCCCGCGATTACCTCGTGTCGCGCGGTGTCGCCACCAACCGCCTGCGCACCATCTCCTACGGCAAGGAGCGCCCGGTCGCCGTCTGCAACGACGACAGCTGCTGGTCGCAGAACCGCCGTGCGGTGACCGTGCTGAACACCGCCGGTTCCTGATCCGACGTTCGCTCCCGCAAGGTGAGCTGCAGGAGGGCGCGACCACCCGGTCGCGCCCTTTTTGCATCTGCGGCAAATGTCCCGGTGGCCGCGTCAAATTTTGGCCGAAGTCCGCATGCCCTGTGCTATCCATCGGCTGCCAAGAGGCAAACCGGAGGTAAAGCATGGTGATATGGAAGACGCTTGTTGCGGCGCTTGCCGCCATTTGCATGGTGAGCGCTGTCGCGCCCCAGGCAAATGCCCAGCTCTTTGGCGGGAGCAGCGGAAGCGCAGACGCACAGGTCCGCCTGAATGACATGGAAGAGCAGATGCGGCGCCTCAACGGGCAGATCGAGCAGCTGACCTTCCAGATGCGCGAGCTGCAGGACCAGCTTCGCCGCATGCAGGAAGACAACGAGTATCGCTTCCAGCAGCTCGAGAGCGCGCCGAAGCCCGGAAAACGGTCCGACGTGGCGCCTGCGGTTCAACCGCAGGCATCCACCCAGACCGCGCAGGGGACGCTGCCTGCCGCCGGCCAGGGTGCCGCAACCGGCGGGCTTGCGCCTGCGGCCGGCACGCTTGGCCAGCTGCCGGCGAGCCAGGTTCCGGCCGGGTCCGATGCGGGGCTGCCGTCCGGCGGTCCGCTCGACCTCTCGGCGCTCGCCCGCGGCCAGACCGCCGTGGTCGATCCGTCTGCCGCCGGCTCGCGGGCGCTGACGCCTCCGGGGGTGGCCAGCCCCGGTCTTCCCGCCTCCGGGCAGATCGCCAGCCTCGGCATGACCGGGGATCCGCGCACCGATTATGACGCGGCCTATTCCCATGCGCTGAATGGCGATTATGTCGCGGCCGAACAGTCCTTCCGCGCCTTCCTCGACGCCTATCCGAAGAGCGACCTTGTTCCCAACGCCCAGTACTGGCTTGGCGAAAGCCTCTACGCGCAGCAGGATTACCGGGGGGCGGCGGACGCCTTCCTGAAGACCTACACGCAGTATCCGAACACGGCCAAGGGGCCGGACAGCCTTCTCAAGCTTGGCCAGTCGCTGAACGGCCTGGGCGAGGCAACCGCCGCCTGCGCCACCTTCTCCGAGCTGCTGGCGAAGTACCCGAACGCGCCGAAGGCGGTGCGTGACCAGGCCCGCGCCGAAGCCCAGCGTGCCAGCTGCTCCTGATCCGCAGCCCGCGCGGCCCCTTGAGGCCGACGAGGCCGATGCGCTGCTGGCCCCGCTTGCGGAGTTTCGCCGTCTGGCGCTGGCGGTGTCCGGTGGTCCTGATTCCAGTTGCCTGCTCTGGCTTGCAGCGCAGTGGTGCGCTCGCCGTCGGCAGGCCGGCCAGCCGGCGCCCGAATTTCACGTCCTGACTGTCGATCATGGCCTGCGTGCCGCAGCGCGCGAGGAGGCCCGGCACGTTGTGGCCTTCGCCACGCGGCTCGGAGTTCCGGCCACCGTCCTCACCTGGCAGCCCCCGGGGCTTCGGAGCGGCGTCCAGGCCGCCGCCCGGGCGGCGCGCTACCGCCTGATGCGCGACGCGATGTCCGACCTCGGCTGCGAGGCGCTCGTGCTCGGGCATCACCGGGATGACCAGATCGAGACCTTCCTTGACCGCCTGACCCGCGGCTCCGGTGTGTTCGGCCTGCGGGCCATGTCTCTCGACACGCCGTCGGGTCCGGAGGGGCTGCGGCTCCTGCGCCCGCTGCTCGACGTGCCCCGCCTGCGCCTGGAGGCCACGGTCCGGCAGGCCGGACTGGCCGTGGTCGACGATCCCTCCAACCGCGCGCCCGAGTTCAAGCGCGTCCGCCTGCGGCGGATGGCAGGGCACCTGGCCAGTGAAGGCCTGGACGACGACCGGCTGCTGGCCACCATCCGGCGGATGGCCGGGGCGGCCGCAGCCCTTGATGCCTGGGCAACACGGGAAATCGTCGCCCGTGTGGTCCAGCACCCCGCCGGCCCGGTGGCACTGGACCCGGACGGCCTGCCCGGATTGCCGGAAGACGTGCGGCTGCGGCTTCTCGGCCGCCTGCTGCGGCGGGTGGGGGGGAGCGAGACCGTGCCGCGCTTCGAGCGCCTGCAGCGTCTTGACCAGCGGCTCGGCGAACCGCAGCCCTTCACCGCCACCCTGGCCGGCTGCGTCGTCGACGGGGCGGCCGGCCGCATCCGGATCTGGCGCGAGCCCGGCCGCAGGTCGGCGGCGGCAGCGGCGGCGGCGCTGGCGCCCGGAGCCCGCCTGCTGTGGGACGGGCGCTTCCATGTCAGCCTCGCCGATGGCGCGGCGCCAGTCCGGATCGAGCCCGCCGGACATGGGTCGGATGCCACGCCGGCGGCCGGCCGGGCCGGGTTTCCGGCGTCAGCCTTCGCGCGTGCGCCTCTCCTGCGGCGCGCGGACGGGGACGCGGCCATCGTTCCCGGCTTCGCGCCGCTGCCCGAGGGGGTCACGGTCACGCCCCTCGACCCGTCGGGGATGTGAGTTCCGGGGATTGCGGGTGCGGTCCTGTGCGCTGAGGGCCGGCTTGCGGCCGCCTCGGCGCGGAAGTTTTCCCGGCGCCGTTCTTTCGCCAGCTTTTTTAAGAAAAAAGTGAGCCCGGCTGCGCAAGACTGGCTCTCCGCCTTGGCAGGGCCGGCCATGCGACCTATCTTGGGGTCACATGGGGAAAGGCTTCTCCGCGCAACTGGCCGCCTGTCTGGCGGACAAGGGATCGAAATGAACGCAAATTTCCGCAATTTCGCACTCTGGGTGATCATCGCGCTGTTGCTCATCGCGTTGTTCCAGCTCTTCCAGGGGCCGGGGCAAAAGTCGGCGACGAACGAGATTCCCTTCTCGCAATTCCTGAACCAGGCTGACCAGGGCGAAATCCGCGAGGTGACGATCCAGCAGCAGCTGGTGACCGGCCGGCTGACCAGCGGGGCGCAGTTCCAGACCTATGCGCCGGACGGGGCCCAGTACATCGACGAGCTGCGGGCCAAGGGCGTGCTGATCAATGCCCGTCCGCCGTCGGAGAACTATTCGATCATCGGCGCGCTGATCACCTACTTCCCGCTGCTGATCATTCTCGGCGTCTGGTTCTTCGTGATGCGCCAGATGCAGGGCGGCGCTGGCGGCAAGGCGATGGGCTTCGGCAAGTCCAAGGCAAAGCTGCTGACGGAGGCCCATGGCCGCGTGACCTTCGACGACGTGGCCGGCATCGACGAGGCCAAGGAAGACCTGCAGGAGATCGTGGAGTTCCTGCGGGACCCGCAGAAGTTCCAGCGTCTCGGTGGCCGCATTCCGCGCGGCGTGCTGCTGGTCGGCCCTCCGGGCACCGGCAAGACGCTGACCGCGCGTGCCGTGGCCGGTGAGGCAAACGTGCCGTTCTTCACCATCTCCGGTTCGGACTTCGTGGAAATGTTCGTCGGCGTCGGCGCGTCCCGCGTCCGCGACATGTTCGAGCAGGCCAAGAAGAACGCACCCTGCATCATCTTCATCGACGAAATCGATGCGGTGGGCCGTCACCGCGGTGCCGGCCTCGGTGGCGGCAACGACGAGCGCGAGCAGACCCTCAACCAGCTGCTGGTGGAGATGGACGGCTTCGAGCCCAACGAAGGCATCATCATCATCGCCGCGACCAACCGTCCGGACGTGCTTGACCCGGCGCTGCTGCGCCCGGGCCGCTTCGACCGCCAGATCGTGGTGCCGAACCCGGACATCATCGGCCGCGAGAAGATCCTCAAGGTCCATATGCGCAAGGTGCCGCTGGCACCGGACGTGGATCCCAAGACCATCGCCCGCGGGACGCCCGGTTTCTCCGGTGCAGACCTGATGAACCTCGTCAACGAGGCCGCGCTGCTCGCCGCCCGCCGCTCGAAGCGGCTGGTCACGGCCCAGGAGTTCGACGACGCCAAGGACAAGATCATGATGGGTGCCGAGCGCCGCATGGTCATGACCGACGACGAGAAGCGCCTGACCGCCTATCACGAGGCCGGCCACGCCATCGTGGCGCTGAACATGCCGGCCTGTGATCCGATCCACAAGGCGACGATCATCCCGCGTGGCCGCGCCCTCGGCATGGTCCAGTACCTGCCGGAACGCGACCAGGTGTCGGTGTCCTACGAGCAGCTGACGTCACGGCTGGCCATGGCCATGGGGGGTCGCGTGGCGGAAGAGGTCTTCTTCGGCGACGAGAAGGTCACGTCGGGCGCCCAGTCGGACATCGAGCAGGCGACCCGCATTGCCCGTGCGATGGTCACCCGCTGGGGCTTCTCCAAGGAGCTGGGCACGGTGGCCTACGGCGAGAACCAGGAAGAGGTCTTCCTCGGTCACTCCGTGTCGCGGCAGCAGAACATCTCCGGCGAGACGATGAAGAAGATCGACGCCGAGGTGCGCCGCTTCGTCGAGGACGGGTACCAGGCCGCCCGCCGCATCGTCACCGAAAAGCGTGACGACATGGAGCGGCTGGCCAAGGCCCTGATCGAGTACGAGACCCTGACGGGCGACGAGATCAAGGACCTGCTCGCCGGCAAGCCGCCGGTTCGCGACAGCGGCGACGATCAGCCGGTTGGCCGCTCGTCCGCCGTTCCCTCCACCGGCGCCAAGCGCGGCGGTGAGGGCGGGGCGACCCCCGGTGGCATGGAACCGCAGCCGACGGCCTGACCGTCAACTGGCCGTCCTGCCTGCAAATCGATCGACGCCCGGCCTCCCGGCCGGGCGTTTTCGTTTTCCGCAGAGGCAGGATCGTAACAGTCGCTCATATATTTTGAACGCGATTGTGGTTCTGCTTGCGGTAAACCGGCGTCTGCGACGCGAACCAGACAGGCAGTGATTCGACCATGCGCAAGTATTTCGGCACCGACGGCATTCGCGGGAAGGCCAACACGCATCCGATGACGGCAGAGGTCGCCCTCAAGGTGGCGATGGCTGCCGGGCTCATGTTCCGCAACGGCGGGCACCGCAGCCGGGTGGTGATCGGCAAGGACACGCGGCTGTCCGGCTACATGCTGGAAAACGCGATGGTTGCGGGCTTTACCTCGGTCGGGCTCGACGTGTTCCTGCTTGGTCCGCTGCCGACGCCGGCGGTGGCCATGCTGACCCGTTCGCTCCGCGCCGATCTTGGCGTGATGATCTCCGCCTCGCACAATCCCTTTGCGGACAACGGCATCAAGTTCTTCGGCCCGGACGGTTTCAAGCTCTCCGACGAGATCGAACTCGAGATCGAGAGCCTGCTGGAAAGCGATCTGGCGCCCCGGCTGGCCGCAGCTCCCGAGCTGGGGCGCGCCAAGCGCATCGACGGGGCGCAGCAGCGCTACATCGAGTTTGCCAAGCGCGCGCTGCCGCGCGAGATGAGCCTCGACGGCATGCGCATTGTCGTCGACTGCGCGAACGGGGCGGCCTACAAGGTTGCGCCCGAGGCGCTCTGGGAACTCGGCGCCGAGGTCATCTCCATCGGCGTCACCCCGGATGGCTACAACATCAACAAGGACTGCGGCTCGACCTCGACCGATGCCCTGTCACGCAAGGTGCATGAGGTGCGCGCCGACATCGGCATCGCACTCGACGGCGACGCCGACCGGGTCATCATCGTCGACGAGCGCGGCCAGGTTGTGGATGGCGACCAGCTGATGGCGGTCGTGGCCGAGAGCTGGCACGCAGCCGGCCGTCTGTCGGCGCCCGGCATCGTGGCGACGATCATGTCCAATCTCGGCCTTGAGCGCTTCCTGGCGGGCAGGGGGCTGTCGCTGGCCCGCACCAAGGTCGGAGATCGCTACGTGGTCGAGCACATGCGCAGCCACGGCTTCAATGTCGGCGGCGAGCAGTCCGGCCATCTGGTGCTCTCCGACTATGCGACGACCGGTGACGGCCTGATTGCCGCGCTGCAGATCCTGGCCTGTGTGCGCGAGGAGAACCGGCCGGTCTCCGAAGTCTGTGCCAAGTTCACGCCCGTGCCGCAGGTCCTCAAGAACGTGCGGTACCGCGGCGGCGCGCCGCTGGAGAACGAGACGGTCAAGACGGCGATCGACGCGGGCCGTGACCGGCTCGGGGCGTCTGGCCGGCTTGTCATCCGTCCGTCCGGAACCGAGCCGCTGATCCGTGTCATGGCGGAAGGCGACGACGCCACGCTGGTGAACGAGGTGGTCGACGACATCGTCGACGTGGTGGCCCGCAGCGCCGCCTGACGGCGAACCTCCTCCGCGTCATTCCGGCCCGGGCCAGCCGAGCGTCAGCGAAGCGCCGGGCCGGGGCAGGTCCCGGGCCTGACCCGGGATCCAGATGACAGCCGCGCGGAGCGCGACACGGCTTAACAGGGAGTAAGCCTTGTCCAGGTGACTTGTCTTTGGGCTCGCTAACGCTCGCGCTGACGCGCCGGGTTCCGGATCTTCGGTTCGCTTTTCGCTCACCTTGTCCGGAATGACGGCAAACTCTTGAAACTCCGTGATTTGCCTGCAGTCTGAGCCCCCGCCGTCGTGCTGGGGCTTGTGTTAATGCCTGGTTACCAAGACTTCCGTCGGTTAAGTCTTCATTAAGGTAAAAATTTCAGGTTAAAGAACACGGTTAAGTTGCTCTTAATCGTTTCCGTTCAAAACTCTGCCTGTGTTTCCCTGGCGCGACCCGCCCAGTTCGGTGCGGACGCTTGTTTCGAAGGACAGGACATGGGCAGCGTGTTCAAGCAATTGTCTTTGGCCGGTGTTGCGATGGCCATTTCCACGTCGGTTTTCGCAGCAGACATGCCGGCACCGATCATTGAGCATATCCCGGAAGTGCCGGCCGTCGGCGGCTGGTACCTGCGCGGCGATATCGGCTACAAGATGTACGAGGATTCCAAGGGGTCCTTCGCTGATCCGGTGATCGGCTCGCTGCGCTTCCAGCGCAACAAGCTTGACGACGCCTGGATGTTCGGCGCCGGCGTCGGCTACAAGTTCAACGATTACTTCCGTGCCGACGTGACCGTCGACTACGAGACCCCGGCTGACTACGTCGGCTACGCTGCCTGCCCGCCTTGCGTCGGCGGCTTCTCCAAGGAAAGCACCAAGATCGACGTCTGGACCGTCATGCTGAACGGTTACGTCGATGTCGGCACCTGGAACGGCCTGACCCCGTATGTCGGCGCCGGTGTCGGTGGCGCCTGGGTCAACACCTCCGGCACCACGTCGGTCAACCCGGGCGGCGTGACGACCAAGTATGACGGCTCGCACAGCCAGTGGAACCTGGCCTGGGCCCTGATGGCCGGTGCGTCCTATGCCGTGACGCCGAACTGGAGCATCGACGCCGGCTATCGCTACAAGAACCTCGGCGATGCCAAGTCGGTGAAGCTCTACAATGTCGGCACCGGCCAGTCGCGCATCACCTACAAGGACCTGACCGCGCACGAGATCCGTCTCGGCGTGCGCTACAACTTCGACAGCGCGCCTGTCGCTGCCCAGCCGATCCTCTATCAGGGCGACGCGATCTCCCGCCGCTTCTGAGCCGATGGCTTCAGGTCCATCCTGTGGAAGGCCCGCCCCGTGCGGGCCTTTTACCGTTCTGGAAGTCCTTGCAGGCGTTGACATTTTCTTGCGCGGATGTCGCTACCACGGCATTGCGTGACGCTTTGTCGCCGGCTTTTCTTGCCGAATGTTGCCGGGCCGCACGGCTTTCGCCTTGACGCTCCGCCCCGCAGCCAGTACCACCGTCCGTGGGACACCCCTCCCCAACGAGGGGCGCCTATCTGAGAGGGTAGCACCATGACTGCGACTGCAAAGCCGGCACTGCGCCCGGCCAATCCCCATTTTTCGTCTGGTCCTTGCGCCAAGCGCCCCGGCTGGTCTGCCGCCGCGCTTGCCACGACATCGCTTGGCCGCTCCCACCGCGCCAAGATCGGCAAGAGCCGGCTTGAACTCGCCATCACCATGACCCGCGACGTGCTGAAGGTTCCGGCGGATTACCGCATCGGGATCGTTCCGGCCTCCGACACCGGCGCGGTCGAGATGGCGCTGTGGTCGCTGCTCGGCGCCCGCGGCGTCGACATGCTCGCCTGGGAAAGCTTCGGTGCCACCTGGGTGACCGATGTGGTCAAGCAGCTGAAGCTCGACGCGCGCGTGCTTGATGCCCCCTATGGCGAGCTGCCGGACCTGTCGCAGGTCGATTTCAGCCGCGATGTCGTCTTCACCTGGAACGGCACCACCTCCGGCGTCCGCGTCCCGAACGCAGACTGGATCCCGGCCGACCGTGAAGGCCTGACCATCTGCGACGCCACCTCTTCGGCCTTCGCCCAGAACATGGATTTCTCCAAGCTCGATGTCGTCACCTTCTCCTGGCAGAAGGCCCTCGGCGGTGAAGGCGCGCATGGCATGCTCATCCTCAGCCCGCGCGCCGTCGAGCGGCTGGAGAGCTACACCCCGGCCTGGCCGATGCCGAAGATCTTCCGCCTCACCTCCAAGGGCACGATCAACGAAGGCATCTTCAAGGGCGAGACCATCAACACCCCGTCGATGCTCTGCGTCGAGGACTATATCGACGCGCTGGAATGGGCCTCGTCCATCGGCGGCCTCGAGGGGCTGATCGCCCGCGCCAACGAAAGCACGGCGCAGATCACCGGCTGGGTCGGTCGCACCTCCTGGGTCGATTTCCTGGCGGTCGATCCGGCAACCCGGTCCAACACCTCCGTCTGCCTCAAGATCGTCGATCCGGCCGTGACCGCGCTTGACGAGGCCGGCCAGGCTGCCTTCGCCAAGGCGATGGTCGCGGCGCTGGAAGCCGAGGGCGTTGCCTATGACATCGGCTCCTACCGCGATGCGCCGACGGGCTTCCGCATCTGGTGCGGCGCCACGGTCGACCCGGCGAGCGTCGCCGCGCTGCTGCCCTGGCTCGACTGGGCCTTCGAGATCCAGAAGGCCAAGCTGCAGATCGCAGCCTGAGGCAATCGCCCGCCTTGTTTTAGCAACTCCGGCTGCCGGCCTATCCGGCAGCCCCTTGCAACCGCATCCCCGGTCGAGCCTGAACGCCAAGCCCTCCTCGCGGCACCGGCGTGCTCCCGGTCGCAGGAGACAGAATCGTCATGGCTCCCAGAGTTCTCATTTCGGACCAGTTGTCCGACGCTGCCATCCAGATCTTCAAGTCGCGCGGGGTCGAGGTCGACTTCCGCCCCGAGCTCGGCAAGGACAGGGACGCGCTGCTCGCCGTCATCGGCCTGTATGACGGCCTTGCCATCCGCTCCGCCACCAAGGTGACCGAGAAGGTCATCGCGGCGGCCACCAACCTGAAGGTGATCGGCCGGGCCGGCATCGGCGTCGACAATGTCGACATTCCGGCGGCCACCGCCAAGGGCATCATCGTGATGAACACGCCCTTCGGCAACGCCATCACCACGGCGGAACATGCCATTGCGATGATGTTCTCTGTCGCCCGCCAGATCCCGGAGGCCAATGGCTCGACCCAGGCCGGCAAGTGGGAAAAGACCCGCTTCATGGGCGTGGAAATCACCGGCAAGGTGCTCGGCCTCATCGGCTGCGGCAACATCGGCTCGATTGTCGCGGAACGCGCCATCGGCCTGAAGATGAAGGTCCTTGCCTATGACCCGTTCCTGACGGCGGAGCGGGCCCTGGATCTTGGCGTCGAGAAGGTCGATCTGGACGGGTTGCTTGCCCGCGCCGATTTCATCTCGCTGCACACGCCGCTGACCGAGAAGACGCGCAACATCATCTCGGCCGATGCCCTGCAGAAGACCAAGCGCGGCGTCTATCTGATCAACTGCGCCCGTGGCGGTCTGGTGGATGAACATGCCCTTCGCGCGGCGCTCGACAGCGGCCATGTTGCCGGCGCGGCCTTCGACGTCTTCGTCGAGGAGCCGGCCAAGGAGAACGTGCTGTTCGGCGCGCCCAACATGGTCTGCACGCCGCATCTTGGCGCCTCGACCACCGAAGCCCAGGAGAATGTCGCCCTGCAGGTGGCCGAGCAGATCTCTGACTATCTTGTGGCGGGCGCGGTCAGCAACGCCCTCAACATGCCTTCGATCACGGCCGAGGAAGCCCCGCGTCTTGTCCCCTTCGTGCGTCTTGCCGAACAGCTTGGCTCCTTCGCCGGCCAGCTGACGGAGACCGGCATCAAGGCCGTCCGGCTCGAATATGCCGGGGCCGTGGCCGAGATGAACACGCGGGCGCTGACCGCGGCCGCGCTGACCGGCGTGCTGACGCCGCTGCTCCAGACCGTGAACATGGTCTCGGCCCCGTCGATCGCCCGCGACCGCAACATCCAGGTCGAGGAAGTGCGCCGCGGCCAGACCGGGGCCTATGAAACCTACATCCGCCTGACCGTCGTCACCGACCGGCAGGAGCGGTCGGTCGCCGGCACCGTGTTCGGCGACGGCAAGCCGCGCATCATCCAGGTGAAGGGCATCAACATGGAGGCGGGGCTCGGCCCGCACATGGTCTACATCACCAACGAGGACAAGCCGGGCTTCATCGGCCGGTTCGGCAGCCTTCTGGGCGACGCCGGCATCAACATTGCCACCTTCAACCTCGGTCGCACCGAGCCGGGCGGCGATGCGATCGCGCTGCTGGAGGTCGACGGCGAGGTGCCTGCCGACACGCTGGCGGCCATCTCCGCGCTGCCGATGGTCAAGCAGGTGAAGCCGCTGCGCTTCTGAGGTCTCCCAGGGCGGGACAGACGTCCATGCCTGACCGGGCGGTGACTGGCTTCCAGTCGCCGCCCTCCTGTTTTTTGCGGCCCGGTTTCCGCTGTTGCAAGGCTGCTCGGAAGCCGCAGCCGTCAGCGGCTTCAGGCTGTCCTGTGCGCGGGGAGGTCATCTGTCCGGCGAGGTCATCTGCGTGCGGCGATCAGGGCGCGCACGGCACGTCCGTCGAGGAGCACCAGGCCTGCGAGCAGCACCGCAAGCCCGGCGAACTGCACCGGATAGAGCCTCTCGCCCAGAAGCAGATGACCGAAGAGCAGGGCGCAGACCGGGATCAGCAGGGTCACCAGCGATGTGTTGGTCGCCCCGGCCCGCGCCAGCAGCCGGAAGAACAGCAGATAGGCCAGCGCAGTGGCAAAGACGCCGAGCGCCAGCACGTTGCCCCAGACCAGCAGGCTGACGTCGACGGGAGACCAGGACCCAGCAGTCAGCAGGGCAACGGGCGCCATGATCAGCGTCGAGGCGGTGAGCTGGCCCGTGGCGGTCACCAGCGGTGGCGTGCCGCGGAACCGCCGTCCGAAGGCACCGGCAAAGGCATAGGAGACCGCGGCTCCAAGGCAGGCGGCCTGCGCCCAGAGCGGGTCGCTGGTGAGGCCGGCGAGGCTGGCAGACAGCATCGCCGCGACGCCGGCAAAGCCCAGCAGCACGCCGGCAATGCGCGAGAGCGAGACCTCTTCCTGGCGGAACAGGACGGCCGCGACCAGAAAGGTGAACATCGGGGTCGTGGCGTTGAGGATCGAGGCGAGCCCGGCGGCAATGCCGGTCTGGCCCCAGAAGATCAGCGAAAACGGCACCACGTTGTTGAGCAGGCCCAGGAGCAGGAAGGCCCCCAGGCTGGACCGGTCCGAGGGCAGGCGTTGCCGTGACAGGTAGAGCACGCCCTGCAGCAGCGCGACCGCGATGGCAACCCGCAGGAACACCAGCACGAAGGGCGGGATCTCGCTCACCGCCACCTTGGCAAACAGAAAGGCGCCGCCCCACAGGGCGCTGAGGGCCGCAAGAAGCAGCCAGCTGATCAGGTTCATGGTCGTCGTCCCGACGCAACGGAGAGGGGGGCCGTCGGCCCGTTGTGCCACGGGCTAGCACGGTTGCAGCCGCTTTCCCAACCCGAAAGCGGATCAGGCATTTTGCGACCAAATCCGCATGTTTCGGCTCGCAACCGGGCGCGCAAGTGGCTATAGTCCGGCGCGTTTGCCCCGGGGTGTTTCCGGGGTTTTGTGTGTTGGGAGCCCAGATGGGTCCCGGCAGTCTTTTCCTTTTCGAGGAGGGCAGGGCACCAATGGCCAATGTGGTTGTCGTCGGTTCGCAGTGGGGCGACGAAGGCAAGGGCAAGATCGTCGACTGGCTGTCTGAGCAGGCCGATGTGATTGTCCGGTTCCAGGGCGGGCACAATGCCGGCCACACGCTCGTGATCGACGGTGTCAGCTACAAGCTGTCGCTTCTGCCTTCCGGCGTGGTCCGTCCCGGCAAGCTGTCGGTCATCGGCAACGGTGTCGTGGTCGATCCGCATGCGCTTGTGGCCGAGATCGGCCGCCTTCGCGATCAGGGCGTCACGGTGGAGCCGGAGACCCTGCGCATCGCGGAGAACGCAACGCTGATCCTGTCGCTGCATCGCGAACTGGATGCCCTGCGCGAGAATTCCAACACCGGGACCCGAATCGGGACCACCGGTCGCGGCATCGGCCCGGCCTATGAGGACAAGGTTGGTCGCCGGTCGATCCGCCTGATGGATCTGGCCAATCTCGAGACGCTGCCGGCCAAGATCGACCGCCTGCTGGCGCATCACAATCCGCTGCGCCGTGGTCTCGGACAGCCTGAAATCTCGGCAGAGGCGATCTTCGAGGAACTGTCCTCGGTCGCGGCCATCGTGCTTCCCTACATGGATTCGGTCTGGCGCCTGCTCGACGCACAGCGCCGCGAGGGCAAGCGTCTGCTGTTCGAGGGCGCCCAGGGCGCCCTGCTCGACATCGACCACGGCACCTATCCCTTCGTCACCTCGTCCAACACCGTGGCCGGCCAGGCTGCGACCGGATCGGGCCTGGGTCCGAATGCCATCGGCTATGTGCTCGGGATCACCAAGGCCTACACGACCCGCGTCGGCGAGGGCCCGTTCCCGACCGAGCTGCAGGACGAGATCGGCGAGTTCCTCGGCACCAAGGGACACGAGTTCGGGACCGTGACCGGGCGCAAGCGCCGCTGCGGCTGGTTCGACGCGGTGCTCGTGCGCCAGACCGTCTGCACCTCCGGCATCACCGGGATCGCGCTGACCAAGCTCGACGTGCTCGATGGCCTCGACGAGCTGAAGATCTGCGTCGCCTACGAACTGGACGGCAAGCGGATCGACTACCTGCCCGCCTCGCAGGGGGCGCAGGCGCGCGTCGTGCCGATCTACGAGACGCTGCCGGGCTGGAAGGAAACGACCAAGGGCGCGCGCAGCTGGGCCGAGCTGCCGGCGCAGGCGGTCAAGTATGTCCGTTACGTCGAGGAACTGATCGGAGCCCCCGTCGCCATCCTGTCGACGAGCCCCGAGCGGGACGACACCATTCTGGTGCACAACCCGTTCCAGGACTGATCGGAGCCTGCAGACCCCCGTTGTGATGGGGCGGTTCGCGGACCGCCCCATTTCTGCCTTTGCGGCAGGTCAGAAACGGCACTTGCGCATGCTGGCAATGCGCCTACAAATGGTCACGACTGATTTGCATTGACCCAGGTGTCATGCCGGAGCGGTGTCCCTCACGAGCGAGCCAATGGCTGATTATTATTCGATCCTGAAGAAAACGATCGCCTCGCTTCCGGAAAACAACGGTGCGGCGCGCAGAAATGTCTACAGCCGCGCGCGGAACGCGATCGTCAGCCAGCTGAAGGCCTACGAGCCGCCGCTCACGCCGGCCGAGATCACCGCAGAACAGCTGCGTCTGGAAGAGGCAATCCGCAAGGTCGAGGCCGAAGCCGCGCGGGAAACGCTGATGGCCAGCCGTCCGAGCGCCCCGGCCGTGCCGGAGCAGGCGCCTGTTGCGCCGCCGATGGCGCGGGCACCCGAACCGGCACCGATGCCGACCTCTGGGCAGGCCGCCGTGCCGCCTCAGGTGCAGCCCCAGTCTTCCGGCCTGACGTCGGCCCCGTCGCCGGCATCATCGCCGGCCCTGTCTCCCGCGCCGTCGCAGCGCACGCCGCTCGGGGCAACCCTGCAGGAAGCCGAGCGTCTCGGTCAGGCATCGTCGCGGGCCGTCCAGACGGCGCGTGACGCCTTCGCGCCGGAGGCTGCCCCGGCCGCGCCCGTGGATCCGGTGCTGCGGCGCGAGCCGAGCTTCGGATCCGAAGCGGCCCAGCCTGCGGCCGCGCGCATGTCGGCCCCCGAGGCTGCAGCCCAGCCGCGTCCGGCCGACCCGCGGTTCGACCGGCGCCCGGAGCCTGAACTTCCCGTCGACAAGCCGGTTGCGGCCCAGGCCGCCCCCTCCCGCAAGCCGCCGCGCGCCCGCGCCGCGGACCGGGGTACCGGCGGCACGCCGATCACGCGCTATGTGTTCCTTGGCGGCCTGGTCGTGATCATCATCGGCCTTGCGGCGGTCCTGTTCAGTCAGCGCGACATGATCGCAGGCCTGTTCTCCGGTGGCAGTGAAACCGCCGTCTCGACGGAACCGGCGCAGCCGGCTGCCTCCCAGGACGGCGCCCCGGCAACGGCCGAGAACGGACGGGTCGAGAAGACCAATGACCGCCTGCTGACCGACAGCGGCGAGCCGGCCGTTGCCCCCGATGCCCGGACCGTGACCACCACGCTGATCACGCCGTCGCAGCCCGCGCCGCAGCCGGCCGCGACCGCGCCCGCCGCACCGGCGCCGGTTGCCCCGGCCGTCACCGCGCCGGCTCCGGCGGCCGAGGTTCCGGCCGAATCGATCGTCGCACAGCGCTCGATCCTCTACGAGGAGGGCGAAGATGCCAGCGGCTCGGGTACGGCCTCGCAGGGGCGCGTCGCCTGGAGTGTTGTCGAGGAGACCGACAATTCCGGCAAGAAGGTCCAGGTCCTTGCTGCGCAGGCCGAGATCCCGGATCGCAACATCACCGTGTCTGTTCGCATCAAGCCGAACACGGACGCCTCGCTGCCGGCGAGCCATCTCGTGGAGATCCAGTATCAGCTGCCCGAAGGCTTCTCCGGCAAGGACGTGGCCAACGTCCCGGGGCTGGTGATGAAGCCGACCGAGGAAGCCCGTGGCGACGCCCTGCTCGGGGCGTCGGTCAAGGTGGCTCCGGGCTACTTCTGGATCGCGCTGTCCAGCATCGACAACGAGCGTGACCGCAACCTTGCGCTGATGCGCGAGCGTGGCTGGATCGACATTCCGATGCTTTACGAGACGGGCAAGCGCGCCATCCTGACCCTCGAGAAGGGCACCCCCGGTGCCCGCGCCCTCGAACAGGCAATGGCGTCCTGGACCAACGGCTGACGTCACCTGCACATGGACGTGAACGGGGCCTTCGGACCCCGTTCTGGTTTCGGCCGGACCCATCCGACGGACGTCATCCCGGACCAGCTGAGCGCAGCGAAGCGCCGATCCGGGATCCAGACATCAGACGCGCGGAGCGCGGCACGCCCGGTCGCGAGCTTGCGGCTCAAGCCGGAGCAGTTTGGAGCTCGCTTTCGCTCGCACGGGCCTGCCAGATCCCAGGTCAGGCCCATGTCAGGCCCATGTCAGGCCCGGGTCAGGTCCGGTGCAGACCCCGGATCTCCGGTTCGCTCCGCTCCCCTTGTCCGGAATGACGGTCGAGGCCCTTGTTGTATTCCTCCCGCACGCACTTCCCCTGATTTTCCATCTTGCCAACAGCGGCGCAAACACGCATGGTCTGCGCCGGTCCGAGGGGTGTTCCTGTGTGAGCTGAGATGGCGTTCGACGCCGAACCCTTAGAACCTGATCCGGGTCATGCCGGCGAAGGGACGGAAGCCTTTAGCCTTATCCCGGATCTCCATGCGCGTTCGGTCACACCGATGACGGGAGATCCTTGTCGTGTCGATTGCCTCCGGGCCCTATGGCCCTTCGGAACTCCGGACCACCGACCAGGGCGGGCTCCTGCGGAGCAGCCTGAGCCTTTTGCGCCGGCTGCTGGCGCCGGTGCTGACCCTGGCCCTTCTGCTGGTGGCGTGGGAGCTTCTGGTGCGTCTGGCCGAACTTCCCCGCTTCATGCTCCCCGGGCCGATGGCCGTTGGCGCGGTCCTTGTGGAGCAGCATGAGTTTCTCCTGCGTCATGCCCGGCTGACCCTCACCGGAACCCTCCTCGGCTTTGCCTTCGGCGTGGCTGCCGGCGTGCTGGTGGCGCTGGTCATGTGGCTGTCGCCCCTGATCCGGCGCGGCCTGCTGCCGGTCGTGCTGGTGACGCAGGCGCTCCCCGTGTTCGCCATCGCGCCGATACTCGTGCTGTGGCTCGGCTTCGGTCTCGCATCGAAGGTCGTGATGGCGGTGCTGGTGATCTTCTTTGCCGTGACGTCGAGTTTCTTCGACGGTCTGCGGCGTCTGGATCCGGGCCTCTCGGATCTGTCCCGCCTCTACCGGGCGTCGCGCTGGCAGGACCTGGCCCTGTTCCGGATCCCGTCGGCGATGCCCGCTCTCGCCTCCGGCATCCGCATTGCCGCCGTCTTTGCGCCGATCGGAGCGGTGATCGGCGAATGGGTCGGCGCCAAGGGGGGGCTGGCCTTCATCATGCTGCAGAGCAACGCGCGGATGCAGACGGACGTCATGTTTGCCGCTCTCGCCCTGCTGGCCGTGATGGTGCTGAGCCTGCGCTTCCTGGCCGACCGTCTCACGCGGCTGCTGGTGCCCTGGCAGGTGGAAGACTGATCCGACCTGCCAATGCCCCTCCCGTTTCTTCCGGTTTTCCGTTTTCTCTTCCGTCCGGCCTCCGGACCGCAACCCAAGGAGCATTCCGTGTCCCGCCTTGCTTCCCTCGTGCTTGCCCTTTCCCTGACCGCAGCCACCCCCGCGCTTGCGGCGGACAAGCTCACGGTCCTGATGGACTGGTTCACCAATCCGGATCATGCCCCGCTGGTGGTGGCCAAGCAGAAGGGCTACTTCGCGGCGGAAGGGCTTGAGGTCGAGCTGATCGAACCGGCCGATCCGTCCATGCCCCCGAAGCTCGTGGCGGCCGGACAGGGCGACATCGCCGTGTCCTACCAGCCGACGCTGCATGCCCAGATCGACGAGGGGTTGCCGCTGGCCTGGATCGGCACGCTGATCGAGACCCCGCTCAACTCCCTGATTGTCCTCGAGGACGGGCCGATCCGCAGCCTTGCCGACCTCAAGGGCAAGAAGATCGGTTTCTCCGTCTCCGGCTTCGAGGATGCCATGCTCGGGCAGATGCTGAAGACGCAGGGTCTGACCATCGAGGATGTCGAGCTGATCAACGTGAACTTTGCCTTGTCGCCGTCGCTGCTGTCCGGCCAGGTCGATGCCATCATCGGCGGCTACCGCAACTTCGAGCTGACCCAGATCGAACTCGAAGGCAGGAAGGGCAAGGCGTTCTATCCGGAGGAGAACGGCGTGCCCGTGTTCGACGAGCTGATCTATGTCGCGCACAAGGACAAGCTTGACGACCCGCGCCTGCCGAGGTTCCTCGCCGCGGTCGAGAAGGCGACGATCTACCTGACCAACCATCCGCAGGACGCGTGGAAGCTGTTCATCGAGGCGCATCCGAACCTCGACGACGAGCTGAACCGCCGGGCCTGGGGCGACACGCTGCCGCGATTTGCCAAGCGCCCGGCGGCGCTCGACGAGCAGCGGTACACCCGCTTTGCCACCTTCCTCAAGGACAACGGGCTGATCAAGGCCGTGCCGCCGGTCGAGACCTACGCCCGCGAAGTGAACTGAGTGTCCTGAGACGGCCGCTCCCCGGTTCGGCCGGACGGCCCGGGTCTGCGGCAGCAACGTGCGCCCGAGCCCTTGCGCCCGGACCCGTGCGCCCGGACCCGTGCGCCAAGACCCATGCGACGGATCCGCGGCGCCCTTCCCCCTGGAGCGGGGCAGGGCGCCGCGGCACGGTGCGGGACGGATCAGATGACCAGGTCCGGGCGGATACCCTCTCGTGCGGTGTGGTCTATTGCGCCGCAATCGCCAGATCGGCCACACGCTCGCCCATCCGCTCGTAGAACGGGGCCAGTCGCGCCGGCGCGATGGCTTCGCAGGCGGCAAGGGCTTCTGCAGCCCGGCGCTGCGACCCTTCGTCGAGCGCCTCGACGAGCGCCATATGGTGGCGCTCGAGCTGCTGGAACCATTCCGAGCGGCGCGTGTCCTCGTCTCCGACCAGTGCAAACAGCTTTACCGGCAAGGACTTGCCCTTGAGCGGGATGGCGCCGGCTTCCAGATAGGCGAAGTCGGGCGCTTCGGTCCGCGTCTCGCCCGAGACCAGCAACTCCGCTCCGACCGCCTTGCAACTGGACTCGATGCGGCTGGCCACGTTCACGGCGTCACCGATGACGGAGTAGTTGAACCGCCGGCTTGACCCCATGTTGCCGACGCAGGCCTCGCCGGTGTTGAGGCCGATGCCGATCTGCACCGTCTGCGCCTTGAGGCCGCGCGCCTTGAAGGCGAAGGCGTCCTCCGCATTCAGCCGTTCGACGATCGCCAGCATTTCCAGCGAGGCGGTGCAGGCCAGCGCCGCGTGGTCCTCCTCAGTCACCGGGGCGTTCCAGAACGCCATGATGCTGTCGCCGATGTACTTGTCGATGGTGCCGCCGCTGGCCTGGATGGCGTCGGACAGCGGTGACAGCAGCGTATTGAGGAAGTGGACCAGCTCGGTCGGGGTCAGCTGTTCGGAGATGGGCGTGAAGCCGCGCACATCCATGAACAGGATCGTCATCGGACGCAGCTCGCCACCCAGCACGAGCTGGTCCGGCCGCTTCTCCAGCTGGTGCACCAGGTCCGGCGACAGATACTGGCTGAAGGCCTGGCGGACGAAGCGCTTTTCCTTGTCCGTAAGGACGTAGAGCAGGGCCATGCCGACCGCGAAGATGAAGAAGGCAGAGACGGAGGGGTAGAGCGGGTCAACCAGCAGGTTGCGCGTCAGGTACAGGTAGATGGCCCCGCCGGTGAGGCCGCCGGAGATGACGAGTGCGAGCGCCCCCGTCGCCAGTCCGCCGACAAAGGGCAGCAGCAGCACCAGAAGGAAACCGGCGACGAAGGTTGCGATCAGTTCCAGTCCGTCCGCCCAGTCCGGCCGGACGAGGAAATCGTTCGAGATGATCTGTTCGGTCGCCTGCGCGTGGATCGACACGCCGGGAACCAGCTGGCCGAGCGGGGTGGCGCGGATGTCGAACAGGCCGGCGGCCGACGTGCCGACGAAGACGATGTTGCCCTCGATCTGGCCGCGCAGCGCCTCGCGCCGGGCCGGATCGAGCACATCGGCGGCCGAGACGTAGCGCTCGCGGCGATCGATGTCGTAATGCACCCAGAGTTCGCCGATGGCCGTGGTCGGGATCGGGAAGGCGCCGACCTTGATTTCGGTGATCGCATTCGCGCCGCCGCCGCCCTCGCCGCTGGCGGTGCTGGTGCGCACGATCAGGCCGCTCGCACCCTGTGCCACCCTGAGCGCCTCGATCGCCAGGCTCGGGTAGACGGTCTTGCCGTCCGAGAACAGCAAGGGAATGCGTCGCACGACCCCGCCGGTGTCGCTGGCCGACAGCGAGACGCTGCCGGTGCCCGTTGCCGCGGCCTCGAGGCGGGGCAGTGCGGAGAGGGCGGACTGGAACGCAGGCAGGATGGTCGCCGGGTCGGCGCCGGCGAAGGCGACGCCGGCCTTCAGATCGGGCAGGCGGGGCGCGGTCGTGGGCAGAACGGCAAAGCCGAGCACCGTCGGTGCCTGGCCGAGCGCCTCGGCCAGAACGGCATCCGTATCCGGCAGCCGGTCGAGTGCCGCCCGGATCTCTGCCCCGTCCGGCCGGGCGGCAAGATCGAGGCTTTCAGCCAGCTGTGCG
The DNA here is from genome assembly GCF_009915765.1 of Pannonibacter sp. XCT-53. Lineage (NCBI taxonomy): Bacteria > Pseudomonadati > Pseudomonadota > Alphaproteobacteria > Hyphomicrobiales > Stappiaceae > Pannonibacter > Pannonibacter tanglangensis. Next base: position 288,551 of record NZ_JAABLQ010000002.1, read on the forward strand.
GGCGAGGAGCGGTCCGGTTCGGCAAAGATGACGTCGAAGGCGATGACCGCGGCGCCGAGGTCGTTCAGGCCGGTCACCAGCTCGGCAATCCGGGTCCGAGGCCAGGGCCACTGGCCGTAGGCGGCAATCGACGCCTCGTCGATGTCGACGATGCGCACGGGCACGTCCTCGTGCACGCGCGGGGCAAGCCGTTGCAGGTAATCGAAGGTGAGTTCCCGGATCGAGACCAGGAAGTCCGGATTGGCCGCCCGAATGGCGGTGACGAGGCCGAGGGCTGCTGCCGCACAGAACCCGACCACGAAGCGCTTGTCCCTGAGCCGCCGGAAGGCCAAATCCATCCCCTAAGATGCTGATATCGCAGCAGCCTAGACCAGAACGGACAGCGATCAAACCGCTTTTCGGTAACGTGCCCGGGGCGGGCCCGCCGTCGCGGGGGCGACAGGCGGGACCTGCGCTCGCATCCCGGCCTCAGGGCAGGGCGGCGTGGGCGTGGTGCTCGAGGTCGCGGGCGCTCTTGCGCACGGCCTTCTGGATCTTCTCGAAGGCGCGCACCTCGATCTGGCGCACGCGTTCGCGGCTGACGCCGAACTCGGCCGAGAGGTCTTCGAGCGTCATCGGCTCTTCGGCCAGACGCCGCGCCTCGAAGATGCGGCGCTCGCGCTCGTTCAGCACGTCGAGAGCTTCCGACAGGAGCTTGCGCCGCATGTCCAGCTCTTCCTGGTTGGCGAGCAGGGTCTCCTGATTATCGCTCTCGTCGACGAGCCAGTCCTGCCATTCGCCGCTTTCCGCTTCCGCAGCCCGGATCGGGGCGTTGAGCGAGGCGTCACCGCCAAGACGGCGGTTCATCGACACGACTTCCTCTTCGCTCACCCCGAGCTTGGTCGCGATCTCCTGCACCTGGTCGGGCTTCAGGTCGCCCTCGTCCAGAGCCTGGATGCGCCCCTTCAGGCGACGGAGGTTGAAGAACAGCCGCTTCTGGTTGGCGGTCGTGCCCATCTTGACCAGCGACCAGGACCGCAGGATGTACTCCTGGATCGCGGCCTTGATCCACCACATGGCATAGGTGGCGAGACGGAAGCCCTTGTCGGGCTCGAACCGCTTCACGGCCTGCATGAGGCCGACATTGCCCTCGGACACGACCTCCCCAAGCGGGAGACCATAGCCGCGGTAGCCCATCGCGATCTTCGCGACGAGGCGCAGGTGCGAATTCACGAGCTTTTCAGCTGCAGCCGGGTCGTCATGCTCGCGGTAGCGTTTGGCGAGCATGTACTCCTCCTGCGGCTCCAGCATCGGAAACCGCCGGATCTCGTCGAGATAACGGCTCAGGCCGCCTTCACCGGCGACAAGGATCGGTACATTCCGGGCCATTCAATGCGCCCCCTTCCTGGCTGGCGTCCCATCGCCGGGACTGCCTCGGCCGGTCCTGTGGACGCAGCAGTCAGGCAATCGTGCCGGCGCTACTCTGGCAACGCGTTCGTTCAGCGTCCGGTTCCCGGCTCGCTGACGGACAGGATATAAGCAGCATTGCGTCAATTACAGGACCTGCGCGGCCGGACCGACCTAAAATTTTCGTAATGCTTCAAGTAGCGCCTTGAAGTCCTCCGGCACCGGACTCTCGAAGGTCATGGTCTCGCCGGTGACCGGATGCTCGAAGGCGAGCAGGCCGGCATGCAGCGCCTGGCGGGGGAAGGTGGTGACCGTGCTGCGCAGGGGTTCCGGCAGCGGGTTCGCCTTGGTCTTGAAGCCGGCTCCGTAGACATGGTCGCCGATCAGAGGCAGCCCGATATGGGCCATGTGCACGCGGATCTGGTGCGTCCGGCCGGTCTCGAGCATGCATTCGACAAGGGCCGCCAGCGGGGGCTGGTCGGCCGGGCCGAAACGCTCCTGCACCTGCCAGTGAGTCACTGCATGGCGGCCGCCGCTGCGCACCACGTTGATCTTCTGCCGGTTCGCCTCCGATCGCGCCAGATTGGCGTCAATCGTGCCGCGCAGGCCGGACGGGGCCCCCCAGACCAGCGCCTGGTAGGACCGCTCCAGCGGGCCGGTCCGGCCGTGATCGGCGAACTGCTCGGACAGGCCCTGATGCGCCACATCGGTCTTGGCGACCACAAGCAGCCCGGACGTATCCTTGTCCAGCCGGTGCACGATGCCGGGACGCCGGACGCCGCCGATGCCGGACAGGCTGTCGCCACAATGGTGGATCAGCGCGTTGACCAGCGTGCCGGTCCAGTTTCCGGCCCCCGGGTGCACGACGAGGCCGGCAGGCTTGTCGATCACGATCAGGGCGTCATCCTCATAGACGATGTCGAGCGGGATGTTCTCGCCCTTCGGCTCCGGATCTTCCGGTTCGGGCAGGGTCAGGGCAAGCGTGTCGCCTTCATGCACCTTGTGCTTGGGCTCGGTCACGGTCCGCTCGTTGACGCTGACTTCGCCGGCCTTGATCAGGGCCTGCAGCCTGTTTCGGCTCAGGCCTTCAAGATGCGCGGCCAAAACCGCGTCGAGGCGCTTGCCCGCATCGTCCGGTCCCGCTACGAAGCCGCCGAGTGCGTCGTCGCCTTCGTCGTCAAACGTCGGCCGTGCTGGAGTTCTGTCTGTCATGACCAAGTCTGCCCCTGATGATCGCGATCCCGGTGCCGAAGAGGAAGCGCCGCTGGATCCTGCAGTGCTGCGCGTCCAGACGCGCCTGCGCCGGCTTGTCACCGGTTCGACCCTGATCATGGTCGCCGGGATCGCCGCCCTCATGGCAGCAATCGTCTACAAGGTCAATTCTGCCGGCAAGCCGGCGGAGGGGCAATGGCCGGAAACCCTGTCGCTTGGCGTGCCGGGACCGGTGGAGGGCCTCGGGGTCGAGAACGGGGTGATCTATTTCCTCGCCCGCGAGGATGCGCGGCAGGTGCTGGTCCGTGTCGACGCGGCAACCGGCCAGGTGCTCGGACGGACGGTGCTGACGCAGCCCTGAGCGAAGGCCCTGAAGCCAGCCTGACCGCCAACCTGAATGCTGGTCTGGACACAGGCCCGCGCCAGCCCTGCCGGGTCCCCGGCAGGGGCTCAGGGACAGCCCGCCTCCGCGGCACTGGTCGGTGTCGTGCCCTTGTGATCGCGGCGGGGCGAAAGGGGGCGGCGAGATGTTGTGTCGGGTGACGTGCCGGGTGCTTTGCCGGAAAAACCGCTTGCCATTGTCCGGCGAACCCCCTATATCGCGGTTCTCGCAGCGAGACAGACACTGTTTCGCCTTGGACGCTCCCATCGTCTAGCGGTCAGGACGCCGCCCTCTCACGGCGGAAACAGGGGTTCGATTCCCCTTGGGAGTACCAACTTTCCCCAAAATTCAAGGGCTTTTCGGCCGGCTGCCGATCTCTCGTCAGCTTCGCCCGGGCATTGCCCGTGTCTGCGCGGCGGCGGCATTGCCCCCGCACGAGCCCTGTCGGGATCCGGCCCCTTCGGACACCTGCGACATCTGGTGCGTGATCAGGTGATCCGTGATCAGGCCACGACCTTCTTTCTCGGATCCGTGCCGCGCGGCGGCTTGCTGCTGCCGGCCGTCTGCGCCGGGCTCGGCGTCTGGACCGCCTGGGTAGTCTGGGCCGCCTGGGCTGCCTGGGCGGCGTCCGGATCGGGCGCACTGTCACCGGCCGGGCGCTCTGGTGTGCGCTCGCTCGGTCTCGGCTGGGTGGCGGCCGGCGGGGTCGTTTGCGCCAGGGCCTCGCGGGCGGCGGCGCTTGCCCGGACGATCCGCCCGGCGATCTCGACGGCCGACAGTCTCGCGGCCGCTGCGGGCGTGGCCGGTGGCGGCAGTTCGGACGCGCTGGCCTTTGTCGCTGCCTTGCGCTGACGCGGTGCCTTTGCCTTGGCAGCCGGCGGGTCGCCCGCCATCGCATCCGGACGGTCCCCCGCGACGACCCTTGCGGCAAGCTGCTTGAGGTCATCGCGCAGCGCTGTAACGGCCGGGCTCGAGGCGAGTTCCTGGCGCAAGCGCCCGATCTCCGCCCGGGTGCGGGTCAGGGCCCGGTCCTGGGCCGCGGCACGGGCGGCGAGGCGGGCATTGTCCCGCGCGATCTCCTTGAGGTCCTGGTCGAGGCGGGCAACGAGGCCGTCCGGCAGGCCGCCCGCCAGATCAAGCTGCAGGGTCAGGCGCGCGACATCCGCCTGCGCGGCGATGAAGTCGGCCTCCTTGTCCATCAGCTCGGTCTCGAGCCGCGCGACGGTCTTGCGCAAGGCGACCGCGTCCGCGTCGGGATGAACCTGAGCGGCGAGGGCCTCGGCGGCCTGCGACTTCTGCTCCGGAGCTGCGACGCGCAGGGCGAGCTGACGCTGCAGGCTGACGATCTGTGCCTCCAGGGCCGAGATCGTCACGGCCGCCAGAGGGTCGGAGCTGGTGCCCTTGCGGGACTCCAGCAGCTGCCGCAGCTCGGTCACTTCCGCCTTGCGCTGCTCGAGCGCCAGGGCCAGCTCCCGCGCTTCGCTGCGGGCGATGGCAAGATCTTCCCGCAGATGCGTGTTTTCCTCGGTCTGCGCCGCCAGCAGGGCGTCGACCTCGCGCCGGTGCTCGGACAGCTCCGCCCGGTCCTTCTGCATCTGCAGCCGCTCCGGCAGGTTGCGGCCGGTCTCGGCCCGCAGTTGCGCGTTCTGCGTCTTGAGCCGGTCCAGTTCGCGCTCCAGCCGCCGGTGGGTGAGGGCTGCTTCGGCGCGCAAGGCATCCTGCGCCGCCTTCACTTCCCGGTAAGTGGAGGGATGCGTCGCCAGCACGGCCTCGCGCGTCAGGCGCACCGCCCGGCCCCAGACCGCGGGAAGAAGCAGGAGCGCCAGCAGTCCGGCTGCCAGAAACCCCAGGAATGCATACATCGCCGCTTCGATCACGCGCTGCCTCGCCGGCTCGTCAGGGCCATGGTCCGGACCATCCGCACGGACCACATGCCGCATGCCATCCGGGTGCCGTTTCGGCCTCTCCCATGATTACCCGAGGGCATGGGCAAGGCCAAGGGGCGCGCCGGGCAAAATCTTCGGGGATCCCGCCGTCCGCTGCAGCCGGGTCACGCGCCGGTTCAGAACGGATTCCAGGTCGGTTGCTGGGTGAACTTCAGATAGCCGATGTTGAGCCCGAGCCGTGCCCCGACGCCTGCCTTCACGGGCACGACGAGGATGTTGTTGTTGTTCAGCACCGTCATGCCGAAGCCGCCGATCAGATAGGCCGATCCGTTCACGCCGGCGAAGCGCTGGTACATCGCCTCGACATTCGGCAGGTTGTAGATCAGCATCATGACCCGGGCTCCGTCGCCGCCGAAGTCCCAGCCAATCGAGGGGCCTTGCCAGAAGACCTTGTGGTTGCCGGCATTGCGGGTGAACAGGTCGCCCTCGCCAAAGCGAGCACCGGCGATCAGGGCGCCCGATCCCTCCTCGCCCAGGATGTAGCCGTTCGGCTCGCCGTAGCTCTTGAAGGCGTTCTCGATGACGGAGGCGAGCCCGCCGGAGACATTGCCGAAGAAGCGGTGACCCGCATCGACGATTTCCTGCTGGGTGTAGTTGCTGCTGCCGGGCGCGTTCGACTGGGCTGCAGCGGGTGTCCGGCCGAGGCCGAGCACCAGCACCAGCGCGAGCAGCGCCAGGCTCCACATCGGGACATGTGCGCGGCGGTCCGCGACATGCCCGGTCTTCCGGCTGTACAGATGGCTCATCCTTGCAAGTCTCCTCTCGGCGCGCAGACGGTCTCTTCGCGGTGTCGTCCACTCCACTCGGGTGCCCCGGACTTCGGCCACGCCGCCATCCGTCGGGGTCCTCGGATGCCCAACGCTGCCGGACGCGACTTGTTCCGGCCTGACCCTGACCTGACCAGTCCTGTCCTGTCCTGACCAGTCCTGTCAGGGGCCCGTCGTCCGGACCTCCATCCGGGGTCTGTGCCCTGCCTGGCCAGGCATGATAGGGTCAGGATCAAGCGAATCGCCCGGTTGCGGGATTCCCGGACCCCGAATCAATGGCAGAGTGTAGTCGAATTCTGACCAAGCTGTGGCTTCGCCGGCGGGCGGGCGTCGCGGGGCTGCGGGCCGCGACGGGCCGGTCGCGGCGGCTTCTGGCCGGACCGCTGCTTGGCCTGCTTCTCGTCGCCGTCGCCGCGCCCGGCGCGCTGGCGCGCCCGGCCTACTTCCTGGCCGATCCGATCACCGGCTATGCCATCGGAGGCTTTGATCCGGTTGCCTTTTTCGTCGACGGGCGGCCGCGGATGGGGGAGACCCGGCTGGAGTACATGTGGAAGGGCGCCCGCTGGCTCTTCGTCAATGAAGGCAACCGGGCCGCCTTCGAGAAGGCTCCGGAAGTCTATGCGCCACAGTTCACGGGGTGCGGAGCCTATGCGCTGGCCGAGGGCTATGCGACCGCAGGCAACCCGGCGATCTTTGCCATTCTCGACAACCGGCTCTACTTCTTCCATACCCAGGTCAACCGGTTTCTCTTTCTTGTCGAGTTCGAGACGGCCCTCGCCGATGCACAGGCAAATGCCGCAAAAACCGGCTGTGTGCCGCGGCCGTGAGGCCGCCGCGCTTGGCAGGCGCGACGCCGCTGTGTAACCCTTTGCACCGCAGCAGCGAATCACCCACGGCCTGGCCAGACCCGGAGACTGACCCGCATGTCCGAACTCAAAGACCTTTCCTCGCTCGACCTGTCGGCGCTGGTCTCCAGCCGGATCTGCCACGACATCATCTCGCCGGTCGGGGCCATCATCAACGGGCTTGAGGTGCTGGACGAGGACAGCAACGGCGAGATGCGCGAGTTTGCGATGGACCTCATCCGCAAGAGCGCGCGGCAGGCCTCCGCCAAGCTGCAGTTCGCGCGCCTCGCCTTCGGGGCGGCCGGGTCAGCCGGTGCGGAGATCGATCTCGGCGATGCGCAGTCGGTCGCGACGGCGCTGATGGAGAACGAGAAGCCAAATCTCAACTGGCAGGTCGACCGGCACCTGATGCCGAAGAACTTGGTTAAGCTTCTGCTAAACTTGCTGCTGATCGCAAACCAGTGTGTTCCGCGCGGCGGCGAGATTACCATCCGCATGACCGGAGAGCCGGGCAAGCCGAACTTTGAACTCGAGGCAAAGGGCGTAAATCCGCGGATTCCGCTGGGCATGCAGGCCACCCTGAGCGGTGAAGAACCGGAGCGCGTGGATGCGCATTCTGTTCAGCCGATCTACACGCTTTTGCTTGCCCGTGAATGCGGCCTGCGGCTTGAGCTTGTGAAAGACGAGGACGTCGTCAGGCTTACCGCACGTCAAGCATGACAAAAACAGCCTGACGGGTCCCTGTTTGTTTCAGCCTATCTTAACTGTTTGAGGCCAACCTCTCACCCATGGACATCCCGGTCCAGCCGTCCCTCGGGGGGCGCGGAACCAGTAACACGTCGGGTGAGTGCAGGCCATGGACGACCTCCTCAGAGAATTTCTGACCGAGACCAGCGAAAGTCTCGATGTTGTCGACGTAGAGCTCGTCAAGTTCGAGCAGGAGCCGAACAACGCCACCATTCTGGACAACATTTTCCGGCTGGTGCACACGATCAAGGGGACCTGCGGTTTCCTGGGCCTGCCGCGGCTTGAAGGCATTGCACATGCCGCCGAAACCCTGATGGGCAAGTTCCGCGATGGCGTGCCGGTGACCCCGGAAGCGGTGTCGCTGATCCTCAACTCCATCGACCGCATCAAGGAGATCCTCGCGGATCTCGAGGCTGCCGAGGGTGAAGAGCCTCAGGGCGACGACAGCGACCTGATTTCCGAGCTGGAACGCATGTCGATGAGCGCGGAGATGCCTGCCGCCGCGCCCGTCAAGGCGGCTGCTCCCGCACCGGCCCCCGTGGTTGCCGAACCGGAGATCAAGCTTCCCGAACAGACCCTCGAGCGCGCCCTGCGTCCCGGCGAAGTGTCCCTCGACGAACTCGAGCGCGCCTTCCGCGAGACCGAGATCGAGGTCGAGGTGGCCGCTCCGGTCGAAGTCGTGGCCGAAGCTCCGGCTCCGAAGGCCCAGAAGGCTGCCCCTCGCGCGGCTGCCGTTGCGCCGAAGGATGACGACATCGACGACAAGGCCGACAAGAAGGCAGCTGCCGGTGGCGGTGTCTCCAACCAGTCCATCCGCGTCGCCGTCGAAACCCTCGAACACCTGATGACCATGGTGTCCGAGCTGGTGCTGACCCGCAACCAGCTCCTGGAAATCGTGCGCCGTCATGAAGACAGCGAATTCAAGGTGCCGCTGCAGCGTCTGTCCAACGTGACGGCCGAGCTGCAGGAAGGCGTCATGAAGACCCGCATGCAGCCGATCGGCAACGCCTGGCAGAAGCTGCCGCGCATCGTGCGTGACCTCAGCCAGGAACTGGAAAAGCCGATCGAACTCGAAATGATCGGCGCCGAGACGGAACTCGACCGTCAGGTCCTTGAAATGATCAAGGATCCGCTGACCCACATGGTCCGCAACTCCGCTGACCATGGCCTCGAGATGCCGGCCGCCCGTCGCGCCGCCGGCAAGCCGGAAAAGGGCATCATCACCCTGTCCGCCTATCACGAGGGTGGCCACATCATCATCGAGGTGAAGGACGACGGGCGCGGCCTGGACGTCGAGAAGATCAAGGCAAAGGCAGTCGAGCGCGGTCTGGCGACCGAGAACGAGCTCGAGAAGATGACCGATGCGCAGATCCACAAGTTCATCTTCGCAGCCGGCTTCTCCACCGCCGCCGCCGTCACCTCCGTGTCCGGCCGCGGGGTTGGCATGGATGTGGTGCGCAACAACATCGAGCTGATCGGCGGCACCGTCGACCTGCGCTCGGTGGCCGGCAAGGGCACGACCTTCGTCATCAAGATCCCGCTGACGCTGGCCATCGTGTCGACGCTGATCGTCGAGGCCAGCGGCGACCGCTTTGCCATCCCGCAGCTGTCGGTGGTCGAGCTGGTCCGCGTGCAGACCAACTCGGAACATCGCATCGAACGCATCAAGGACACGCCGGTCCTGCGTCTGCGCAACAAGCTCCTGCCGCTGCTGCACCTGTCGCAGCTGCTCGGCATCTACGAGGGCGACAACGCGCAGAACGCGATCAACGACGACAATGGCTTCATCGTCGTCATGCAGGTCGGCAGCCAGACCTTCGGTGTCGTCGTCGATGGCGTGTTCCACACCGAGGAAATCGTGGTCAAGCCGATGTCCTCGATGCTGCGCAACCTGACCATGTTCTCGGGCAACACCATCCTGGGTGATGGCTCGGTGATCATGATCATCGATCCGAACGGCATCGCCTCCGCCATGGCCTCCAGCGCCTCGAGCGCCGTGGCCGATCAGGTCGAGGAAGAGAGCGAGGATGCCCGCCGCAACGCTGCCGACGGCCAGAAGCCGATCTCGCTGCTGCTGTTCCGCGCCGGTGCACCCGAGCCCAAGGCCGTGCCGCTGTCGCTGGTCACGCGTCTCGAGGAATTCGAGGTGTCGAAGATCGAGCGCTCCAACGGCCGCGATCTGGTCCAGTACCGCGGCTCGCTGATGCCGCTGGTCTATGTCAACGAAGGCGACCATCACAAGCTCGAGGGCACCCAGCCGATGCTGGTCTTCTCCGACAGCGGCCGCTCCATGGGCCTCGTCGTTGACGAGATCGTCGACATCGTCGAGGACCGGCTCAACATCGAAGTGGGCTCCGAGCGTCCGGGCATTCTCGGCTCGGCGGTCATCAAGGAGCGCGCGACGGAAATCCTCGATCTCGGCTACTACCTGCCGCAGGCCTTCGAGGACTGGTTCATGCGCAAGGAGATGGACATCCGCTCGCTGACGAAGAAGATCCTCTTCGTCGACGACTCGCCCTTCTTCCGCAACATGCTGACGCCAGTGCTGAAGGCGGCCGGCTACGATGTGACCACCTGCAACGGGCCGGATGAAGCGTTTGAACTGCTGGAACGCGGCATCGAGTTCCAGGCCGTGGTCAGCGACATCGAGATGCCGCGCGTCAACGGTTTCGAGTTCTGCGAAGCCCTGCGCCGCGACCCGCGCTTCCGCAAGCTGCCGATCCTGGCCCTCTCGGCCATGGTCACGCCGGCCTCGATCGAACGCGGCCGTCAGGCAGGCTTCGACGACTATGTGGCGAAGTTCGACCGTCCGGGTCTGATCGCCGCTCTCAAGGATGTGTTCTCGGGTGAAATGGGAGTTGCCGCATGAGTGCCTTGGAGCATAGCGTCGCCTCTGGCAGCGACATGATCCAGTACGTCACCGTCGTCATCGGTGGCCAGCTGTTCGGTCTTCCCATCTCGCAGGTGCATGACGTCTTCGTTCCCGAAAGCGTCACCCGCGTGCCGCTCTCCGCGCCGGAAGTGGCCGGTGTGCTGAACCTGCGCGGTCGCATCGTCACCGCGATCGACATGCGCCGCCGGCTGCACCTGCCGCCGCGCCAGGACGGCCAGATGATGGCCGTCGGCATCGAGTACAAGCACGAATCCTACGGGCTGGTGATCGATACCGTTGGCGAGGTCCTGACCCTGTCGGCGAAGACGGCCGAACCCAATCCGCAGAACCTCGACAAGCGCTGGGCCGAGATCTCGGCCGGCGTGCACCGCCTGGATGGCCGCCTGATGGTGATCCTCGACGTGGACCGCCTGCTCGGGGCGATGATGAGCGAACCGATGGCCGCGTGAGGCCATCGGGACAGCTTGCCCCAGCAAAGTGGAGATGAAAGAGATGAAGCAGTGTCTCGTGGTGGATGACTCCAGCGTCATCCGCAAAGTCGCCCGCCGGATCCTTGAGGACCTGCAGTTCGAGATCACCGAGGCCGAAGACGGTCAGCAGGCGCTCGACGCCTGTCGCAAGCACATGCCGGACGCGATCCTTCTCGACTGGAACATGCCCGTCATGGACGGCCTGGAGTTCCTGACCAGCCTGCGGCGCGAGCCCGGCGGCGAGAAGCCGGTGGTCGTGTTCTGCACGACCGAGAACGATGTGGCACACATTGCCCGCGCCATCCGCGCGGGGGCCAACGAATACATCATGAAGCCGTTTGACCGGGAAATCGTCGAAGCGAAGTTCCAGGAAGTCGGCCTCATCTGACCCCCTCTGATCGGGTAGCCACATGGCATTTGCACAATTGAACCCCAGCACCGGCTCGACGCCGAACACGGATCCGATCCGCGTTATGGTCGTCGATGACGCCGTCGTCATCCGTGGCCTTCTCGGCCGCTGGCTCGACGCCGATCCGGCCCTTGCCGTTGTGGCCTCTCATCGCAACGGCAAGCTCGCCGTCGATGATATCCTGCGCTCCAATCCGGATGTCGTCGTCCTCGACATCGAGATGCCCGAAATGGATGGCATGACGGCCCTGCCGCTGATGCTGGCCAAGAAGCGGGACCTCGTCGTCGTCATGGCCTCGACCCTGACGCGGCGCAACGCCGACATCTCGCTGCGGGCGCTGACCCTCGGGGCGGCCGATTATGTTCCGAAGCCGGAAACCACGTCCGAACTCAC